>JAIEQA010000027.1 GCA_019748095.1 Caulobacteraceae bacterium | reverse complement strand
ATCAGCTACGGCGGCACGTTCGAGCAACTGATCTCGGCCGCGAAACGGCTGCAACTGGTGGTGCCGGTGGTGCTGCTGCTGATCTTCGGCCTGCTGTTCGCCCTGTTCCGATCGGTCAAGGACTCGGCCATCGTCTTCTCCGGCGTGCCCCTGGCCCTGACCGGGGGGGTGGCGGCGCTGGCGATGCGGGGCCTGCCGCTGTCGATCTCGGCGGCGGTCGGCTTCATCGCTCTGTCCGGCGTCGCGGTGCTGAACGGCGTCGTGATGGTCAGCTTCATCCGGGGCCTGATCGAGGAGGGCAAACCGGTGAAAGACGCCATCCGCGAGGGGGCCCTGACCCGCCTGCGTCCCGTGCTGATGACCGCTCTCGTCGCCAGCCTGGGCTTCGTGCCGATGGCGCTCAACGTCGGGGCGGGGGCCGAGGTCCAGCGCCCGCTGGCCACGGTCGTGATCGGCGGGATCATCTCCTCGACGATCCTGACCCTGCTGGTCCTGCCGGCGCTCTACAGCCTGGTCCACGGCCGCGACAAGCCGTCGGACCGACCGCGTCCAGTCTGGCTGGATCATCTTCCGTTCCGACCCAGGCGGGGTGCCCCGTGACCTGGTTATCCTCTTTCCTTCCTGCAAACCCAATTTCTGGAAAGGTTCCCATGACAGTGGCTTACCGCCCCGACCCTTGGTCATGGCTCAGATCTCCCGCCACGGCGTTGTTCGCCGTTCTGTTGTTCTTCCTGATCGATGGCGTCACGGCCCAGGCCCTCGCCCATGGCGTGGCCGAGGGCGACAAGGGCTATATCCAGGAGACGTCCGGCATTGTGTTCTGGCCGTTCGTCTATCTGGGGGCCAAGCATATGGTCACCGGATACGACCATCTGCTGTTCCTGTTCGGCGTGATCTTCTTCCTCTACCGGATGAAGGACATCTCGATCTATGTGACGACGTTCGCCATCGGCCATTCGACCACGCTTCTGCTGGGCGTGCTGATGGATGTCAGCGTGTCGAGCTATCTCGTCGATGCCATCATCGGTCTGTCGGTGGTCTACAAGGCCCTGGATAATCTCGGGGCCTTCCAGCGATGGTTCGGGATCCAGCCGAACACCAAGGTCGCGACCCTGGTGTTCGGCCTGTTTCACGGCTTCGGCCTGGCGACCAAACTGCAGGATTTCAACATGGCCCCCGACGGCCTGTTCGTGAACCTGGTGGCCTTCAACATCGGCGTCGAGATGGGCCAGCTTCTGGCGCTCGGGGCCATCCTGATCGCCATGGGTTTCTGGCGTAAGACCGGCAGTTTCTGGCGGCACGCCTACGTCGCCAACGTCGTCCTGATGACCCTCGGTTTCGTTCTGACGGGCTATCAGCTCGTCGGCTATTTCGTTCTCTGATCGGAGACTGACCCATGTACAACGCCAACAAGCCCACCGCCTCCGAACTGCCCTCGACGGGCAAGCTTCTGAAGTCCACCGGCGTCGCCGCCGCGATCGCCGCCGGCCTCTTGGTCACGATCGTCATGCCCGCCGAATACGGGGTCGATCCGACCCGCGTGGGGTCGGTGTTTGGCCTGACCGAGATGGGCCGGATCAAGGTTCAGCTCGCCGCCGAGGCCGAGGCCGAGAAGGCGGCTGAAGCCGGTGCGGTGGCTCCCGCGCCCGCGCTTGATTCCACGACAATCACCCGGCCCACGGATGCGACCGCGCCTGCGACCATGGCCCTGGGCGCGGCCCCCGTCGTTGGGGCGACACAAGCCGGAATGCGGTCCGACCGGACAGTCCTGACCCTGGAGCCAGATCAGGGTGCCGAGATCAAGCTGGTGATGCAGGAGGGGGCCAAGGTCCGCTACAGCTGGTCCAGCAGCGGCGGCCGGGTCAACTACGATACCCACGCCGATCGGCCGGGAACTTCCTACCACGGCTATGACAAGGGCTCGGAGCAGCGGGTCGAGGACACGCTGACGGCGGTCTTCACGGGCAGTCACGGCTGGTTCTGGCGCAATCGCACCGGCGCGCCGGTGACCATCACCCTGATCACTGAAGGCGCCTATAGCGAGGTCAAGCGGGTCGTCTGAGCGATGCCGCCCCGTCATCGGTCCGATTGGAACCGATGTCGGGGACATGTTCGGCCGACGCGGCGACCCTCATGAGAGATGCAGATGTTTTCGCCGCTTCGCCATGCCGCCTATCGCAACCTGTTCACGGCCCAGGTCGCCGCCCTGCTCGGGACCGGAATGGCCACGGTCGCCCTGGGTCTTCTGGCCTTCGACCTGGCCGGGGCGGACGCGGGCCAGGTGCTGGGTGCGGCCCTGGCGATCAAGATGGTCGCCTATATCGGCGTGGCCCCGTTCGCCAGCGCCCTGTCGGCGCGTCTTCCGAGAAAGACCCTGCTGGTCTCGCTCGACGTCGTGCGGGCGGGGGTCGCCGTCAGTCTGCCGTTCGTGGGCGAGGCGTGGCAGGTCTATGGGCTGATGACCGTGCTCTATGTCGCGTCCGCCGCCTTCACCCCGGCGTTTCAGGCGATGATCCCCGACCTGCTGCCCGACGAGGCGGAATACACCAAGGCGTTGTCGCTCTCGCGCTTGGCCGCCGACCTGGAGAGCGTGGCCAGTCCGGTGCTGGCGGCGCTGCTGCTGGCGTTCATCAGCTACCACAATCTGTTCGTCGGCACGGCCCTGGGCTTTGTCGTCTCGGCCCTATTCGTGGTCGGGGCCAGCCTGCCGGTGCTCAGCAGAACCCAGCCCAAACCCTTCATGCAGCGGCTGACCGGGGGCTTGCGGCTGTTCGTCCTGACGCCGCGGCTTCGCGGGCTGCTGGCGATCAGCCTGGCCACGGCTGCGGGCGGGGCCATGGTGTTCGTCAACACTGTCGTCCTCGTCCAGTCGGAGTTCGGCCTGTCGGAACAGGCCACGGCCTGGGCGCTCGCAGCGTTCGGCGGGGGGTCGATGACGGCGGCGGTGTTTATGCCGCGCCTGCTGGGCCGGATGTCGGACCGCACGGCCATGGTGCTGGGGGCCGGTGTGATGACCTTGGTCCTCATGGCCGGAGCCTGGGTGGCCAACAGCTATCCGGTGCTGATCGGGCTGTGGCTCATCATGGGGTTCGGCTATTCCCTGACCATCACTCCGGCGGGTCGGGCGCTGCGGCGATCGTCGATGGCCCAGGATCGACCGGCCCTGTTCGCCGCCCAGTTCGCCCTGTCCCACGCCTGCTGGCTGATCGCCTATCCGGTGGCAGGGCTGGTCAGCGCCGAGGCTGATCCGGCCGCGGCCTTCCTGGTGCTGGCGGCGCTGTGCGCGACGGGTGCGCTGCTCGGCCTGCTGATCTGGCCGGCGAGTGACCCCGAGATCCTGGCTCACAGCCATCCCGAGCTGGAACCGGACGATCCGCATTTGACTGACGGCGCGGGCGGCGCGACCGGCGTCGCGCACGCGCATCCTTTCGTAATCGACGAGAAACACGATCGCTGGCCGAGACCCGGCTGCTGAGGCCGGACCCCTTTGTGCTTATCGCGGCAGGGCCGGTGCCGCATCGGCGGTGTCTTGAGATGACAGGCAGCGATCGTGGTCGTGCAGCACCTCAATCACCTTGCAGGCCGATACCGAGGACGTCCATGGGCGAGTCTTACATGCGGTGAGGGCAGCTTACGCGATTGACCACATGACGGTCCAAGTGAAACGCGAATCTATCGACCCCAACGCCGAAGCCAGCCATCGGGCGTCGTTTCACCCTTGAGCCATTGATGGCGACAGGGGAGCCGTTGTCCTCGGAAGGCGGGCTCTCGGTCCTTGGGGGCCAGGGTGCCGATTGAGGCCGTTCGGCCTTTGAAGCCGGCGGCCGGCTCTTCGGCTGTTACCTGTCGCGAACCAAGGCTGTAGGATGCAGCCTGGCTTTGCCGACAGGGCGGGGTTCCATCCCCTGTGGGGACTGACTGCAATCCTTGGCGACGGCCCTAGACGTAAACCGAGCGACCGTCGCCGGGGATTGGACGAACTTCAGATCCGCGACCTCAACGGTTACTGGCCGCTACCGGCGGAGGCGTCGAACGTCAGAGATGCATTGTTGGTGATGAAGCGTCCGCCGGGTTCATTCGGCCTGTCCAGGGTCGCGGCCACCATCATGACCGGACCGGTAACGCCCTCAGGCAACTGCACACGCCCTTGCCCATCGGTAAGGAGCTCACGCCTTTCGTCCTGGCCGAAACGCACCACCACAGGGTAACCGGCCAGCGGTTGTCCCTTGCGGACCAGCTGAAATGCTCCAGGCGAGCTTCGCCCCGTGTCGAACTCGGGGAGAAACTCCACCTCGAGCCCCGCAGGTGTCGTCGCGGTTGGTGAGCAGACTTCGAAACAGACAAGCGTCTTGGCCAGCCGGCGCGACCGGATCTGAAGTGTCGCCCCCTCGGGCAGAAGGCCATGAACCGTAGACACGTCCTCAGCCTTGAAAGGATGCTCGTCGAGATAGGTTTCGACCTGTTCCGGTCGCCAGTTGGACTCACCCCATATCGTCTCCAGGGCGACCACCGCCATGCCCGCGTCGGCACCGGCGACGGACAGGCGCAGGGATTGTCCGGTTTGTGCCTCGACCGTGACCGCTGCAGGCTCGCCGGCGACCATCGCGCGCACCTGGGCGATACGACTGCGGGGTGAGCCCACGTTCAGGGCAGGAAAGTCCGACGAGGACGTTGCGTGCACGATCAGGGGGCGGTTGCTCGGACCGACGAAACGCTCCGGTATGAGAAAGAAATCATGGGCTGAGGCGGCACCTGCGAGCAGGCCGACACCCGCCGCCATCATCAGCGCTAGACGGTTTTTCATGGTCTTCATCCCTTTGGTGGATCAATCGTTCCGCCGGTTTCGCCGAGCGGTCTTGGATTTCGCTTCCGATGCCAGTCCTAGAGGAAGCCGGGCCCTGGTTGGTCCGGCCTCCTGCGGACCGGTTCAGAAGCGGGCTGTCAGGCCGACATAGTATCGGCGACCGATGAGATCATAGCTCGACGGATCGGTGTTGGCGGCGATGGCCGGCGAATACACCGGCGGCTGTTCATCGGTGACATTGTTGACCCCAGCTCGCAGCGAGACCGCTTCGTTCACTCGGAAAGATGCGTTGAGGTCGAAGTAGTCGATGGCATCGATGGCTTGGCTGCGGTTGTTGAAGTTCTCCACCGAGCCCTGGTGACGCCAGCGGACGCCGATGTTCCAGGGATCCTGGATCCAGTTAAGGGTCGACAGGAATTTCCATTCCGGCAAGGTCAGGCCGAAGCTGTTGGACACCGTGCCCTTGCGATCCGTGAAGGGGCCGCCCGGAATGTTCTGACGCTGCCATTCCTCAAGCTTCGTTCCGGTGATGTTGAAGGCCACGGTGCCCCAGTCCGGCGCGCCGACATCGGCCAGATCCAGTGTCCAGTCGACCTGATAGTCGATCCCTTTGGTCAGCAGCGTTCCTAGGTTGGCGTTGGTTTCGAAGGTGTTGGTGATCTGCCCCGAGTTGGGGTCACGGCTGAACAGCTGGCAAAAGACATTGTTCGGATCATAGGTCGGGTTGGACGTACCGTTCTGGTTGAAGCAACGCCGAAGCTGTTCGGTGGTCGAGACGGTCCCGACGACCTGCTCGATCGAGATGTCATAATAGTCGATCGATGCGGAAAGCTGGCTCAGCCACGGGTTCGAGAACTGCGACTGCCAAGTGACGCCGACCGTGAAGGATTCAGCGGTTTCTTCCTCCAGCAGGGGATTGCCGCCGGTGACCCCCGAGACCTGCGAGTTGGAGAAGGTGAACGCATCGATGACCTGGCTGGGAACGTTCTGGGCCAAGCATAGGGCCCGCACCGCATTGGCGTCGGCCGCGCCCGGGGCGCGATAGGCCCCGCGGATGTCGCAGGGGTCGCCCGAGAACTGCCGGGCACCGGTCGAGGACACGGGCACGCCGATCGATGGGAAGCTCAGGTTCTGCGCTGAAAACAACTCCCCGATCGAGGGCGCGCGGACAGCCTGCTGGATACCGCCGCGCAGACGCAGGCCGTTGAAAACTTCCCAGCTGAGGTCCGCCTTGTAGGAACTCACCTGCCCGATCGTCTCGTATTCCGAGGCGCGGTAGCCGAGATTGGTTTCAAGGTTACGCACGAACGGCAGATCGCGCAGGAGCGGGATGAGGATTTCACCATAGAGCTCGGCGACCTGATCGGAGCCCGACAAGGGCTGTCCCGAGTTCCCGGCTAGTTCGGGCCCGACGACGCCATTCAGGGTGAAGGTGCTGAGCAGAAGATTGTCCGGCACGAAATCATAGTTCTGCTCCCGATAGGCCGCGCCGACGGCGGCCCGGACTTCGCCCGCGGGCAAGGTTAGCAGACCCCCCTGCAGATTCAGTTCGGCAACCCGTTGATCGTTCGTCGTCGTATTCTTGGCGATCCGGCTGACGTAGGCGATGCAAGCGCTGCTCAGCGGCCGCTCGCCGAAAGGATTGAAACCGCCTGAGCAGATCGAAGCGCCGCCGTCTGGAGCGTCCAAGAGACGTTGCAGAGCCGACCGGGACAGATAGCCGGTATAGGTGGTTCCATTGTCAACGCGACCGTAGGAGACATAGGCGTCGTAGGTCCAGTCACGCACGCCCGTCAGCTCACCGCGCAAGCCTGTCGTGATCTGATAGACGCTGTAGTCCTCGGTCTGGCGTCGCGGACCCAGTTCGTTGAAGCGTTTGTCCAGTCGGAAATTTCCCGCCGGGTTGGGGCGCGAGTTCAGCACCCCGCGCAGCTCGGCTGGGATGAAGGGGTTCGTCGATGGGATGCGGAACCCGGTCGTCGGCCCTGTGGCGGGGTTGGAAGCCAGCTGGTTGCCGCTCTCGTACTGGGAGAACATGAAATCCGCGTAGAGCTCTGCGGCTGGTGTCAGCTCATAGTCTGCGGCCGCATACACGTTGTACCGCGTCTGCGGTATGATCATGTAGTTGCGATCACCGGTGCTGTAGGTGAAGTCGGTCTGCTGTAGCGGACCGGGCGTGCGGAACCCTTCATATCCGACGCCGCCGGGGCTGATGTAGTCGCGCGCGCCCTGGTAGGTGAACAGGGTGCCATTGTTGTTGAAGCCGAAGGTATCGCCTCGGACGGCACCGGGAACGGCGGCACTGACTGCCGCGGCCGACGGAAGGTTGGTCGCGTCGAACACCGTTGAACCCAAGGGAGACGTGCCCGCAAATCCCCCGATCAGGGAGAACGAACGGTCGGCGTTGAGAACCGAGTCGCGGTTCGAATAGCTCGCGGACACAACGGCATTGCCGCGGCCCTCGGCGATATCGCCACCAACGGTGAGGCTGACCGATTCCGCAGCAGCGTCGCCACGCGACGAAGCGCCATACTGAAGGTCCAGCTGGACGCCTTCGAAATTCTGATTGAGCAGGAAGTTCAGGACCCCGCCCACCGCATCCGATCCATAGGTGGATGACGCACCGCCCGTGATGGTCTCGATGCTCGAGATCAGCGGTGTCGGCAGCAGATTCAAATCCACAACGGACGACGCATTGGACGGCACGACACGCCGCCCGTTCAACAGCACCAAGGTCCGAGTGGCGCCCAATCCCCGCAGCTGGACATTGGCCTGGCCGGCCAGGTTCGGACTGTTGGATGCCGCATTGCCCAAGGCGGTGAACTGCGGGAGGTCGTTGATCAGGCTCTCGATGTTGACGGAACCCGTCGCTCGGAAGTCCTCCTGGGTGACCGTGACGATCGGACTGTTTGCGCTGTAGTCCTGGCGCGCGATGCGCGAACCCGTCACGACGATCGACTCGACCTCGGCTTCAGCGTCCTGGGATTGAGCGATCGTTGCGTCCTGGTTCTGCGCCGCAGCGGGGACAGCGGTCAGCACGACGGTGGCGAGCGCGACACCTGTCAAAACAGACGTCGTGATAAGCTTGGACTTGAAAGAGACTTCGGCCATGGCAGTTCCCCGTTCTTTATTGGGCCGAATTGTGGCCCCCCGTTTAGGACTACGCAGCGCCGGAGAGCCTCCCTCGCGCTTCAGCAAAACTTTTTTAGGCCCGGGGGAATTGCGAGGAGGTGACGTCCTCACAGGCTGGACCGCTGTCGGGGGATGTCTTGCCAAGGGGTGGGGCGAGCGTGCCGGCGGCGGTGTCCGGGCGGTGCGACGTTGAGCGGTTGGGACAGACCAGAAGCCGCGGCACGGGGTCGGACATCATCGTCGCTGCCGAACTGGCCTGTTGGGCTGCCGATCTCTAACGCCTCGTGATGGTGACGGACCGCCGGCCGCTACAGGAGCACAGGGGCTGACATCGCTGAACGGTTCCCGCTAGGCTCTCGCGAACCGATCTGGAGCTGATGGATGTCCTACCCCTTCCTTGCCGCCGCCGCAGCGATGGTCCTGCTCTCAATTTCACCCGCCTCGGCGGTCGCTCAGGAGACAGCCGAGGCGAGCGTTAATGTGGCGTCGGAAGCTGAGGCCGCAGCGAGCGTGGTTGACGCGTTTCATGCCGCGCTGGAGTCGGGCGAGACCGATGCTGCCCTGGCCCTGATGGCCGACGATGTGATGGTGTTCGAGGAAGGCGGGGCCGAGCGGTCGCGTACCGAATACGCTTCGCACCATCTGCAAGCCGATGCCGCCTATGCGGCGGCTTCCGAATCCACGGTAGCGCGCCGCGTGGGCCGGGCATCTGGCGATGTCGCATGGATCATGAGCGAGGGACGCACCATCGGGCAGGCCGGCAATAGCGCCACGGCCCGCTTGACTGTGGAGACTATGGTTCTCGCACGAGGCTCCGACGGCTGGCAAATCCGGCACATCCACTGGTCGTCACGAGCAGCGCCCGAGACCTGACAGGCCGGAACCAATGAGGCGGTTTCATGTTGCGGCGGGATGGTGCCTGAGCACTGAGGTCGGGAGAACAGAGATGTCACACGCACATCAAGCACAGTCTGAGAGCAAGGACGGCAAACATGGCCGGCCTTATCTTATGTTCTTTATCAACATGGTGCTCAGTCTGATCGTCATGTACGTCGTGATGTTCACAATGATCGATGGGCTCGGCGACTTCCGGCACAATCTGAATATGTTCTACATGTCGGTAACCATGTGGGCACCGATGGGCGTATTCATGCTGGCCTCGATGTCAGGCATGTATCCGAACAAGCGGCTCAATCTTATACTGTTGGTCGTCTTCATGGGGCTCACGGCCGGGTCGTTCTGGGCGACGCGGGCGCAGGCTTTGATCGACGACCAACAGTTCATCGCATCCATGATCCCGCATCATTCCGGCGCCATTCTGATGTGCCAGGAAGCGGATCTGGCCGACCGCGAACTGATCGCGCTGTGCGGCGAGATCGTCCGGGCCCAGCGCGAGGAGATCGACCAGATGGAGCGGATTGGAGCGCGGCTGCGCTGACGCCCGTGCAGCTGAGAAGTTGTTCGTCGGCGGGGGCGGCCCTGCTCACTTGGGACTGAGGGTCTCGAAGCGCCGACGAATTGTCTTTCGTCCGGGTCGTTCGACGTAAAGGTGCAAAAGGACGGAAACGATGATCGTCACCGCCAGGAGTACGGAAAGTTCGATCGGCGTCATGACGAAGTTGCTGTCGATGCCTCTGACCTCGGCCGCAACACCCTTGTAGGCGACGAGCAGCGGCATGTGGGCCAAGTACAGCGCGAATGAGACCTCCCCGGCAAAGACAAGCGCCGGCGCGGCCAGAATGCCCTCGCACTGGCTCCTGGCGAGCATGGACCAGCAGAACACGACCGGAGCGGAGAGGGCGACGATAATCCGATCGTCGAGGGACAGCTGCATTCCGGTCAGCAGGAGCCCTGTGGAAACCAGACAGGCCGCAACCGCCAAGCCGGGCCGCCAAAGGGTCTCGCGACCCAGACCGTAGAGGGCCATGCCGATGAGAAAGGTCGGCGCGATGCGCAGGATGCCCATATTGTCTTCGGCGCGCGGCAAGACCTCTCCCGTCATGCGGCCGTAGGCGGCGTCGATCGCCACATATCCCATCACGCCCAAGGCGATGAGAAGGCGGGGCCTTGAACGCAACTTGATGGCAATCAGCGCGTAGAAGGGAAACAGCAGATAGGCGAACCATTCCGCGGACAGTGACCAGGAAGGGCCGCTCCAATTGTAGCCGACTTCGGTCGGAAACCACGCCTGGACGAGCAGGAGGGTTTTGAAGAACCCCTCCCAGGTATAGGTGGCCGGATCGTAGCGCACGCCAAAGACACTGGCCCCCACCACCATGACCGTCACACCCGCCAGCACCGCCAGATGCAGCGGGTAAAGGCGGGCCAGGCGCGCCACGATGAAGCGCCGATAGCTAAAGTCGCCGGCCGCAAATGATGGCCCATAGACATGGGCGAGGATAAACCCGGACAGTAGGAAAAAGGCGTCAACCGCCAGTCGGCTCCGCTCGATGATGGGGCTGAAGCCCAGAGCCGGGTCCCATTGAAGTTGATAGTGGAACAGTACCACGCCGAGGGCGAGAAACGCGCGCAAACTTGTGAGCGCGCCCAGGTCGGTCGGATATCCTTCGCTCGCCGGCGAGATCGACGTCATGCGTAGCCCCAAACAGGACGGCCGGAGCCGTAACCCTCTGTGATACTACGCAGGCGAGCGGTCGATCCCTCGCCGGCGAAGCGTCAGCCGGCGTTGGCGGCCAGCCAGGTGTCGATCACGCCGATTTCGCGTTCCTGGGCCTCGATAATCTCGCGAGCCAGAGCCTGGGCTTCTGCGTTCTCGCCCTCCGCAAGCTCGACCCGAGCCATGGCGATGGCGGCCTGGTGGTGAACGCGCATCTGCCGCATGAAATCGACGTCCGCATTGCCCTGATAGGCCGGCATGTCGTTCATCATGGACATCATCGAGGCCTTGTAGCCGCGCGTCGCTTCGCTATCGCCCTCGGCAGGAGCCATCATGGCCATCTTGTCCATACCGCCCATTGCACCATGGGGCATGGTCGCGTCGGCGGACGCTGCAGGTGTCGCCGCTGCATCCGAAGTGGGCTCAGCCTGAGGCGAGCAGGCGGCGGCGAGAGCGCAGGCGGCGATGACGAGGCTGAGGCGTTTCATGACGGTTTTCCTTGGACGATGGGGTCCAAGCGTAGATCGTCAAGCTTTGGTTCCCGGCGTCAGCGCGTGGCCCGCCCGAGCAGTTCGATCAGTTCAGTGGCCTTGGCCTGCCGATCCGCCGGATCGTCTCCGGTCATGGCCCCCATGACGCAGTGGTCGAGGTGGTCCTTCAGCACCTCATTCTCCACCCGGTTCAGGGCCGCGCGGACCGCCTGGATCTGCGTCAGGACATCCACGCAGTAGCGGTCGTCCTCGACCATGCGACCGATGCCGCGCACCTGACCCTCGATCCGGTTCAGGCGGTTGATGACCTTGGGCTTGATGTCAGTCTGCATGGATCGACTCCGGTTGATAACGAGCATACCCCGTACCGGTATCTTGTGCTATACCCCCGTAGGGTATAAGTAGCGGGTACCCCGCCGAGGAGACGTCACCATGTCAGATGCTCACCCACACCCGCCCCCTGGCTCCCACTGCTGCTCGACCGGGGCCACTAACCCGACCGGGAACCAATTGATCGATCCCGTCTGCGGAATGACGGTCGATCCTGCCACGACCGCCCATAAGGCTACGCACGAACACATCGAGCATTTCTTCTGCTCAGCCGGATGCCGCGCGAAATTCGTCGTCGACCCGGAGCGCTACCTGAGTGAAAGGGCCGAGGCCGCGCCCGCGATCCCTGGTGCCATCTACACCTGCCCGATGCACCCGGAGGTCCGCCAAGAGGGGCCAGGGTCCTGTCCGATCTGCGGCATGGCCCTGGAACCGGAAACCGTCACGGCGGAAGCACCAGCCAATCACGAGCTGATCGACTTCACACGTCGGTTCTGGGTCGGGCTGCTGCTGACCCTGCCGGTATTCGCCTTGGAGATGGGCGGCCATCTCACAGGGCTCGCCATGCGGATCCCCGGCCAGACGTCCAACTGGATCCAGCTGGCCTTGGCTACGCCGGTGGTTCTTTGGTCCGGGGCACCCTTCTTCCAGCGGGGCTGGACCTCGTTGCGGACCCGCAGGCTCAATATGTTCACCCTGATCGCCATGGGCGTCGGCGTGGCCTGGGCCTACAGCCTTGTGGCTGTGATTGAGCCCCGCCTGTTCCCGCCGGATTTCCTGCGCATGGACGGCAGCGCGCCGGTCTATTTCGAGGCGGCGGCGGTCATCACCGTCCTGGTGCTGCTCGGCCAAATCCTGGAGCTAAGGGCGCGCGAACAGACTTCCGGAGCCATCCGGGCCCTGCTGGACCTGACGCCCAAGACCGCGCGGCGCGTGCGGGACGACGGGACCGATGAAGACGTCACGCTCGACTTGGTCGTCGTCGGGGACCGGCTGCGCGTGCGGCCGGGCGAACAGGTGCCGGTCGATGGCGAGATCGTGGACGGCCGCGTGTCGATCGACGAATCCATGGTGACCGGAGAATCCATGCCCGTGACCAAGAAACCGGGTTCAAACGTCGTCGGCGGTTCGCTGAACCGGACCGGATCGTTCGTCATGCGGGCCGACAAGGTCGGGGCCGATACCCTGCTGTCCCGGATCGTCCAGATGGTCGCGCAGGCCCAGCGCAGCCGCGCGCCAATCCAGCGCCTAGCCGACACGGTTTCGGGCTGGTTCGTGCCGGCCGTGATCGCCATCGCCCTGGTGGCGGCGCTGGTCTGGGGGCTGGTCGGGCCGGAGCCGCGCCTGTCCTATGCCCTGGTCGCGGCGGTGTCGGTGCTGATCATCGCCTGTCCTTGTGCGCTCGGTCTGGCGACGCCGATCTCGATCATGGTCGGCGTCGGCCGGGGTGCCCAGGCCGGCGTCCTGATCCGCAATGCCGAGGCGCTGGAACGGTTCGAGAAGGTCGATACCCTGGTGCTGGACAAGACTGGCACCCTGACCGAGGGGCGGCCGTCGGTCACGGCCATTCGACCCGCGTCCGGGTTCGACGAGGCCGAGCTGCTGCGCCTCGCAGCCAGCCTGGAGCGCGGCAGCGAACATCCGCTGGCGGACGCCATTGTCTCGGCCGCCAACGACCGAAAGCTGACCCTGTCTGAAGCCACGGAGTTCGACAGTCCGGTCGGGCGCGGTGTCTCGGGCGTGGTCGATGGCAAGCGGGTCGCGCTGGGCAACACGCGCTTCCTGACCGAGCTCGGCGTGGACGTCTCGGCGCTTGAAGTGGAGGCCGACGCGCTCAGGGGCGACGGGGCCACCGCCATCTTCGCCGCTGTGGATGGCCGGGCCGCGGGCGTCCTCGGCATCGCCGATCCCATCAAGGCAACCACGGCCGATGCGGTCACGGCGCTGAAGGCCGCCGGCCTGCGTCTGGTGATGATGACCGGCGACAACCGCACGACCGCCGAGGCCGTGGCTCGTCGGCTGGGCATCGACGAGGTCCAGGCCGAGGTCCTACCCCAGGACAAGGCCTCCGTGGTCGAACGGCTGCGCGCCGAGGGCCGTGTCGTCGCCATGGCGGGGGACGGGGTCAATGACGCGCCTGCGCTCGCCGCCGCCGACGTAGGCGTGGCGATGGGCGCAGGCTCGGATGTGGCGATCGAAAGCGCCGGCGTGACCCTGCTGGGCGGCGACCTGCAGGGGATCGTCCGCGCACGCCACCTGTCGATGGCGGTGATGAGCAACATCCGCCAGAACCTAGTGTTCGCGTTCGGCTATAACGCGCTGGGGATCCCCGTCGCGGCCGGGCTGCTCTATCCGGTTTTCGGATGGTTGCTGTCGCCGGCGCTCGCGGCCCTGGCGATGGCGTTGTCGTCGGTCAGCGTGATCGCGAACGCGCTGCGGCTGCGGGCGGTGAAGCTATGAGAGCAAGCATCGACATGGCCAGCAGGCCGTCGTGCGACAGGCTGTCGCGAGGGGCGGGGTCGCCGCCCGCGTAGTCTATCATAGACCCCCAGCCGGATGCGGCGGGGTTGTTTGAATCAAGTTGGGAGTGTCGGATGAAGCTCGATCGTCGAGCCCTGTTGCGGGGAACCGTCGCCGGAGGCGGGGTGCTAGCC
>JAIEQA010000057.1 GCA_019748095.1 Caulobacteraceae bacterium | reverse complement strand
CTGGCCGACGGCCGGGCCCTGCACTATGACTATCTGGTCATCGCCACGGGTCCGGCGCTGGCCTTCGACGAGATTCCCGGACTGGGACCGGACGGACACACCGTGTCGGTCTGCCATGTCGATCACGCCGTTCATGCAGCCGACGCGTTCGACGCGTTCGTCAAGAACCCGGGCCCGATTGTGGTGGGGGCGGTGCAGGGAGCCTCGTGCTTCGGACCGGCCTATGAATTCGCCATGATCCTCGACACAGAATTGCGCCGCCGCAGGCTGCGCGACCGGGTTCCGATGACGTTTGTAACCTCCGAGCCCTATGTCGGCCACCTCGGCCTTGACGGGGTCGGGGACACCAAAGGGATGCTGGAAAGCGAGATGCGCCAGCGGCACATCAAATGGATCACCAACGCGAAGGTGAAGAGTGTCGACGCCGGGATGATGCATGTCGAGGAAGTCGACGAGACCGGAGCCGTCAGGGCGAACCACGACCTGCCGTTCGCCTATTCCATGATGCTGCCCGCCTTCCGGGGCGTTGAGGCAGTGCGCGGGATCGAGGGTCTGACCAACCCGCGCGGCTTCATCCTGGTCGACAGGCACCAGCGCAATCCGACCTGGCCCGACATCTTCGCACTGGGCGTCTGTATCGCCATTCCGCCGACCGGACCGACGCCTGTGCCGGTCGGGGTACCCAAGACCGGCTTCATGATCGAGAGCATGGTCACGGCCATTTCGGCCAATCTGAAGCAGATCCTCGACGGCAAGGCCCCGACCAACGAGGCCAGCTGGAACGCCATCTGCCTGGCTGATTTCGGCGACGGCGGTGTGGCCTTCATCGCCCAGCCGCAGATCCCGCCGCGCAACATCAACTGGGCGGCCAGCGGACGCTGGGTGCACACGGCCAAGGTCGCCTTCGAAGGCTACTTCCTCCACAAGGTTCGCAAGGGCGAGGCCGAGCCACTCTACGAGAAGCTGGCCCTTGACCTGATCGGCGTTCACAAGCTGCGCCGCAGCACGCCGTCCACCCCCGCACAGGAGCCCAGGGCATGACCCTTGATCGCGCCGTCATGATGTTCGCCGGCCTGATGGTGCTGGTCAGCATCGCCCTCGCCCATTGGGTCCATCCGGCCTGGTTCTGGCTGACCGTGTTCGTGGGCCTGAACCTGATCCAGGCCTCGATCACCGGCTTCTGCCCCGCCGCCCTGCTGTTCAAGCGGCTGGGCGTTCGAACCGGTATGGCGTTTCGCTAGAGCTTGATCGTTTGGGGCGGACCCGCTTCGTGGGTCCGCCGAAAGCGTGAACCAGGCTCTCGCCAATCGCCTGCTGCGAAGACGTCCGCAGGGATCATCCTGTCTCATCCCGGTCTCCGGACCGAAACCCGAGGGTCTCATGCACCGCTTTCGTCTTCTGCTGATCGTCGCGGCCCTGGTGGCCGCAAGTTCCGCCCACGCCCAATCATCGCGCTTCAGCCCGGGACCGGTGATCAGCGCGTACGGTCCGGTCGCCGACATCGAGGGGATCGCGCCGATCGCGCCCGGGACTGTGTTCAGGGTTGCCTTCGACGTTTCCGAAGCGGCGACTGGCGGACAGGTCAGTCGCCGGCTTGAGTCCGCCGCCCGGTTTCTCAACATGCATGCCCGTGCCGGCGTGCCGCAGGAGAACATCCATCTGGCGATCGTGGTCCATGGACCTGCAGCCCGTGATCTGATGCGCGAACCACATACAGGCGAAGCCAACCCGAACGCGGGCCTGATCGCGGCTCTGGTGGCCGGTGGTGTCGACGTCATCCTGTGCGGACAGACCGCAGCGAACCTCGGCCTCACACCCGGGAGCCTGCTGCCGGGCGTGCGTCTTTCGCTGTCGGCCATGACCGCCCACGCCTTGCTCCAGCAGGATGGATATACGCTGAACCCCTTCTAGATCGGGCCGATCGGCAGGACCGGGTTCAGTCGGGGTTCCGTTCTGCCAGCTCATCAAAGGCTTGGTGCTGGGACAGGAAGACCTTGCCGCCCAGCGCCTCCAGCAGAGGCGATCGTTGCAGTGCGTCCATGACCGGACCCTTGACCTCGGACAGGTGAAGCTGGACCCCGGCGTCGACCATGCGGTGATTGATGGCTTCAAGGCTCTCCAGAGCCGAGGCATCAACGGCGTTCACCGCCGAGCACATCAGGATCAGGTGGCGCACCTGCGGGTGTTCCGCCACCTGCTCCAGGACGAACTCTTCCAGCCAGCGGGCATTGAGATAGGTCAGGCTCTCGTCGATCCGGATCGTCAGGACCTTCGGATCGGTAATCACCGAATGGCGCTTCACATTGCGGAAATGCTCGGTGTCCGGAACCCGGCCCACGATCGCCGCGTGGGGCCTTGAGGCCCGCCATAGATAGAGGGCCAGACTGAGCCCCACACCGGACACCACGCCGGGCTCGACCCCGGCCAGCAGGGTCACGACGATCGTGGTCATCAGGGCTGCAAAGTCCGGCCGGGAGAAGCGCCAGATCTGCTGCGGGGTCTTCAGATCGACGAGGCTCAGCACCGCAACGATGATGGTCGCTGCCAGGGTGGCGATCGGCAGGGCATAGAGGAGCGGCGTCAGCAGCAGCGCCGCGATCAGTATGCCGATCGCGGTGAAGGCTCCGGCCGCCGGAGTCTCGGCCCCGGCGTCGAAATTCACCACCGAGCGGGCGAAGCCGCCGGTGACCGGATAGCCGCCGGAGAAGGCCGCCGCGACATTGGCCGCCCCCAGACCGATCAGCTCCTGGTCGGGGTCGATTCTCTGGCGACGCTTGGCCGCAAGGGTCTGGGCCACCGAAACGGACTCCACAAAACCGA
Organism: Caulobacteraceae bacterium; assembly: GCA_019748095.1. GTDB lineage: Bacteria > Pseudomonadota > Alphaproteobacteria > Caulobacterales > Caulobacteraceae > Brevundimonas. The sequence goes on along the minus strand of JAIEQA010000057.1, from coordinate 10,961 downwards.
TCACGGCGATCAGGAGCGCCGGCCCGGCCAGCTGGCTCCACAGCGCCGGATCGATCAGCGGCACGGTGAAGGGCGGCAGGCTTTGCGGGATGGTGCCCACGACCTTCACGCCCTGCGCCTCCAGATCGAACAGGATCACCGCGAGAGTCGAGACCGCAACCGCTGCGATCGGGCCGGCCTTGGCGATCAGGTCAGCCGGCCGGGCGGCCAGACCGAGGCTCATGAGCAGGGGCTTCAGCCCTTTGCGAACCCAGAACAGGAAGATGACGCTGCTGACGCCGATGATCAGGGTCGGCATGTTGGTGTCGCCGAGGTTGCTCACCAGGGTTGTGACCAGTTCGGGCAGGGCCTCGCCGCTCGCCCCGATGCCCAGAATGGATTTCAGCTGACTGGTGGCGATGATGATGCCGCTGGCCGTGATGAAGCCGGACACCACCGGATGCGACAGCAGGTTGCCGAGAAAGCCGAGACGCAGCACCCCCATGACCACGAGGATCAGGCCGGACAGCAGGGCCAGGATCAGGGCGGCGGCGATGTATTCGGCACTGCCCGGAACGGCCACGCTGCTGGCGGCCGCCAGGGTCATCAGGGACACGACCGCCACGGGGCCGACGGCCAGGGTCCGGCTGGTGCCGAACAGCGCATAGGCGATGATCGGCAGGATGGACGCATACAGCCCGATCTCGGGCGGGAGACCCGCCAGCATGGCGTAGGCCAGGCTCTGGGGGATCAGCATGATGGTCACGATGGCCGCAGCGACCAGATCGTTGATCAGCGTCGACCGGTCATAGCGCCGTCCCCAGTCGAGGATGGGCAGGTATCGCGAGAGGCCCTTCAACGTCGTCAGGCCAGTTCACGCTGCCGGGGTTCAGCCATCCATTCGCGCCCCTTCAGCATGCCGTTCCAGTAGAGCCAGGGCAGGGCCTCGGACTTGAGCAGCCACGAAAGGCGCTGGGGTTTTGTCCCCTCGATGATCCAGCTGGGGAAGCTGGGCAGCAGCTTGCCGCCATAGCCGAACTCGGCCAGCAGGATCTTGCCGCGCTCAACCGTCAGCGGGCACGAACCATAGCCATCGTAGACGGCCGTCGGATCCTTGCCATCGAGGACCGCCAGCAGGTTCTCGGCCACCACGGGGGCCTGTTTGCGGGCCGCGGCCATGGTCTTGGCATTGGGGGTCGAGCCGCCGTCACCGAGGCCGAAGACATTGGCTTGGCGGACGTGCCTCAGGCTGGCCGGGTCGACATCGACATAGCCCGCCTCATTCGCCAGCGGGCTGCGGGCCAGAAAGGCCGGCGCCTTCTGCGGCGGGGTGACATGGATCATATCGAAGGCCCTGGTGACCTCACCGTCCTTCTCGCGGAAGGTAGCGGTCCGGGCCTGGCCGTCGACAGCGATCAGGGTCGATTCAAACTGCAGGTCGATGCCATAGCGACCGACGTACTCCATCAGCGGCGGCACGAATTCCTTGACCCCGAACAGGACCGCGCCGGCGTTATGGAACCGGACGTCGATGTCCTTGAGCACGCCGGCGCGCTGCCAGTGATCGCACGAGAGATACATCGCCTTCTGGGGCGCCCCGGCGCATTTGATCGGCATGGGCGGCTGGGTGAACAGGGCGGTTCCGCCCTTGAGGTTTTGCACCAGTTCCCACGTATAGGGGGCGGTGTCGTAGCTGTAGTTGGAGGTGACGCCGTTGCGTCCCAACGTGTCTGCCAGGCCGTCAATCGCCGCCCAGTCCAGCGCGATGCCCGGGGCGACAACGAGGGCTCGGTAGCCGATCGTGCTGCCGTCCTCGAGTGTGACCTTGTCGCGATCGGGCTGGAACGACGCGACCGCGCCCCGGATCCAGCGAACGCCTGCCGGGATGACGCTGGCCTCGGGCCGCCGCGTGTCCGCCACACCGAACACGCCACCCCCGACCATGGTCCAGCCGGGCTGGTAGTCATGGGTCTCGCGCGGCTCAACGACGACGATCTCAAGGCCGCGGTCCCGCTCCAGCAGGGAAGCGGCGACGGCGAGGCCGGCGGATCCTCCACCGACAATAACGACGTCCACCGTGTCCGGGCGCGAGGCATCACCGGACATTGGCGGCCTCCAGTCGCGGACGCAGGGCCGACAGATCGTAGCCCGCTCCGCTCGCGGCGGCGATCAGGGCATCGGCCGGCTGCACCCCCGCCTCGCTCAGCGCCCACAGGATCGTGGATCGCGTGCCGGTGCGGCAATAGGCCAGCACCGGACCCTCGAGCCGCTTCAGAGCCTCGGCCATCATTGCGACGTGGTCATCGCTGACCTGACCGCCAATGGTCGGGACATGGGCGAAGCCCAGACCATGGGCCTCGGCCATCGCCTTCATTTCGGCCGCCGAAGGCTGTCCCGGCTCCTCACCGTCGGGTCGGTTGTCGATGATCGACCGGAAGCCCTGCCGGGCCGCGAGGGCGACATCCGCCTCACTGATCTGGGGGGCGACCGACAGCAACGGGGTCAAGGGCTTGAAAGACATGGGAACGGGCCTCCAGTGGGGCTGCAGGGGAAGGGCGAGACGTCAGCGGGCCTTCCCGCGCGTCGACAGTCCGAAGGGCATATAGGCTGGACAGGTCGAGGTCAGGCTGGTGAGCAAGAGAACGACTGCCACAACACCGAGTACGATCGCCAGCGTGCCACCAATCAGCCCAAGTCCGTAGGCCGCAGCGATGGCGATGACGGCGGCGGCCCGGACGATCCGGTCGAGGGTTCCTACATTCTTCATGGCCAGTTCCTTTTTTTGGGGAAGGGGTACCCGGCGCGGATCGCGTCGCCGCGCCGGGCGAGGGGTCAGGCCGCGATCGGGCGGGTCGAGAAGTACCAGTCAGTGTATTTGAAGCCTTCGCCCTCGCGACTGGCAGCAGCCTCGATCGTCTTGGGCGGCGACACGATGGCGTCGTCTCCGGGTTGCCAACCGGCCGGGGTGGCGACGCCGTTGGCGTCGCTGACCTGCATGGCGGTGACCAGCCGCACGATCTCGGGGATCGAGCGGCCGTTGCTCATCGGGTAGTAGAGCATGGCCCGCAGTATGCCTTCCGGGTCGATGACAAAGGTGGCGCGCACCGCCGATGTGTCGCTGGCACCCTCATGGATCATGCCATAGGCGCGAGCCACGTCCATCTTCAGATCCTCGATAATCGGGAAGGGGATCTCGACCCCGAACTTCTCTGAAATGTTCCGGGTCCATGCGATGTGCGAAAAGATGCTGTCGATGGACAGGCCCAGCAGTTCGCAGTTTTTTGCTTTCAGCTCGGCCGCAACCCCGGCGAAGCCAATGAACTCCGTGGTGCAGACCGGGGTGAAATCGGACGGGTGCGAAAACAGCACCAGCCAGCGTCCGCGATAGTCGGCCAGCGAGCGATCACCGTGGGTGGTCTTGGCAGAAAAGCCGGGGGCAGGGGCGTTCAGGCGCGGCAGGCCGATGGTCGTGGGGGCATCAGACATGGTCAGATCTCCAGAAATTTCTGCCGTCCAGAACGGATGGGCAGGGAAAAATGGGAACCGGTCCGGCGTGAAACGGCCGTTCCGGTCGGGTGGTACCGGAGCGCTACAGGGCGTTCAGCGGGATTTTCAGATAGCGGATACCGTTGGCCTCCGGCTCAGGCGGGCGGCCTCCGTTCATGTTCACCTGTACCGACGGCAGGATCAGACGCGGCATTGGCAGGGTGGCGTCACGCCGGGTGCGCATGGCCACGAACTCATCCTCGCTGACCCCGTCGCGGACATGGACATTGCCGGTCCTCTCGGCCCCGATCGTGGTTTCCCACGCGAAAACGTCCCGCCCCGGGGCCTTGTAGTCGTGACACAGAAACACGCGCGCCTCGTCCGGCAGGGCGGTCAGACGGTGAATCGAGCGGTACAGGGTCCGGGCATCACCACCGGGGAAGTCGCAGCGGGCGGTGCCATAGTCCGGCATGAACATCGTATCGCCCGGGAAGACCGCATCGCCGATGACGTAGGCCAGGCAGGCCGGCGTATGGCCGGGCACATGCAGGACCGTGGCATCCAGACCGCCGATCCGGAACCGGTCGCCGTCATTGAACAGCCGGTCGAACTGACTGCCGTCGCGCCGGAACGCGCTGCCTTCGTTGAAGATCTTGCCGAAGACCTCCTGGACCCGCAGGATTTCATGGCCGATCGCGAGCTGGCCGCCGAGCTTTTCCTGCAGATAGGGAGCGGCGGACAGGTGATCCGCGTGGGCATGAGTCTCGAACAGCCACTGGACCTCAAGATCTTCGGACTTCACGTAATCGACGAGGGCATCCGCCGAGGCGGGCGTCGTCCGTCCGGACGCCGGATCAAAGTCCAGCACACTGTCGATGATGGCGCAGGCGCGAGAGCCGGGATCGCGGACAACATGGCTGACCGTAAAGGTGTCTTCGTCAAAGAACGACCTCACGATCGGGCGTTGACCCGGGTCTGCAAGCGCAACCCGGACAAGGTCTCCGGCGTGGTCGAGGGCGCGGTCAGGAGTGTTCGACGACATGGTGGGCCTCCGCATTTCTGGAATTATAGATAAACACATTCATAGTTCATGCAAGTGTGTATTTTCTGATGGCGGGCTGCAGCCTGAAATGATATCCGTCTGCGGATGAGCATGATCGAGACAGCCCAGCCCATCACCCCGCAAACAGGGCGCGCGCTGCGCATAAATGACGCAGCCCCGGATTTTGCGGCGCGCACGACCCAGGGGGAGAGGCGGCTCAGCGATTACCGGGGCCGCTGGCTGGTCCTCCTGTCGCACCCGGCCGATTTCACACCGGTCTGCACCAGCGAGTTCATTGCCCTGGCGCGTCAGTCCGACACGTTTGAAGCGCTGGGCTGCGACCTGATGGCCCTGTCTGTCGACAGCCTGTATTCTCACCTCGCCTGGGTGAAGGACATCTACAGCCGCACCGGGGTGAAGGTGACCTTCCCGATCATCGAGGACCCTTCCATGGCCATCGGCCATGCCTTCGGCATGGTGGATTCTGGCTCCAGCGACAGCGCCACCGTGCGGGCGACCTTCGTCATCGACCCCGAGGGAATCGTGCGGGCGATCAGCTGGTATCCGATGAACATCGGCCGGTCGGTCGAGGAACTGCTTCGCCTCGTCAAGGCGCTGCAAACCTCCGACCGCGATCATGCCTCGACGCCCGCGGGCTGGATGCCCGGGACCCCCCTCCTTGAGCCCGCCGCCACGACCCTGGATGCCGCCCTCGCCGATGGAGAAGGCGGTGCCACCTGGTATTATCGCGAGCGCAGCGCATGACCGACCTCGCCCCCACCGCCATGGACGAACTCAAGGCCCGCGCGCCCCAGGCCGCAGAACTGCTGCGCCAGCTGGCCAATCCGAACCGCCTGCTGATCCTCTGCCATATTGCCCAGGAGGAACGTTCGGTCGGTCAGCTTGAGGTCGATCTCGGCATCAGGCAACCAGCCCTGTCCCAACAGCTGGCGGAACTGCGCCAGTTCGGCCTGGTCAAGACCCGTCGGCAATCACGTTCGATCTACTATTCGATCGCCGATGAAAGGGCGGAAGCCGTCATGGTCATGCTTCACGAGATTTTCTGCAGCGACGGCACGGCTGCGGCAGGGCGCACCCGGGCCACACCGACCGCGGCCACGCCCCGCCAGCGCGGCGACACGGCCCGGTTTGCACGGATTGTCCCCGCCGCCCGCTGATCCGGCAACGGCAACGGCAACGGCCGCACCCCGCCTTGACCTTCACTAAAATACATTTATAGATAATGTGTAATTAAGTGGAGCGCGAGATGTGCAGGGCAGTGCGTTGCAGCAGGTGCGGAAAGATGGGCTGGGCCGGTTGTGGCCAGCATGTTGAGCAGGTGCTGCGGGACGTGCCTCGATCAGAGCGCTGCCCCGGCCACGCCGGCGAGACCGGCGGCGGATTTTTCGCGCGCATCCTCGGACGCTGAACGAACGGCGTCATCATGGATATCCGCGACTGGACCCGGTGCATGGCCGTTCCTGAATCATCCACCTGTTTCGGCTGATGGTCCGGATCTGACTCCCGGCGGGCGACACGCTTTCCTCACAGCCGCCGGGGGATTGCCTGCGGGCCTCTACCAGTTCCACAACGTGCCGTCGGTGAGGCGGGCGACGGGCAGCTGGCGGGGCTCGTAGGGATATCGCGCGGCCAGGGTTTCGTCGATGTCGACGCCGTGGCCGGGCCGGTCGCCCGGGATCAGGAAGCCGGCCTCGAACCGGTAGTCGTGCGGGAAGACCTCATCCGTTTCGGGCGTGTGCCGCATGTACTCCTGGAGTCCGAAATTGGGGACCCAGGCATCGAAATGCAGGGCCGTGCCCATGGTGACCGGAGACAGGTCCGTGGCCCCGTGGCACCCGGTGCGTACGCCCCAGACGCTTGCGAAATCCGCGATCCGGCGCAGATGGGTCAGCCCCCCTGCCCCCACGATCGTGGCACGGATGTAGTCGATCAGCTGTTCCTGGATCAGGTCCTTGCAGTCCCAGATCGTATTGAACACCTCGCCCACCGCCAGCGGTGTCGTGGTGTGCTGGCGGATCAGGCGGAAGGCCTCCTGGTTCTCGGCCGGCGTAACATCCTCCAGCCAGAACAGATCGAATGGTTCGAGGGACTTGCCCAACTGTGCCGCCTCCAGCGGCGTCATGCGGTGATGCCCGTCGTGCAGCAACCGGGGCTCGGGGCCATAGGTGTCACGCAGGCGTTCGAACAGTTTCGGCACATGGGCGAGGTAGCGCCGCGTATCCCAGACCGTCTCGGTCGGCAGGGAGGCGTCGGCGGGTTCATAGTGCAGCTCACCCCGCCCCACCCCATAGGCATTGACCAGACCCGGCACACCGGTCTGGGCGCGAATGGCCTGATAGCCCAGGTCGATGTAGCGCCCGACCGCCTCGACCGTCTCGCCGATGTCGCTGCCGTTGGCATGGCCATAGACCATGACCCGGTCACGCGACTTGCCGCCGAGCAGTTCGTGCAGTGGCGCACCCAGGGCCTTGCCCTTGATGTCCCACAGCGCCACGTCGACCGCCGCGATGGCCCGCATGGTCACCGGCCCGCGCCGCCAGTAGGCTCCGCGATAGAGCATCTGCCAGGTGTCCTCGATCCGGCGCGCGTCGCGGCCGATCAGCAGCGGACAGATGTGCTCGTTCAGATAGGCGACGACCGACATCTCGCGGCCGTTCAACGTGGCGTCGCCGATTCCGTAAACGCCCTGATCCGTCTCGACCTTCAGCGTGACGAAGTTCCGGCCCGGCGAGGTGACGATGACCCGGGCGGCCGTGATCACCAGCGGGCGGGACACACCCGGCCGGTCGGACCAGTCCGAACCCGGGGCAGCGGGGTCTGTGTCGCGGCCAGACATGAAAAACTCCCTGAGGTAACGGGCACCAGCCTAGGGACTGGTTCTGGATTGTCCAGATTGGTCAGGCCAGATAGGGTGGTTCCATGGCGAGCACCCGACGACTGTATGAACAGCTGGCCGAGGCCCTGGCGGCGCAGATTGCGGCCGGGCAGCCCCGTGTCGGCGATCGCCTGCCCTCCGAGCGTGTCCTGGCCCAGGCCTTCGGTGTGTCGCGGCCGACTGTGCGCGAAGCGGTTCTGGCGCTTGAGCTGGACGGTCTGGTCGAGGTCAGGATGGGCTCGGGCGTCTATGTCCGCGCCCGGCAGCCCAAAGACGGCGCAGCCGGGGAGACCGATATCGGTCCCTTTGAACTGCTGGAGGCGCGACAGGCGATCGAAGGCGAAGCCTGCGCCATGGCGGCGCGGCGGATAACTCCTGACACCCTCCGTCTGCTTCGCGCTCTGGTAGAGGAGATGGAGAACGAGAACCCCCACGACGTCATCATGAGCGAGGACGCCGACCGGCGCTTTCATATCGCCATCGGCGAAGCGACCGGAAACAGCGCCATGAGTCAGGCCGTTCGCGGCCTCTGGGATGCCCGCGACCGCTCCCCCCAGACCCGGCTGTTGTCGCAGAAGGGACGCGCCGCCGGCGTCAAACCCTCGATCCATGAACACGCCGCGATTGCGGACGCCCTGGCGACTGGCGATCCGGCAGCTGCCGCTACGGCCATGCGCGACCATCTCGCCCGGGTCATGGCGACCCTGCTGGACGCGACAGAGACCGAGGCGGTGGAAGAAGCGCGGGCCCGGATTGCCGAACAGCGTCAACGTTACATGGCAGAGAGCCGCAGATGACCCAGCCCCTGACCCTCCATCCTGATCGCCTTTTTCCCGCCGATCCGGACACCCGGGCCGTGGCCCGTCGCCTCTATGACGGCATCAAGGGCCTGCCGATCGTCAGCCCGCACGGCCATACCGATCCGGCCTGGTTCGCCACCAATGATCTGTGGAAAAATCCGGCCGAACTGCTGATCACCCCGGACCACTACGTCTTCAGGATGCTGCACAGCCAGGGTGTGGCGATGGAGGATCTCGGCGTGCCCCGTGTCGACGGCGGGCCGGTCGAGACCGATCCACGCACGATCTGGCGGCGCTTCGCCGAACGCTACCACCTGTTCCGGGGTACGCCGTCGCGCTTGTGGCACGACTGGGTCTATGCCGAGGTCTTCGGCCTCGACGTCCGGCTGTCGGCGGAAACGGCGGACCACTACTACGACGTCATCGACGCCGCCCTGAAGACCGAGGCGTTCCGGCCCCGCGCCCTGTTCGACCGCTACGGGATCGAGGTCATCGCCACGACCGAGAGCCCGCTGGACGACCTGGCGCACCACCGGACGATCCGTGACAGTGGCTGGTCGGGAAAGGTGGTCACCGCCTTCCGCCCTGACCCCGTCATGGATCCCGAGTTCGAAGGCTTCCACGCCAATCTGGACCGGCTCGGCCAGCTGACCGGACAGGATGCCCGGACGTGGGACGGCTATCTGGCCGCGCTACGCGACCGGCGCGCCTTCTTCGCCGCCCACGGGGCGACCTCGACCGACCACGGCCATCCCACCGCCTTCACGGCGGACCTGTCAGACCAAGACGCCCGCGCCCTGTTTGCACGCGTCGCAGCCGGCCCGGTTTCCGCCGATGAGGCCGAGCTGTTCCGCGGCCATATGCTCACCGTCATGGCGCGCATGAGCCTGGACGACGGTCTCGTCATGCAAATTCACCCGGGCAGTTTCCGCAACCACAACGCCTCGGTCTTCGCCCGCTTCGGCCGCGACAAGGGGGCCGATATCCCCACCCGCACCGACTATGTCCGCGCATTGAAGCCGCTGCTGGACGCCGTCGGGTCGGAGCCCGGCCTGACGATCATTCTGTTTACGCTGGACGAAACCGCCTATGCGCGGGAACTGGCACCGCTGGCCGGCCACTATCCGGCGCTTCGTCTGGGGCCGCCGTGGTGGTTCCATGACGCCCCGCAGGGCATGCGCCGGTTCCGCGAGCAGGTGACCGAGACGGCAGGCTTCTACAACACGGTCGGCTTCAACGACGACACACGCGCCTTTCTGTCGATCCCGGCCCGGCACGATGTCGCTCGCCGCATTGACACCGGTTACCTTGCATGTTTGGTCACGGAACACCGGCTTGAGGAAGACGAGGCTCATGAGCTGGCACACGAACTGACCTACGGGCTCGTCAAGGAAACCTATCGCCTATGAGACCCTCTCGCCGAGCGTTGATTACGACTGCCCTGGCGGCCCCTCTCGCGGCCTGTGTTCAGGAGATCGGCCAGCGGCCGTTGCGCGGCGCTGACAGCCATCCGTCAGGCTATCCGACCGTCGCCGCCGTCGACCATTTCGGGGAGCTGATCTCGCAGCGGACCAACGGGCGGCTGCGGCTCCGGAACTATGCCGGTGGCCAACTGGGCGAAGAGAAGGACACGCTGGAGATCACCGTCTTCGGCGGGCTGGACATCAACCGGGTGAACCTGGCCCCGCTCAATCCCATCGAGCCCCTGACCCTCGTCCCGTCCCTGCCCTTCCTGTTCCAGTCGACGGACCATATGCGCCGGTCCCTCGATGGAGCCCCCGGCCGGACGATACTGAACAGCCTGGAGCGGCACGGGCTGATCGGGCTGGCCTTCTACGACTCCGGCGAGCGCAGCTTCTACAACACCCGCGGTCCGATCCGGACCCCGGCCGACATGCGCGGTCTCAAACTTCGGGTTCAGACCTCCGACCTCTATGTCGCCATGGTCCAGGCGCTCGGTGCCAGCCCGATCCCGATGTCCTATGGCGAGGTCTTTCAGGCCCTGGTCCAGGGGGTCATCGACGGCGCTGAAAACAACTGGCCCTCCTATCAGGACAGCCGCCATTTCGAGGTCGCGCGCTTCTACAGCCTGACCCGCCACGTCATGGCTCCTGAGGTGCTGGTCGCCTCGGCCCGGACCTGGGCCAAGCTGTCCCCGCCCGATCGCGAGATCATCCGGGCCGCCGCAACCGAAAGCGTTCCGTTCATGCGGACGCTTTGGGAAGCACGGGAAACCACCGCGCGCCAGGCCGTCGTCGACGCGGGCGTCCAGATCACCGAGGATCTGGACCGTTCGGCCTTTGAGGCGGCCATGCTGCCGGTCTGGGACCGGTTCATCACCGAGCCCGCCCAGCAGGCTCTTATCAGCCAGATCCGGGGGATGGCGTGATGCTGGGTGTTCTGGCCTTCATTTCCCGCTGGATCAGCCGCGCGACCCTGGCGTTTGCCGCCCTTGGCCTGATCGTCATGACCGGCACCATCGGCTGGTCGGTGTTCGCCCGCTATGTCCTCGGCGATGCTCCGGCCTGGGCGGAACAGGCCGCCCTGCTTCTGATGGTCTGGTTCGTCTTGCTGGCCGCTGCGGTGGGCGTGCGCGAGCAGTTCCATCTCGGCATGACGGCCGCCACCGGGGCCATGCCCGCAGGGCTCCAGCGCATTTGCCGGATTGGCAGCCTGCTGGCCGTCGCCGGCTTCGGCCTCGCCATGGGCATCTGGGGCGGCGAGCTGGTCGCCCGGACCTGGGCCTTCGACATTCCCA
>JAIEQA010000040.1 GCA_019748095.1 Caulobacteraceae bacterium | reverse complement strand
GCCGCCATCTTCATCGCCCAGTATTTCGGCATCGAGCTGACCCTGACCCAGTACGTCCTGATCGGCCTGACGGCGGTGCTGGGCTCGCTGGGGACTGCCGGTGTGCCCGGGACCAGTATCGTCATGCTGACCCTGACCCTGTCCACCGCCGGCCTGCCGCTGGAGGGCATAGGCTATATCGTCGCCATCGACCGGATCATCGACATGATGCGCACCGCCACCAATGTCACCGGCCAGATGCTGGTCCCCGTGCTGGTGGCGAAGGAGGAAGGCCTCCTCGACGAGGGCATCTACAACGGCCACGTCGCCTGGCTGCCGGGAGACCCGGATGCCGAAACGCCGGAGGCCGCGCGCGCTTCGGGCATCTGATCCTCTTGCCCTGCGCCGGGGAGCGGGCTATGTCCCCGCCTCCCCGCCCGGACGACCGTCCGCGGGGCCCGACAGATGGATGCGTAGCTCAGCGGGAGAGCACCTCGTTCACACCGAGGGGGTCACAGGTTCAATCCCTGTCGCATCCACCATTCCCTTCTCAGCCTGTCCTTTGGTCGCGAAGAGTGGTTCCGGAACGCTTTGCGAAGGTTCAGGACGTCTGGTCAGAGACCGCCGTGTCGCATGCAGTCCCCCGGTCACTCAAACCCGTAGCGGCGGAAATAGGGAAACAGTTTGCGGGAGTTCGGCCAGGCCTCGGGCAGGTCCTCGATTTCCGGCAGGTCCCACAGATTGGGCTGGCCGTCGGGCAGGGCCAGGATGCTGTAGTCCCCCCGTTCCGCCGGAGTCTCGTGGGTCTTCTTCTCGTGGGACGGCAGGACGAAGGGGGCGAAGAACCAGTGGATCCGGTATCCGGCCGCCTTCATCGTCGCCATGACGGCCCGGGAGGCCTCGCGGTGGATATGGGAGGACTCGATCAGCCAGATCGGCCGAAGGTCGTTCAAGGTGGTCACGGCCCCTTTAAGAACCTCCAGCTCGTAGCCTTCAACATCGACCTTCACCAGGCGCGTATCCGCAGGTGCCAGGTCATCCAGAGGCAGCATCAGGACCGGGGACGTCGAATAGGCATCGCGTGCGGCGAATCCGAGGGTGCCGAAGTTCCCCGGCTGATCCAGTGAGGGCGTCGGGAAGTCGGCGATGTCGCGCCTCGCGCCCGCCCCGATATTGAAGACCTCGATATTCTCCAGTCCGTTGCCGAGGGCATTGGCGGACAGGATCTGCGCCAGTCCCCGATGCGCCTCGACCGACAGCACCCGCGTCCCGCGATGGTCCCGGGCGACGGGCAGAGAAATCGCGCCAATATTGGCACCGAGGTCCACAAACGTGCCCCCGGGGCGGGCCGCCAGATAGGCCGAGATCAGGTCCACCTCGACCCGGGCGAACTCGCCATAGCGCTGCAGCGACGCCCCCACCGCGCTGTCACTGCGCGGGAACAGGAAGGTGAGGCCATAGGCCCGGGTGACGTCCAGCATGATCGGTTCTCCTCGCCGACCTGCTTTCGGTGTTCCGGGCGTCCTGGGCAAGCGGGCGAGGGCCCGCCGCCAGGATCGCCCCGCCTCGATCTGTCAGCCCCACCGGCCTTCAGGTCGTCGCAAACCCGAACGGCGCCGAGGTCCTGCGGATGTCGTCGGGCAGGATCTGACGGCCGATCGGCGGGGCCGAGCGGGCGCCGCATTCGGTGCGGTGGCACAGCCGACACGTGACGCCGATCGGGGTGGCGACCGGGTCGGCGGCGTCCTTCTGCACATAGATCAGCTTGCCGGCGTGTTCCGCTGCGCACCCCAGCGCAATGGCACGCTCAACCCGCTGGGCCCCGAACCCCCCGCCGCCCGCCGTCACCGTCCGGGCGATCGAGAAGAAGCGCTGGCCGTCCGGCAGTTCCAGCCACTGGGTAACGATCTCGCGCGGGGTGCGAAAGGCATGATGCACCGACCACAGGGGACAGCCGCCGCCGTGGCGCGCGAAGGGAAACCCGGCCCCGTCCAGACGCTTGGAGACGTTTCCTGCCGGATCGACACGGATGAAGAAGAACGGCACCCGCTCCTGCCCCGGCTTCTGCAATGTGGTCAGCCGGTGGGCGGTCTGTTCGAAACTGGTGCCGAACTGGCGCGACAGGGCCTCGATGTCATAGCGCCGGGCCTCCACCGCCCGCGCGAAGGCCCCGTACGGCATGACGATCGCCGCCGCCGCATAACTCGCCAGGGCCCGGTGCGTCAGGCGCTCACCGCTCATAGTCTCGAACACGCCCGTGGCGCACACGGCCGCGATGCTCTCGCTCATCTCCAGATGGGCAATCTGCTGGGCCATCTGGAACTGGCGGCTTGCGGCGTCCAGCGTATCGTCCAGCAGCAGCTGTTTGCGGTGCAGGTCCAGACGGCGCACCGAGCCGACCATGACGTCGGGCGGCAGGCGGCGCACGGTCAGGCCGTGATGGTCCGTCAAATACCGCTCCGGCCCCCCGGCGGTGGCGATTGCCCGGGCGATCTGTTCGGCCTGATCGTCCAGGGTCGGGAAACTGTTGCGCCGGGCGGCCAGGAAACGTCGGGATTCGGCCACGGGATCGGGGGCCCCCGCCTCCCCGTCCAGCACCTCGGCGCTGCGGTCCGCCAGCGCCAGATGCTCCTCCTGCCAGGCCGTGTGCAGCCGCAGCAGCGCTTCGGTCACACCCGGGAAATTGGCCGCGAGGTCGGCATTCTCCAGCGGCGGCAGGTCGATGTCCGAGAACATCGGGTCCTTCAGCACCGCCTGCAGCCGGGCGGTAATCTCCGACCCGTCCGACCGCGCCAGCGCCGCCATGTCGATTTTATAGGTCTGGGCCAGCCTCAGCAGCACATCCGCCGTCAGCGGCCGGTGGTTCCGCTCCAGCAGGGCGATGTAGGAGGCCGAGACCTCCAGGTCCGCGGCCATATCGGCCTGGGTCAGGCCCAGATCCCGCCGGATCCGCCTCAGGGACGGTCCCACAAACAGACGGCGCGGCGGCAACATGGCAGGTCTCCGATCAATCCTTACATCCTTACACCAGAATTCTGTAAGGTTTGACAACTCAACCCCGCAGCCCGTTCCCGAGGCGGACGTTGGACGCTACTCCGCATCAAGACCTTCTCCCCTGAGGAACCCCGATGTCCTACCAGCAGCAAATTCAACAGGTCACCGGCCTGATCGAAAGCAAGGCCGCGCCGTGGAGCGGCATCAGTGCAGAGGCGGTCGCCCGCATGCGCCTCCAGAACCGCTTCCGCACCGGCCTCGACATCGCCCGCTACACCGCCGCAATCATGCGCCGCGACATGGCCGCCTACGACGCCGACCCGTCGAAATACACCCAGTCCCTGGGCTGCTGGCACGGCTTCATCGGCCAGCAGAAAATGATCTCGATCAAGAAGCATTTCGGCTCGACCGAGCGCCGTTACCTCTACCTGTCCGGCTGGATGATCGCCGCCCTGCGCAGCGAGTTCGGCCCCCTGCCCGACCAGTCGATGCACGAGAAGACCTCGGTCCCGGCCCTGATCGAGGAGCTCTACACCTTCCTGCGCCAGGCCGACGCCCGTGAGCTGGGCGGTCTGTACCGCGACATCGACGCCGCCCGCACGGCCGGTGACGCGATCCGCGAACAACAGTTGATCCACGCCGTGGACAACTACCAGACACACGTCGTGCCGATCATCGCCGACATCGACGCCGGCTTCGGCAATGCCGAGGCGACCTATCTGCTGGCCAAGAAGATGATCGAGGCCGGGGCCTGCGCCCTTCAGATCGAGAACCAGGTCTCGGACGAAAAGCAGTGCGGCCACCAGGACGGCAAGGTCACGGTCCCGCACGAGGACTTCCTCGCCAAGGTCCGCGCCTGCCGCTACGCCTTCCTCGAGCTGGGCGTCGATGACGGCATCATTGTCACCCGCACGGATTCCCTTGGGGCCGGCCTGACCAAACAGATCGCCGTGTCCACCACTCCGGGCGACCTCGGCGACCAGTACAACAGCTTCCTCGATTGCGAGGAGATTGCCCCCGCCGACCTGAACAACGGCGACGTCGTCCTGAACCGCGACGGCAAGCTGCTGCGCCCGAAACGCCTGGCTTCAAACCTGTTCCAGTTCCGCGCCGGAACCGGGGAGGACCGCTGCGTGCTGGACAGCATCACCAGCCTGCAGAACGGTGCCGACCTCCTGTGGATCGAGACCGAGAAGCCCCACGTTGAACAGATCGCGGGCATGATGGACCGGATCCGCGCTGTCATCCCGGATGCCAAGCTGGTCTACAACAACTCGCCCTCGTTCAACTGGACCCTGAACTTCCGCCAGCAGGTGTTCGACGCCTGGTCGGCAGAGGGTCGCGACGTCTCCGCCTACGACCGGGCCCGGTTGATGAGCGTCGACTATGACAGCACCGCTCTGGCGGATGAGGCGGACGAGCGAATCCGCACCTTCCAGGCCGACGGGGCGAGGCGGGCGGGCATCTTCCACCACCTGATCACCCTGCCGACCTATCACACCGCCGCCCTGTCGACCGACAATCTGGCCCGCGAATACTTCGGCCGTGAGGGCATGCTGGGCTACGTCAAGAACGTCCAACGTGAGGAGATCCGTCAGGGCATCGCCTGTGTGAAACACCAGAACATGTCGGGCTCGGACATCGGCGACGACCACAAGGAATACTTCGCCGGCGAGGCGGCCCTGAAGGCCGGCGGAGCGCACAATACGATGAACCAGTTCGGCGAGGCCGCCTGACGTCGTACCGGCTGGCGACGTCGGGGAGGGCCCTGCGTTAACGCGGTATCCATGGCACCCGTGCAGAGTGGCGCTCATGATGAACGCCATGGACCTCGACCGCGCGGCTGTGCCTTCTGACGCCCCGCCGGGCCGCGGACGGCTGGATGCAACCGGCCTGAAGGCGCTGACCGCGCAGGCCGTCACGGTGTCCAGCGAGGACGGCGCGGGCCGTCGCGGCCCGTTTCGCCCCGAGGTCTGGCTGAGCGCCCGGCAGCGCCACGCTGCACGACTGGCGGTCCACTGGTTCCGCACAGCCGACATTGCCGCGGTGGCTCTGATCACCCTGGCACTGATGGCCCTGAACTCGCCTGGCGGTCTGCTGTTGGCCCCTGTGTCGGCGATTGTTCCGCTGGCCACAGCGGCGCTCGTCCTCCTCGGGCTGATCCGGTCTCTCGGTCTGTATCGCTTCTCCAGGGACCAGGGCGTCCTGCTGACCCTCGCGGTGGTTGTCTGCGTGACGGCGGTGGGCGGGATCACTGCACTTGCGCTCGATCTTGTCCTCGCCGGCGGGGCGAACAGTGCAGCCTGTCTCATCTGGATCGGAATGGTCGGGGGCAGCCTGTGTGTTCTGCACACCGGCTGGTCCGGCCGGATAACTCAATGGCGGCGCGAGGGGACCCTGACACCGAATATCGTTCTGGTCGGTGCGACCCGTCACGCCGAGGCCCTGATCCGCGACGCCCTTCAGCGCCGTGACCTCAATGTCCTCGGCGTGTTCGACGACCGACTGGCACGATCTCCCGACAGTCTTGCGGGGGTTCCTGTCCTGGGCGATGCCGCCGCCTTGATGACCCACCGGATGACGCCCTATGTCGACCGGATCGTTCTGGCCATTGATCCCCGGGCCGAACAGCGCGTCCGCGAACTGACAGCGCGACTGTCCACCCTGCCCAATGAGGTCACCCTGCTGGTCGACCCTGTTGACGACACAGAACGGCTGGCAGCGCTGGACCGCCTGGCACGGCCCCCTCTGGCCGCCATCGGTGGAACCATCGATCCGGATCAACGGGCTTTCAACAAGCGCTTGCAGGACCTGCTGATCGGAACTCTGGCGCTCGTGCTGCTGTCACCGGTCATCCTGCTGACGGCCGTGGCCATCCGCCTCGACAGCCCCGGGCCCATCTTCTTCCGCCAGCGCCGCCACGGCTTCAATCAGGAAGAGATCGTGGTGTGGAAATTCCGTTCAATGCGTCACGAGGCCGCCGACGCCACGGCCAGCCGGCAGGTGACCAGCGACGACGACCGCGTCACGCGCGTCGGGCGGATCATCCGCTCAACCAGCCTCGACGAACTGCCACAGTTGTTCAATGTTCTGAAGGGCGAGATGTCGCTGGTCGGACCTCGTCCTCATGCCATTGGCATGAAAACCGGGGAGACCGAAAGCGCCCTTCTGGTCGCCGAATACGCCCACCGCCATCGCATGAAGCCCGGCATGACCGGATGGGCCGCCATCAAGGGCTCGCGCGGCCCCCTGCACAACGCTCATGACGTTCGCCGTCGCGTGCAACTGGATGTCGAATACATCGAGCGGCAGTCACTCTGGCTGGACCTGTGGATCATGGCGGTGACCCTTCCCGTCCTGCTGGGCGACCGCGCGGCCGTGCGCTGATGTTCTGGCGCGGCGTTTGGGGCTATCTGCCGGCCAACATCATCCAGGGTCTGGTCGGATTCGGGGCCATCGTCGTCTTCACGCGACTTCTGTCGGCCGAGGAGTTCGGTCGCTACGCTCTCGCCTTCTCGATCATGACCCTCGTGCATGTGGCCACCTTCAGCTGGCTGGAGGCGGCCATGGCGCGCTTCTGGGCAGCCGAACGGGGCCAAACCCTCGCCGACCATTTCACCACCCTCTACCGCAGCGCCACTGTCATCACGGCGCTGGCGCTCGTGCCGGTGGCACTCCTGCTCTGGATCGCTCCTGTCGTGATGGACCTGAAACTGGCCATTGCCGCAGGGCTGGCCGGCATTCCGATCCGCTGCTTCGCCAAACTGGCGCAGGAGCGATATCGCGCCGCCGGCGAGGTGGGCCGTTCGGCGACGATGGACATCGCCGTCTCGCTGGGCGGATTCGTGATCGGCGCGGGCTGCGCGCTCGGCGGACTGGGTGCTGCGTCCCCCCTGATCGGCATTGGCATCGCCCCACTGCTGACCCTGCCTTTCGTTTTGCCGGGTGAACTGCGACAGGCGCGCGGCGGGGTTCACTACCGCGCACGAATGTCTACCTATGCGCGCTACGGCTACCCGATCGCTGCTGGCCTCGGCCTGTCCCTGATCATGGCTTCGACCGACCGATTCCTGCTGGAGATCTTTCTGGGCCCAGCGGCCGTGGGAGCCTATCACGCCGGCTACAGTCTCGCGAGCAGGACCCTCGATGTCCTCTTCATCTGGCTGGGGGCCGCGGGCACGCCGGCCCTGATCATGGCCTGGGAGCGGGGCAGCCGCGACGCCTTCCGGACCGCGGCCTGTGAACAAGCTTCGACCTTCATTCTGATCGGGCTTCCGGCCGCCGTCGGCGTCGCCCTCGTCGCCCGGCCTCTTGCGGACTTCATGATCGGAGAAGACCTGCGGTTGGTCGCAGCCTCGGTGACGCCGTGGATCGCACTGTCCGCCCTGCTGTCCGGGGTCACAGCCTACTACCTCAGCCAGTCCTTCGTCCTCGGCAAGCGCACCGACCGGCTGTTGCTGACCCTCTGCATCCCGGCTGGAGCCAATGTGATTCTGAACCTGATCCTCGTCCCGGCGATGGGGGTTATGGGGGCTGCCATCGCCACCACCATCAGCTTCGCCATCGGTGTTGCAGCCTCAATGGCCATGGGCCGCCCGATCGTGGCCATGCCCGTTCCGTGGGACACGCTGGTCCGCTGCGGCGTCGCCAGCGCCCTCATGGGGGCGGCAGTCATGTCCCTGCCCGCTCCGGGTGGTTTCGCCGAGGTCGTTCTGAAAGCCGGCGTTGGAGCCTGCGTCTATGCGGCGGCGGCCCTGCTGCTCAATGCCGCCGGCGTTCGGGATCTCGCCAGGGGAATTCTGACACGCCGCAGGACCTCAGGGATGACCGCATGAGCCGGCCGATGCTGACGGACAATGCCGCATGGCGGCGGGCCAGACCGGCCGTTTCGGTCCTGATCCCCTTCCTGCGGGACGACCCGTCTGACCTGCTCCAGCTTCTGGATGAGGAAGCCGGGGCGGTTGAGGGCGCGGTCGAGATCGTGGTCCTCGACGACGGCACCAATGACCCCGAGTTGACCGCCCGGCTGCAGGCCCGGATCCGCTCCATGGCACTGCCAGCCCGGTTGATCAGCCTGCCCCGGAACGAAGGGCGGTCGCGGGGCCGCAACCGTCTGGCCGCCACGGCACGCGGCGGATCGTGGCTGTTCCTCGATAGCGACATGCGCCCGGATCATCGCCGCTTCCTGTGGACCTGGGCCGATCTGGTCGCGCGCGAGGATCCGGCAGTCGCCTTTGGGGGTTTCTCCCTGCTGCAGGCCTCGACCGATGCGCGGTTCCGGGTGCACAGGGCCATGGCAGCGCGGGGCGAGTGCGTGGCCTATGGCGAGCGCGCCAAGACCCCCGAGAAATATGTCTACACCTCCAACCTGCTGGTGCGACGCGATGTGTTCGCGGCCGAGGCCTTCGATCCCGGCTTCACCGGCTGGGGCTGGGAAGACGTGGAATGGGCGATGCGGGTCTCGCGCCGATTCCGGGTTGTCCACGTCGACAACCCGGCGACGCACATGGGGCTGGATACGGTCGAGGCTCTGGCGGGCAAGTATGAACAGTCGGCCGACAATTTCGCCCGGGTCGTGGTCCGGCACCCCGACATCGTGCGGACCTATCCCAGCTACCGGGCGGCAAGGCTGCTGAAGCGGATACCCGCGCTGGGGCAGATCCGGCCGTGGATGAAGCGGGCCGCTGTGACCGGCTGGCTCCCGACCGGTGCCCGCGCCTTCTCGCTGCGCCTGTACCGGGCGGCCCTCTATGCCGAGGCTGTGTGATGGGGGACGTCGCGGTGATCGTGCCGACAATGCGGCGGCCCGACAGCCTGCGCCGGGCGCTGGCCTCACTGTTTGCCCAGACCGGCGTGTCCGGGCGGCTGGATGCGATCATCGTCGTCGACAATGATCCGGCTGGCACGGCGGAGACGACCGTCGCGCAACTGAGCCCGTTCAGCCCCTGCCGCTTGATCTATCGCCACGAACCACGCCCCGGTGTGGCGACGGCCCGCAACGCGGGGCTGTCGATGACCAAAGCGCCGTTGATCGCGTTTCTGGACGATGACGAGGCCGCCTCGCCGGGATGGCTGGCGGAGCTGCTGCAGGCCCAGGCCGGAACCGGTTCCGATGTGGTATTCGGTCCGATTGCGGGTCGGGTGCCCGACGATACCGGCTGGCCGACGCCATACCTTGAGCGCTTCTTTGGCCGCGAGGGCCCGACGCAGACGGGTCTGATCGAATACTCCTACGGCTGCGGCAACTCCTTGATGGTTCGGGCCAGCGCCCTGCCCGGCCCCGCTCCGTTCGACGCGGCGGCCGACCAGAGCGGAGGCGAGGATGATGTCCTGTTTGCGGCTCTCAAGGCGCGGGGCGGCCGCTTCGGCTGGGCCGCCGATGCCTGGGTGGAGGAGTTCGCGCCACCCCACCGGGCGACGATGCGCTATGCGCTCGCGCGCGCCTTCGCTTTTGGCCAGGGCCCCAGCCAGACGGCCGCCAAGGCGGGCGATCCCTTGGGCGTACTGCGCTGGATGGCGATCGGGGTGGGCCAGACCGGGGTGTGGGGATTGGCGGCGCTAGCCCTGACAGTGATCAACCATCCGTCACGCGCCCAACTGATGGACCGGACCGCGCGGGGTCTGGGTAAGGTCTTCTGGATGAAGGGGTTCGAGCCGCACTTCTATGGTGCGCGCGAACTGGCCCGGCTGGACCGGACCGCACCGGTCAGCCCGTCAGCCGCCTGAGAAAGGCCGGGGGACTGTAGGTCGAACGGTTGACCACAACGCCGGCGATCTGACCGCCGACCGCCTCGATCTCGTCACGCAGGATGACCGGCTCGTTTGGGGCTGTGCTTTCGGCCGCGACGACCAGGACGGTCGCATCGACCCAGGGGGCGAGGATGATGGCCAGATCGCTCCGATCGGCAGCCGGCGCATCGACCACAACTGTATCGGCGTGCTGGCGCATGGCGTCCCAGTAGCGGGGATCCGGCACGGCCTCCGCACGCTGGCCCGAGCGCAACAACTCGGCCCGGAAGCGAGTGACCCACAACCGGCCGCCCAGACAGGCGCGCGCCGTCATCAGCCGGGCGTGGGCGACGGGCTTTCGATCCCGACCGATCACTGGCGGGGTGACGGCGAAGAAACCGGCCCCGTTTGGAGAGGAGGCCGTGGCGGGGCCAAGATGGCCGAACCGGTCCGGCTGGTCGGCGACGGCATCCTGCTGTTCGGGCCGGGCCAGATCGGCGTCGACCAGCCAGACTGGCTTGCGCGCCCGCACGGCGGCGAGGCGGGCAAATTCGCGCGCGACGGTCGAGGTCCCCTCCCCCGTATGGGCACAGACGAACTGGATGACCCGGCCGCGATGGGCGGGGGCCGGTCCCAGCGCGGCCCAGAGGCCCGCCATTTCGGATGTGAGATCGACCATCGAATCGGCTACGCGCTGACCATTGGTGCAAAGGCTACCACGGGGTCGCGGCCACTCAGTGCGTCTTCATGGGAGCCACGGCGAGGACCGGCATGTCCAGCGTGCGGCCCACGACCGCAGGGGTGGCAAATCCGCGGCGGGTAAAGACCCGGAGCAGGCCGACGCACAGGGCGGTGAAGCCGGCGAACAGGATCACCAGAGCCAGCAGCGGGGCCTTCAGACTGGTGCCGCGGGTCGGCGCGGCAGCCCGCTCGATCACCCGGACATTGTCGGCCCCGGCGCGGACCAGACCGTTGTCCGCCCGGCTCTGGGTTTCGCGCTGCTGGAACTCGCGGATCGAGGCGGTCAGGACGTCGCGGTTCGAGGCCAGGGTCGTGTTCTCGGATTCGAGCCGCGTCATCATCGCCTGCCGGTCGAGGATGTCCGCAAGCTGGCGGTTGACCGAGGACAGGCGGGCGCTGAGGGAATCGCGCTCGGCCCGGGTGGTGATGCGGGTCGATTCCAGCTCGGTCCAGACCGGGTTGGGGCCCAGACGCACCTCCTTGGCCCCGACGGTCGTGCCGGTCGCCACATAGGCCTGCAGGCCGGCGATCCGCGCCTCGATATCGCGCACCGGCTGGCTGTCAGGCTGGTAGCGGGCCAGAAGCTGTTCGCGCTCGGTCCGCAGTTGCAGGATCTGGTCCTGGGCCGAGATGTTCAGGTCCTGCTGCAGGGTCACCTCGGCCGGGGTCAGGGCCTGCTGGGCCTCAAGGGTCTGCAGCCGGCGGGCCGCCTGGTTCAGCTGGTTCTCGACCGACAGCTTCTCGGTCAGGGTGGTCTGGTAGACGGTGGCGAGGGCGGCTTTGGAGGCGGCGAAATCACCGATGTCGTTGGAGGTCAGGAAGGCCTCATAGGCCGTGTCGACATCGGCCAGTTCATCCTCGAACACCCGGCGCTGGGACTGGATGGCGGGGGTGGAACGGTCCTGGAACACCTCGCGGCGATAGATCAGATACTGGTCGAGGATGGCGTTCAGGACGGCGGCGGACTTCTCCGCGCTGTCGCTTTCAAAGCCCAGACCGACGATGGCGCTCTGGGGCGTGGTCGAGATCGACAGGCCATCGTTGATGAACTTGATGGCGTCCCCTTCCCGTTTTGCGACAGGGTCCGTCGATTCCTTGCCGGGGGTCTGGAAGAAGGGCAGGCCCAGCGCCCGCACGGCCCGCAGCTTGACCTCGCGGCTGGCGATGATGGTGGCCTCGGACTGGGCCACCTCGCCGGGGGCGGGGGGCTGGGACTGGCGATCGGTCAGGGCCCCGACACGGGGCTGATAGACATATTCCTGGCCGGCCCCGACGAACAGGCTGGCCCCGGCCGTATAGGTCTTCTTCAGGGTCAGGACGGCGGCTGTGCCCAGAACGACGATCAGCAGGAAGACCACGACCATCACGACCAGTTCGCGGAACAACAGGCCGACGACGTCAGCCAGCCCGTAGCGCGGGCGGGCCGGGACATAGGCTGCCGTGGAGGCCGACGAACGCATGGGAGCGGGCGAATCCGGGGAACGGTGAACTGTCCACGATCCTTGGACGGTCGGCGTTAACCATCCATTACCCATGACCGGCGAGGGTCGCCCCATGTTCGATCGGCGACAGATTCTGTGGACCCTCGGGGCCGCCCTGCTGGCCGCGCCGGTGGCGGGCTGCGCCTCAGGCCGCGGCGCGCCACGCGTCCAGCGGGTTGAACGACGAGGGTTCACCGAAATCGGGTTTGCCGACTGGACCGATGCCGAGCCGGAATATCTGCTGTTTCCGGGCGACGAGATCGAGGTGGCGACCCCGACGGCGACGGAGCTGACCCGGACCCTGAAGGTCGGGCCGGACGGGCGGATCGCCCTGCCCCTGATCGGTCAGGCCATGGCGGCGGACCGGACGATCGCCGAGCTGGAATACACCCTGTCCGAGGCCTATGCCGCCGAACTGGTCCGGCCGGTGGTCGAGATCACCCTGAAACAGGCCGGGCCGCTGAAGGTCTGGGTGGCGGGCGAGGTCCGCACCCCCGGCGTCTATGACATGCCCGGCGACATCGACGCCTACCAGGCCGTGGTCATGGCCGGCGACTTCCTGCCCAGCGCGCAGTCGGGCCAGGTGGCCCTGATCCGGCGCGGCCCCGGCGGGCGGCGGATGATGCGCCCCGTCGACCTGAGACCCCGGCGCGGCGAGGTCGTGGCCCTGAGGCGCGGCGACATCCTGTTCGTGCCGCGCACCACACTGGGCGAACTGGCCAACTTCTTCACCCAGGTCCGCAACGCCCTGCCGATCGGGTTCAACTATTCGATCAACGGGCAGTATCAGAGTTTCTAGAGCGCCGCCGCGCGCCGCGCGGTGTCACGCAGAGCGTTGCCGGCTGACCCCTGTGCTTATGTCACCCTGACGAAAAACACCGTGACATAACCCCCGTGACAAAAAGCCAGACCGTTGTAAAAACAGCGAAGTTTGGCATCGTAGAATGTCGCCCCGGCGGGATTATCGGAAATTGGTCAACCCGACATCCCCCAAGGTCGGCGCGATAGACCTGTCAAAGACCGAGGTTGGAGATTGGGTGGCTACGCCCGCCCGCGCAAGGGCCTGACCGGAATAAATTCCCCTCTCCCGAGCCTGCAGCCGTTATCCCGATCGGCACGAGCCGGGTGTGAGGTGGCGGAATCCGGCCGGACGGCATCCCTGTCGGCTGTCGCGCGTTTTGCAGGACCACCGGATCGATCCGTGCGGAGCAGGTGTGTGTCGCTGTTGTCCCTGACGCAGCGGTTCCGGCTCCGGGTGCCTCGGTCTGCCCTGCCATCCGCTTTCAGCCAAACGCCCTTCAAGGGACGGCGGCTTGAAGACCCCTTATCGGACCGTATCCCATGTTCCTGCTCTCCCTGTCGGCTTCAACCCGTCTTGTCCTGCTGGGTGTCGGACTTGCAGGGCTCGGAGCCTGCGCCTCGACCCCGGCGCTTCAGACGGTGGAACTGAACCGGGCCCAGGCCGATCAGGGCGGGGCGACCTTTCGTGATGGCGTCGGAATGGCGGCCACAGCACCGCTAGATGACCTGAACCTGCGCCGTCAGGCGGTACCCGAGATCCTGATCTCGGCCCGCCGGGCGCCCTATGCGATCGAGGGACTTGGCCAATGCCGGGCCGTCCTCGCCAGCATCGCCGCGCTGGACGACGCCCTGGGGCCGGATGTCGATCAGCCTGAGCCGGACACGGGCACCGGCGATCAGGCCGCCAGTATGGCCTTGGACATGGTGCGCGACACCGCCACAGACTTCATTCCCCTGCGAAGCTGGGTGCGTCGTCTGTCGGGGGCCACCGCCCATGACCGGGCGGTTCAGGCCGCGATCCGCGCCGGACTGGTGCGGCGGGG
>JAIEQA010000121.1 GCA_019748095.1 Caulobacteraceae bacterium | reverse complement strand
GACCTCGCTCAGCACGAGCACGTTGATGAGCACCTCGAGCACGATGTACGCGAGGCCCGGGCTGCGGCCCCCGCCGCCTCGCCCACGGCCCGTTCGGCCCCGGCCAGCTCGGCCGCCGCCGTCTCGGCCGCCACCCGTGCGTCGTTCCAGCGCGCGAACAGCAGGGCGGACTGAAGGGCCCGGATCTCGGCCGAGATCTTCCTGTATTTCTCGGCCTGCCGCGCCTCGCGCTTCAGCCGCCCCAGCGCCGTCTCCAGCTCGCGGCCGATGTCGTCCAGCCGGTCCAGATTGGCCTCGGCCGCCCTCAACCTCAGCTCCGCCTCGTGCCGGCGGGTGTGCAGGCCGGCGACCCCGCCGGCCTCTTCCAGAATCCGGCGCCGGTTCTGCGGCTTGGCCGCGATCAGCTCGCTGATCTGCCCCTGTCGCACCAGGGCGGGCGAGTTGGCCCCGGTCGAGGCATCGGCGAACAGCAGCTGCACGTCCCGGGCCCGCACCTCCTTGCCGTTGATCCGGTAGGTCGAGCCTTGGCCCCGGTCGATCCGGCGCGACACCTCCAGAACCGCGCTGTCGGTGAACGGCTGCGGTGCCTTCCTCTGGCTGTTGTCGATGGTCAGTTTGACCTCGGCATGGTTCCGGGGCGGACGGTTCGAGGCCCCGGAGAAGATGACATCGTCCATGCCCGAGCCGCGCATGGCCTTGGCCGAGTTCGCGCCCATGACCCAGCGCATCCCCTCCAGCACATTGGACTTGCCGCAGCCGTTCGGCCCGACGATCCCCGTCAGACCGGGCTCGATCTGCACCTCGGCCGGATCGACGAAGGATTTGAAACCGACGAGCCGGAGGCGCTGGAACTGCATCCCGTCGTCAGGGCCGGGGCAGCAGGGGGCGGATGGCGGCGCTCAGACCCTCCAGCGAGGTGTCCGCGACCGGTCGCCCGTTGACGAAGAAACTGGGCGTGCCCTGGACGCCGGCGGCCGTCGCCCCGGCCATCCCGGCTCGCAGCCCGGCGATCGTGGCGGGGTCCGCCAGACAGGCGTCGATCTGCGCCGGGGTCCGTCCGCTCTGCGCGATCGCCGCCGCATACCAGTCAGCCACCGGTCCACCCGCGATCAGGGCCGCCTGTCCCGTCATCAGGGTCGACGCCACATCGAAGAACCGCTCCGGTGCCGCGCATCGCGCGACCCCTGCCGCGCGAGCCGCGACCTGCACCGGGGGCGTCGGCAGATCCCGGAACACCAGCCGCACCTGGCCCGTATCGATGAACCGGGCCTTGAAGGCCGGCAGGACCCCGGTGTGCCAGTCGGCGCAGTGCGAACAAACGAACGAGGCGTATTCGATCACGGTCACCGGCGCGTCCGCCCGGCCCAGCACCCGGTCCGAGGCGGTGACCGCCAGAGGTGCAGCGGCCGTCTCGGCCAGCGCCCCGACGGGGGTCGCCAGCAGGGCCAGGGCGATCAGGGCGAGCCGCAGCGACCTCATGGGATCAGCTCGCGGCCAGGGCGGCGTCGATCTTCTCGGACAGCCCTTCCAGCGACGAGTCGGCCACCTTCTCGCCATTGATGAAGAAGTTCGGTGTCCCCGTCACGCCCGCGTCGATCGCCGCCTTGATGCGGGTGTCCATGGCGGCGATGGCGTCCTCGTCGGTCACACAGGCCGCGAACTGTTCCTCGCTCAGGCCGGCCCCATTGGCGATGCGCAGCAGGACCTGACGCGGCGGCGTGCCGCCGAACAGCTCGGGCTGGCTGGCCATGATCTCCTCGATCACGGGGAAATATTTGTCCGGACCGGCGCACCGGGCCATCAGGAAGCCGGCGACGGCCACGGGTTCGGGCGAGGTCGGGAACTCGCGGAAGACGAACCTGACCTTGTTGGTGTCGACGTATTTGGCCTTGAACTCGGGCCAGACCTGCGTCTGCCACGCCGCGCACGACCCGCAGGTGACCGAGGCATATTCCACCACCGTGACCTTGGCCCCCTCGGGCGCGCCCTTGGCCATATCCCCCTCGGCCGCCGCTCCGCCAGACGCGCCACCGCTGCACCCGGCCAGGGTCACCATGGCGGCCAGGGCCGCAGCGGTCACGGCCGCGCGGCGGCTCATGGTGGCGTATTTGAAGGGGCCGCTGGCGCGCATGGCGTCTTCCTCTGGTTAGGGCGTCGGATGATCACGCGATTCCCCGACGGGCGCGCGGTTTCCACCACTGTCGAGAACAGGTGCGGCGAAGGTTTGTCAACCGACGCCGATGCTCTACCGGCCGCGCGCTTTTGCCTCGTCCGAAAGCACGGCTCGTCCCAGACTGGCCAGCGCCGCCTTCAGCGCGTCAGGGGCCGCCTCGACGGACTTCGCCAGCGCCGCCTCCGCCGCCGCATCCAGCGGATCGATCCGCCGCCGGGCCCCTTTGGTCGAGGCCGCCGCCACGGTCCGGGGCTGCACCGGCCCCTGGGCGATCCGCAGCTTTTCCACTGCGCCGGGTCCGAGGAACAGGTTCACCCGCGCCAGAATATCCGCCGACTGGTGCTGCACCAGCAGCGCTGCGGGCCCCGCCACCCGAAGCTCCAGGGTGCCGCCGCTCCCGGCCCGGCCCCGGGTCAGTTTCTGCGGCCGCGTCACGCGCGCCAGCTGGTCGCCGACGATCTCGCGCCAGCGCGGCTCCAGCGCCGCCGCCCCCCGCCCGAACTTCTCGTCCAGTTCCTTGATCAGCGGGGCCAGCGCCCGCCCGGCCGGCGGCGCGGGCCGCGGCACGGGCCGGGTCCGTCGCCGCGACAGGATCTCGCGGGTCTCAGCGTCTGTGGGCAGATCGCGCGCCATGCGACCACTGTAGCGCAAATCCGCACCAATTTCTCCCTCCCCTTCAGGGGAGGGCAGGTCCCGCAGCGACCGGGTGGGGGCGGCCCGGCGGGCCGCACGGGGCCGCCCCCACCCGGTCTCCGCTTCGCTCCGACCACCCTCCCCGAACGGGGAGGGAGAGGCTAAGGCTCAACCCCATGCCCCTCGCCGACACTGCCGCCCTCCGCGCCGCCCTGCTGGACTGGTACGACGCCCACGCCCGGACCCTGCCGTGGCGGGCCGCCCCCGGCTCGGCACAGCGCACCGACCCCTACCGCGTCTGGTTGTCGGAGGTGATGCTGCAACAGACCACCGTCCCCCACGCCACCCCCTATTTCGAGCGGTTCACTACCCGCTGGCCGACGGTGACCGACCTCGCGAACGCAGAGGACAGCGACCTCATGGCCGCCTGGGCCGGGCTCGGCTACTATGCCCGGGCCCGCAACCTGCTGGCCTGCGCCCGGGCGGTGGCCCGCGATCACGGCGGCGTCTTCCCCGACACGGAGGCCGGCCTGCTGGCCCTGCCGGGGGTCGGGGCCTACACCGCCGCCGCCGTCGCTGCGATCGCCTTTGATCGCCCCGCCAATGTCGTGGACGGCAATGTCGAGCGCGTCGTCGCCCGGCTGTTCGCAGTCGAGACCCCGGTGCCGGCGGCCCGGCCCGAATTGAAGCGTCTGGCGGCCACCCTCGTCACCGACGATCGTCCCGGCGACTGGGCCCAGGCCCTGATGGATCTCGGCTCCACCGTCTGCCGCCCGAAGTCGCCCCTGTGCCTGATGTGCCCCGTGTCCGGCTGGTGCGCCGGCCGCGCCACCGGGGCACCGGAACGCTATCCGCTCAAGGCGGCGAAGGCCGCGCGACCGCACCGGCAGGGGATCGCCTGGGTGCTGCGGGACGGGCAGGGGCGGGTGGCCCTGGTCCGCCGCCCGGACAGGGGCCTGCTGGGCGGCATGGTCGGCCTGCCGACCGGGGACTGGTCCGTGGACGCTGCTGACGACCGCCCGCCGGTGGCGGCTGCCTGGATCGATGCCGGCGCCGTCGAACACGTCTTCACCCATTTCTCCCTGACCCTGTCCGTCCGGGTTGCACTGGGGACCTGCGACCTTCTCTGGACGCCAGAGGCCGAGGCGCTGGCGGCTCTGCCCACCGTGTTCCGCAAGGCGCTTGAGCGGGCGCTGGCGACTGATCCGTAGGCAGTGGTCCCGCGCCGTTCCCCTGATGTCTACCTTGCGCATCCTTGAGGGGTGCAGGAAATTATTCCTCTCTTCCTCTTGCAGTGGGTGGGGATGCTCCCCACGTCGTGCATGGGACTACCGGCACTCCTCAGACGGGGCACGCTGACTGTCTGCATCAATGCGTTTTGGACTCCTGGACTCTGTTTTTTTGGAGTCCAATCTTCGGGAGTGCATCCCGGCACCCGGATGAAAGAACCGCCAATAAAGTCCCGAAAACAATACAGAATCACGGAGATTTGCCGGTGTGGTCTTCACCCGGCCCTGGCCGGGGTGCCCGGTGGACACGGCTACCGCGTTGCCACGACCCTCAACTCGCCGATCCGGTTGCGCGGCATGACCACCACCTGGTCGCCCAGTCGTTCGAACGCCAGATCGATCGAGGCCTCGCCCACCTGAAGCCGGCTGATGGTCAGCCGTTCGATGCCGTCGGGCAGGGTCGGGGCATGGACGGTGATCGTCCGTGCCGAGGCGTCGATCGACAGGCCCAGCGCCGCCTGCAGCATCAGGAACACCGACCCCGCCGCCCAGGCCTGGGGCAGACAGGCCACCGGATAGGCGATCGGCCCCTCGCCGGTCTCGCGCTCGAAGCCACAGAACAGCTCGGGCAGCCGCATCTGGAAATGGCTGGCGGCGGCATAGATCTCGCCCAGGATCATCGCCACAGCGTCCCGCTCGCCATAGCGGGCCATGCCCGCGACCCCCAGCGAGGTGTCGTGCGGCCAGACCGAGCCGTTGTGATAGCTCATCGGATTGAACCGGGCCTGACCGCGGGCCAGGGTCCGCAGCCCCCATCCCGAGCGGAACTCGGCCCCCAGCAGCCGCCGCGACACCGCCTCGGCGCGGGCCGGCGAGGGCAGGCCGGTGAACAGCAGGTGCCCGGCGTTCGAGCCGATCGCCTCGCAGGGCTGGCCGTCCCCGTCCAGGGCGATGGCGTAGAACTGTTCGTCCTCCAGCCAGAACCGGTCCTCGACCCGCTGCCGGATCTCCTCGGCCCGCATGCCCCAGGCCCGTGCCCGCCCATCGGTCAGCTGCTCGCCCAGCTCGGCCATGGCCAGCCAGGCCGCAAAGGCATAGCCCTGCACCTCCAGCAGGGCGACCGGCCCCTTCGGGAACCGCCCGTCCTTGTGGAAGATCGAATCCTCGGAGTCCTTCCAGCCCTGGTTGGACAGGCCCGTCTCGGCCGCCCGCTGGTAGTCGATCAGCCCGTCGCCGTTGCTGTCGCCATAGTCCCGCATCCACTCCGTTGCCGCGATCAGATTGGGCCACAGGCTGCGGATCAGGTCGAGGTCGCCGGTGCGCCGGGCATAGGCCCCCGCCAGCGCCACGAACAGACAGGTGGTGTCGACCCCGCCGTAGTAGAGACCGAACGGGACCTCGCCCAGGGCGCTCATCTCGCCACCCCGGGTCTCGTGCATGATCTTGCCGGGCTGGCTGTCCTGGAAGGCCGAGGTTTCGGTTGCCTGTCTTGCCGCCAGATAGGTCAGGACGCCCCTGGCCAGCGACGGATCCAGCCACAGCATCTGCCAGGCCGCGATGATCCCGTCCCGCCCGAACGGGGTCGAGAACCACGGCGTCCCGGCATAGGGATAGGGGCCTGTCGGCAGGTCGGTGGTCAACAGGGCGATGTCGGCCCGCGACTGGTCCAGCCAGGCGTTAAACCTGGGGCTGCGCGGCCCCCGGATCGACGCTCCCCGCCGACGCCGACGGCGCATGGCCAGCCGGGCGGCGACGGCATTCTCGCGCCAGCGCCGGGCGTCCGGTGCCGTGCAGACGTCCGGCCCGCACTCGATGTACAGGTCCAGGGCCTTGCCCATCGGCAGGCTGAACATGAACTCCGCCCGGGATCCCGTCAGCCGAGCGGGCGGCTCGGAAAAGGCCAGACAACTGGTCCGCGCGACCCCGTCCAGCCCGGTGTAGCGGAAGGTGACGCGCCGCCCGTCCAGCGTCGGCTCCTCGCTGGTCCCCCGCATCTCGCGCAGCGTGCCCCGTACCTGAAAGATGTCGGCGAAGTCGGCCCCGAAGTCGAAGGCCAGCGGCAGCAGAACGTCCTGCACCCCGTGGTTCACGACCCGCACCCGCTCGAACAGCCGGTGATCCCGGATGAACCGCCGCCGCTCCAGATGCAGCACCCCCGCCGGCGCGGACCGACCCCCCATCGGCGGCAGGGGCCGGTTGGTGGTGTGGGCGGTGAAGAAGACGTTGTCCCGCGACACGCCCGAGCTCAGCCGCGACGGCCGGGCCAGGCCGGCGGTCATGACGAAGCGCGACAGGATCCGGGTATCCCGGTCAAACAGCCCGTCCGCGCCCCCCTTCAGGTCGCCCCACGGATCGGCGACCAGAAAGGTATCCGCATCCTTCAGCGCCTGCAGGGTGTCGAGCCCGCCCGTTTCCCCGCTGTCTGCCGCCGTCTGCTGAACCGAATAACCGTCGTCCATGGAGCCTCGCCGGGTTGGAGTTTCACCAGCGGTCTGGCTGTCGAATACGAAGGGACAATGGTCTTCGGGCGATTTGGTTCAGGCACTCGCGGCGAAGCTGCGGCCTTCTCGTAACGGCATCATCAGGTCTGTGAGACCGGACGCCGCATACGGCCTGACGGCCAGAAGGTCGCCATAGACGTCCAGATACCGCCGCGCCATCGCGGTCGCCGAGAACCTCAGCTCGAACCGGGCCCGGATGGCCGCCCGGTCCAGCAGTCTGGCCCTTTCCGTCGCCGCGACGGCCTGTTCGATCGTGTCGACCAGAAAGCCCGTGGTTCCGTCCTCGATGATTTCGGTCGTGGATCCGCAGCTGAAGGCCACGACCGGCGTGCCACAGGCCATCGCCTCGATCATGACCAGACCGAACGGCTCCGGCCAGTCGATCGGAAACAGCAGGGCGTCCGCGCCGCCTAGGAAATCCGACTTCTGATGATCCCCGATCTCGCCGATGAACTCGATCAGGGGGTGATCCAGCATCGGCTTGATCTTGGTTTCGAAATAGATCTTGTCAGCCGCGTCGACCTTGGCCGCCATCTTCAGCTTGCGGCCCAGTTTGATGGCGATCTCGATCGCCCGGTCCGGGCGTTTCTCGGGGGAGATGCGACCGAGGAAGGCCAGATAACCTTCGGACTTCGGCGAGAACCGGTACTGCTCGGCGGGCATGCCGTGATGAACGGTCGCCTGCCAGTTGGCGAAGGCCAGCGGCCGGCGTTGATGGTCGGAAATCGAGACCAGGCCGAACTCTGGCCAGCGCTCATAGACCTCCGGCAGATCCTTCATGTCCAGCCGCCCGTGCAGCGTCGTCAGCGTCTTGCCGGCAAGACGCTCGAAGAAGGGGAAGTGGATCATGTCCGTGTGGAAATGGATCACGTCAAAGTCGTCCGCCCGGCGCAGGACCTCGGACAGCATCGTCATATGGGCTGCCAGATCGGACTTCAGCGGGGCCGGATCCAGCCGGATCGCCTGGTCCCGGACCGGTACCAGCCTAGCTCTTGTATGCGCCTCGGCCGAGGCGAACAGGGTCACCTCATGACCCAGATCGACCAGGGCGTCAGTCAGATGGGCGACCACGCGCTCGGTTCCACCATACAGCTTCGGCGGCACGGCCTCATACAGCGGCGTAACCTGGGCGATCTTCATGGCGATGTTCCCTCGCCCTTGCAGCGAGGGCACTAATCCACAACCGTCGTTCGCACGATCGGTTCCGTCGCGCCTATGGGGTTTTGGGCAGGAATTCCGGACGGTTAGGGGAGGGCGCTCTGTACGCCAACGCTCACTGCATCCCGGCGCGGACTTCCGCCCGGAGAGCATCGATCGACCGCAGCCCGGTGTCCGACCGGAAGCGCCAGTAGGTCCAGCCGTTGCAGGCCGGAGCATTCTCCAGCAGCGCCCCCAGCTTGTGGATCGAGCCGGAAAGCTGACCGGACACCAGCGAGCCATCCGCCCGCACGCGGGCCTCGCGTTCGCCCTTGGGGCAATACAGGACGTCGCCGGGAGCCAGCAGACCGGCCTCGACCAGGGCTCCGAAAGGCACCTTGACCTCGGCCCGCTTGGAGCCCGTGACGATGATGTCCTCTGGCCGCGCCGGCAGAACCGCCTTGATCCGCTTTTCGGCGACCTTGATATAGTCGAGGTCCCGCTCGATCCCGATGTAGTGCCGGCCCAGACGCTTGGCCGCTGCGCCCGTGGTGCCCGTGCCGAAGAAGGGATCCAGGATCACATCTCCCGGTCGCGTCGCCGCCAGAATCACGCGGTGCAGAAGGCCCTCAGGCTTCTGCGTTGGGTGGGCCTTCTTGCCGTCCTCGCCCTTGATGCGTTCCTCACCCGTGCAGAGCGCCAGGGTCCAGTCCGACCGCATCTGGGTGTCCTCATTGAAGGCCTTCAATGCGTCGTAGTTGAAGGTGTAGCGCTTCTGCTGGCGCGATTTCGCCGCCCAGATCAGCGTCTCATGGGCATTGGTGAACCGCGTGCCCTTGAAGTTCGGCATCGGATTGGTCTTGCGCCAGACGATATCGTTCAGCACCCAGTAGCCCAGATCCTGGATCGCCGCGCCCAACCGGAAGATGTTGTGATAGCTGCCGATCACCCAGATCGAGCCCTCATCCTTCAGGACGCGGCGGCACTCCGTCAGCCAGTCGCGGCAGAAGGCGTCATAGGCGGCGAAACTGTCGAACTTGTCCCAGTCGTCATCGACTGCGTCGACCCGGGAGTTGTCGGGCCTGAGTAGGTCGCCGCCCAGCTGCAGATTGTAGGGCGGGTCCGCAAAGACCATGTCGACCGAGCGGTCCGGAAGGCGGCGCAGGACCTCGAGGCAATCGCCCCGGTGGATGACGTCGGTCTTCAAGTCGGTCACGCTTAACAGCCTCTCGATTAGGAGTCTGCGAGTCTGACGGCTCAGGGTTAAGGCGCGGTAACCGTATTTGCCTCGCGCTCATCGAGGGGCTCGCAAGCTACGGCAGCCCTCCGGGTTTCATATCCCGCGGGTATGAATGCGACATGGTTTCTTAACGGGGTTGAGCTGAAAGTAAGGTTCGTTTTGATCGGGGCAGGGCAGATGCAGGGGACACCACAGCCGAAAGTCGCTGCGCTGGTTGCTCTGGCGATGCTGGCCTCCCTGTTCCCGGCCTTGGCCGTCGCAGCCCAGCCACGGTCACCCTTTGCTGTCGCAGCTGTCTTTCCGCCCTGGTGGGGTCAGGATCGCGCACGCGAAGCGGCAGAGGCGGCCGGTATCGTTTCACGCGTGGGGCGCGGGAACATCGTTGTCGTCTACGGTGGACTGGACCTCAGCGATCAACTGAAGCGCGAAGGTGCCTTGGCCATCGTCGATCCCCGGATCGCAGACTGTCTAGTTGAAGGAAATCGTCCATGATCCTGCAGGCCAGAACCCTGGACGGCCAGCGCCGGGGCGGCGTCGTCGTCGTTGTGGCGCTCTCCTGGCTGCTCGCTCTCGTCGGAGCGGGCATTTCAATGACCTCGAATGCTTCGGCCGGTCTCGCAGCCATCCTGCCGTTTGCGGGTGTGGCCGGTGCGATGACCGCCCTGCTTCTTCTGTCCGGCCACGGGCCACTCGGCCGCGCGCTTCAGTGCGTGATGCTGATGGGGCAGGTGTCGCTGGTGGTCGCCGGTGCCCGCACCACCGTCTACCAGCTCGACATGCACATGCTCTACTTTGCGGCTCTCGCGGTCACGATCATCTTCTGCGACTGGCGAGCCATCCTGGCTGGTGCCGGCACCGTCGCCCTCCACCACCTCGTGCTCAGCTTTGTGATGCCAGAAATGGTGTTCCCGGGGTCGGCCAGTCTGCTGCGGGTCGGCATACATGCCGTCATCCTCGTGATCGAGGCCGCAACCCTCGTCTGGGTCGCAATGAGCACAGTGTCGATGTTCCAGATCAATGCGGCCAGCATGAGGGAAGCCTCCGATGCCAGCGAGGCCGCGAGGCTCGCGGATGCCGAGGCTGCCCGCGCCAAGGAAGAGACAGCGGCTCGCGAACGCCTGCTGATGGAGGAAACGGCGGCACGCGACAGGATTCAGCGCGAAGAGCAGACGCTTGTTGTGTCCGAGACCGCCCGCGGTCTGTCGTCGCTGATGCGGGGCGAACTCGATTACCGGATCACGGCCGAATTCCCCGAGACCTATGTTGCCCTCAGGAATGACTTCAACGCCGCGCTCAACAAGCTGGAACAGGCCATGCAGGTCCTCAACCAGAACTCCGGCGGAATAAGTGCGGCGGCGGGCGAGATCAGCGCCTCGTCCGATAACATGGCGCGCCGTACCGAACACCAGGCTGCCACGCTTGAGGAGGCTGCTGCGGCGCTCGACGAGATCACCGCCAATGTCGGTGCGACCTCCAAGCGCGCTATCGAGGCCGGGGCCCTCGTTGTGTCCGCCGAAACCGAAGGTCGCCAGAGCGGTGAGGCCGTGGCGCGTGCGATCGAGGCCATGAACAGCATTCAGCAGTCGTCCGCCGAGATCAGCCAGATCATTGGCGTCATTGATGAAATCGCCTTCCAGACCAATCTTCTTGCGCTCAACGCCGGGGTCGAGGCCGCTCGCGCCGGTGACGCCGGCCGCGGATTCGCGGTGGTCGCGACCGAGGTCCGGGCACTGGCCGAGCGATCGGCGAATGCGGCACGGGAAATCAAGACACTCATCGCAACCAGCGCCCGCCAGGTGGAAGAGGGTGTCGAGGTCGTCGGCGCGACGGGGACTGCCCTGAACGGCATTGCCGGCAAGGTCTCGGCCATCAGTGCGCTCATGTCCGAGATCGTCGGATCCGCCCAACAACAGGCGACCTCGCTGAACGAGATCAATCAGGCTGTGGCGCAGATGGACCAGGCCACCCAGCACAGCGCTGCGGTTGCCGAGGAGTCTACAGCGGCCAGCCACAACCTCGCACGCGATGCCGATGAATTGGCCGGCCTCGTGCGGCAGTTCCGGATCAGCCCCCCGGAACGATCGGGCGAGGGCAGCAACCGGGCACAACGCCGCGCCGCGTGATTTTCAGGTAAGGTCTACGACGAAGGCCGCGGCGAGGGGCCGGCTCTCAAATTCACAAACCGCGGCCGTGCGGGTTTCTTCGGCCAGACGGGGCCGCTAAGACGCGCGGATGATCGCTCGTCTTCGCCCCGTTCCCTTCGCCCTCGGCCCTGTCCATTTCGTCGGGATCGGCGGGATCGGCATGAGCGGAATTGCCGAGATCATGCTCAAGATCGGCTATGCCGTTCAGGGGTCGGATGCCAAGGCTTCGGTCAATACCGAGCGTCTGGCCGCCCTCGGGGCCAGAATCTACATCGGGCATGACGCGGCCCATGTCGGTGAAGGCGTCTCCGCCGTGGTCTATTCGACTGCGGTCAAGGCGACCAACCCCGAGCTGACCGTCGCGCGCGAGCGGCGCGTCCCACTGGTGCGCCGCGCCGAGATGCTGGCCGAACTGATGCGGCTGCAGTTCTCGATCGCGGTCGGCGGCACCCACGGCAAGACCACGACGACCTCTATGGTTGCCTGTCTGCTGGACGCCGCCGGGCTGGACCCGACGGTGGTCAACGGCGGGATCATCAACGCCTACGGCACCAACGCCAAGGTCGGCGACGGCGACTGGATCGTGGTCGAGGCCGACGAGAGCGACGGCAGCTTCCTGCGCCTCAAGTCGACCGTGGCCATCGTCACCAACATCGACCCGGAGCACCTCGACCACTACGGCGACTTCGATTCCGTACGGAAGGCGTTCTGCGACTTCGTCGAGAACATCCCCTTCTACGGCTTCGCCGCCGTCTGCCTCGACCATCCCGAGGTCCAGCGTCTGGCCGCCTCGATCGATAACCGCCGCATCGTGACCTATGGCATGAACCCGCAGGCCATGGTGCGGGCAGACAAGGTGGAGATGAGCCCCGACGGAGCCCGTTTCGATGTGCTGATTCAGGGGCGCGGCCACGGCCCGCTGGAAGAACCGGTCCGGATCACCGATCTGTATCTGCCCATGGCCGGCTGGCACAATGTCGCCAACGCCCTGGCCGCCATCGCCGTGGCGCGCGAACTGGATGTTTCTGATGACGCGATCCGCAGCGGTCTGGCCGCCTTCGCCGGCGTCAAGCGGCGCTTCACCACCACGGGCGTCGTGAACGGTGTGCGGATCATCGACGACTATGGCCACCATCCGGTCGAGATCGCCGCCGTACTCAAGGCCGCCCGTCAGGTCGCCGAGGGTCGCGTCATCGCCGTGGTCCAGCCGCACCGGTTCACCCGGCTCCGTGACCTGCTGGACGAGTTCTCGACCAGTTTCTCGGACGCCGACAGCGTGATCGTCGCCGATGTCTATGCGGCGGGCGAGGCCCCGATCGAGGGTGTCGACAAACAGGCGCTGGTCGACGGCATCCGCCGCTATGGCCATCTTCGGGTCTCGGCGCTTGAGAACGCGGCGGTCCTGCCACGCGTGATCGCCGAGGAGGCGAAGGCTGGGGATGTCGTCGTCCTGCTGGGAGCCGGCGACATCACCAGCTGGGCCTATGCGCTGCCGGCCCAGCTCGAAGCTCAAGCCGGCTAGACGGACAGTATCATGGCCTGGCGTGACACCCTTCCCGACGTTCGCGGCAAGCTGTTGCCGGACGAACCGCTCGGCCCCTTCACGTGGTTCCGCGTCGGTGGCGCTGCTGAGCTTCTCTTTCTCCCGGCCGATGCGGAAGACCTCGCTGCCTTCCTGCAGGCGCTGGACCCGCAGGTGCCCGTGACAGTCCTCGGTGTCGGCTCCAACGTCATCGTGCGCGATGGCGGTGTCGAGGGCGTCGTCATCCGTCTGGCCGGGCGGGCCTTCGCGGGGATCACGACGGCGGGCGACACCATCATTGCGGGTGCCGGCGCGCTTGATGCCATGGTCGCCAAGGCCTCCGCCAGGGCCGGTCTCGCCGGGCTGGAGTTCTACGCCGGCATCCCGGGCACCATCGGCGGGGCCCTGACCATGAATGCGGGCTGTTACGGGTCCGAGACCAAGGACGTGCTCGTCTCGGCCTGGGGCCTGACCCGGTCTGGCGAGCGGATCGACTACACCGTTGCCGACTTCGGCTACACCTATCGCCATTCCGAGGCCCCGGCGGACATCCTCTGGATCGAGGCCGTCTATCGTGGGACCCCGGACGACCCCGCCGCCGTCACGGCCCGGATCGGCGAGATCACGGCTCGGCGCGAAACGACCCAGCCGATCCGCGAGAAGACCGGCGGCTCCACCTTCAAGAACCCGCCGGGCCATTCGTCATGGAAGCTGGTCGATGAGGCCGGCTGGCGCGGCAGGCTTCATGCTGTGACCGGAGGAGGGGCCATGTTCAGCGAGTTGCACAGCAATTTCATGATCAATCCGGGTGAGGCGACCGCCGCCGATATCGAGGGACTCGGCGAAACCGTCCGCGCTGACGTTCAAAGTAAACGCGGTGTAAACCTTGAATGGGAGATCAAGAGGATCGGCCGACCCCTGTAACCCGCGCAGAACGCTCC
>JAIEQA010000152.1 GCA_019748095.1 Caulobacteraceae bacterium | reverse complement strand
GATTGCATCAATGAATGGGGCGACTGGCGCCTGTCCGATCTCCGCAACGGCGGCGTCAACACCTTCGCCGTCGACGAGACCGATACCGGCTATTATGCCCAGCTCGATTTCCAGCGTCCGGTCTTCGGGCGCAACCTGCGCGGCAACGTCGGCGTGCGCCTGGCCGAGACCAGCGTCGAGGCGAGCGGGCGTTCACCCAGCGGGCGCGGGATCGAGAACACCAACGACTATACCGATACCCTGCCGTCGCTGAACGTCATCTATGAATGGTCCGATACCTTGCTGTTCCGCTTTGCCGCCGCCAAGGTGATGGCACGGCCGCAGCTGCTGGCGCTTCAGCCCGGCGTCACGGGCTTTACCGTGCCGATCGGCATCGGCACCGCGCCGGCGGACTTCACGGGCTCCAACGCGGCCATCACTCTGGGCAATACGCGGCTGAAGCCGTTCCGGGCGGACAACCTCGATTTCAACGTCGAATGGTATTTCGCACCCGACGCCCTGGTCTCGTTCTCGGTCTTTCACAAGAAGATCGGCAGCTTCCCCCAGGTGGTCCTCTCCGAGGCCCGGCTCAGCGATATCTTCGACGCCGAAGCCATCGCCAACCTGCGCGCCGCCTTTGACGGACTGGTCGACCAGGCTTCGGACAGCCGCCGGGCCTATATCGACGCGGATCTGCCGTTCTCGGTCCGTCAGGCCAATGATGCGCCGGGCGGGGACCTCACCGGGTTCGAGTTCATCTATCAGCAGAACCTGACCTTCCTGCCGGGCTTCCTCTCGAACCTCGGCGTCCAGGCCAACTACACCCAGATCGAATCCGAGCTGGAGTACATCCTCGATCCGGCGCGCAATCTGACCGGCACGGCCCCCTTCCTCGGGGCCTCGCCGGAGAGCTTCAACGCCACGATCTTCTATGAGGTGCCCCGCTGGAGTGCCCGGGTCTCGGCCGCCTATCGCTCCGGCTACCAGACCACCTATCCGCTGGCATCCGGTACCTGCGATCCGGGCCAGTGTGACTCGCCCCTGATCAATGATTTCGTGGGTTCGGACGACACGCTCAACGTCGACGCCTCCTTCACCTACAAGATCAACGACACCATCACCCTGACGGCCGAGGCGCTCAACCTGACCGACCAGGTCGACAGCCGCTGGGGCTATCAGGACGATCCGGTCGTCTCCAGCTACGGCAAGACCGGGCGCCAATACTTCATCGGTACGCGCTTTACGTTCTGATCACCCTCATCCCTGCGGGGACGGACAGTGTTCCTCCCAAGGGGACTGTCCCCACTGGAGCGTCGTCCCGTCGGGGCGACGCTCCATTTTTTTTGGGAGGTTCGGCGGTGCCAGGCGGGAGGTGCGTTGTCCGGGCCTCGCTGCTGCAGGGCCGAAGCGGCGGGGCGGACAAGCGGCCGCCGTCGACGGGTTGCAGGCAGGGCAGGGTGCCTTGGAACCCGCGGGGAACGGGTCTGTCCGCACCGAACGTTCGAACCACGCGCCTGTGAAGGGAGTTCAACAGCAGGACGGCCCGGAGCGACCGGGCTATTGGCCTCTGCTTCTGTTCGAGGCGATGCTGCTTCAGGCTTGGTACGGGCTGTCGGATGCCGAGCTTGAGGTTCGTCCGGGCGACAGTCCGGTCCTCGGACGGTTCGTCGGTCCGGGTCTGGAGGACGAGGTCCCGGACCACACCACCCTGTGCCGGCTCCGCAACCGGCGGGTTCGCGGGCGGCTGCTGGAACGGCTTTTCGCCGGGCTGGACGGTCAGCTGGAGAGGGCTCGCGTGATCCTGAAACAGGCCACGATGCTGGGCGCTACCCTGATCGAGACTTAGGCAGCCGGGCTTCGGGAACCGGGCGCAACCTGTATCGATCCCGACGCCCGGTACGCCCGGCGTTCGGGTAAGCCCGCCTCGATCCGGGGCTGCAACGTCGAGGCGGGCTTACCGCCGACGGCCGGGATCTCAGAAAGCAGCAGTCACAGATAAACCGCCTTTGCAGACGCTTAGGGGCGCGTTCCGGAGATTGTTTGTCGAATGATCGGATGCACCTTCATGACGGCCGGGGCCCGTCGTCGCCGGAAAGCGGGAACGCAACCGGACGCAGGACCTCAGGCTCATAAACATAGCCAACGCCGCGGACGTTCCGGATGGGGTCGGGGTCACCGGTTTCGATCAGCTTGCGGCGAAGCCGCGAAATGGACATCCGCAACAGTGGCCCGGCGAGCGACCGCGACCCCAGCGCCACCGTGGCGCTTTCACTGGTAAAGACCAGGCCCGGATTGCTCATGAACAGATGCAGCATCGCAACGTCCCCCGGGGCGAGCGAAACTCGCCGACCGGATGGCCCGCAGACCTCACGGGTAGCCGCATTGAGCGACCAGATGCCGGCAGTCGACCGGTCTTCAGCAGGAACCGCCTGGCCATGGCCCATTCTCCGGAGCAGGGCGCGAACCTTGGCCATCAGGAGCCTGTCATCAAAGGGCCGTGGGACGAGCAGATCGGCACCGAGTTCGAGAGCGACGATCTGGTCAATCGGATCCTGGCTGTCGCTCAGGATCACGAGTCGGGTCCGGGATCGATCACCCCACCTGCGACACAGGGACAGTGGATCGTTCCTGCCTCCCTGAACATCAACGACGATCAGATCGGGCGGAGACACTGACAGGAGCCGGTCTGCCTCGGCGACGCGATCCGCGGTCAGAACGGCCAGTCCACCGGCCTCGAGCAGATCTCGCAGGCGGGCCCGCTCAGCCTCCCTCTCAGCAACGACAAGCGCCGTGGAACGGGTCGGTAGCCGGGTCAGGTCGGTCAGCAGTGCCATGACGCCCGGAATTCGCAAAGGTTGTTTTTCAGAATGCCCCGGGCCCAGCTCTCGAACAAGTATCTCCGCTATCCCGGAGAACAACATCCAAATATCGCCGTCTGGATGGAAGTGCCCAGAATTTACATAGCGCATTTTGTCGCGCGCATCAACATTACAAAAATGTATAGTCAAGCTTGGCATCCTACAGCGGATGCCGATTTCGCTCGCTTACAATAACGCAAACGACGTCCGGCTATTGAGTTTCCTGAAACGTGGATCTACAGACCGGACGATGTGGGCTGGCGATACTCGCCTCTCGTCTGTCGTGAGTGATCCAGTCGATGTCAGCGCATGAGGAGCTGGTTAGCGAGCCTCCGGGACCGCTGCGTCAATCCATGATTGTCCCGTTGGCTGCCCGCGGGAGCTGTGCGTGCGGCTAAAGGCGATATTCACCGTGGAGATCGAGGCCGAGGACTTCGTCTCTGCGGCTGACCATCAGAAGCGCCTCGAACAGATCCTGCTCACCGTCAGGGATGAGTTTCCCCAGGCGGAACTCAAACTGACCGAGCGACGCACGCGCCGCTCCGCTCCGGTCCGCGGGTTTGTGCCGCGCGCGATGATCACCGGTCGCCTGCACGACTACAGCAATGACTAGGGGCGAGAGCCAACCACCGGGCCAGCGTCGCCGAAACGCAGTTCTGGAGGTCCTGGAACTGTTCGCCGACCACGCGCCCAACGCCCGCCCCGGAACCTTGTCAGGCTTTCTCTATATCTGTGAGAACGAAGGGCTCTGCATCAGCGAGCTCGCGGTTGCGGGCGGACTCAACATGGCCGCGGCTTCCCGGACTGCGGCGGCACTCGTCGTTGCGACCCCCGGACGTCCCGCTCTGGTCGTCACCCGCATGCGCGGGCGCGTGCGCTCGTTGTGCCTGACCGATGCCGGACGTGACCTGCGCGACAGGATCGACGCCATCGTCCGCGAGGGTGTGACGATTTCCTCGCCGCCTGACGCCGCCTGAAAATCCGGCTGGCGAGTTCGTCCGGGCGCGCCGGTCAGAATACTTGCATTTTTGCAAACACTTTAAATGTGTCGGCGCTGATACACGCGCGTTTTTCTGTCAGTTTTGTGTTTTCTTTGCTTCCAAACCGAGACCAGGCCCGCGTATCACGTCCCTGACGTTACGACCTCCTGGTCTTGATCATGTCCGAATTGCGCCTGCGGTTATCGCAGCTCGTTCTCGGCTGATGACAATCGGCGCAACAACTGGAGACTTGATCTTGAATATTCACACCACGCGCGCTCACCTCCTCGCGACGACTGTCCTCGTCGGCGCGATCGTCGCGAGCACGGCTCCTGCCATGGCCCAGTCCGCTCCCGCGGCGCAGGACGAGGCGACCGAGGTCGAGGAAGTCGTCGTGACCGGCTCGCGCATCCGTCGCGACCCAACCACCGCGCCGACGCCGCTTATTCAGGTCACCCGCGAGCAGCTTCTGACGACCGGTCAGAACACGGTCATCGATTATCTGGCAACCATTCCGGCCCTGTCCAACTCCCAGGTGCCTTCCGACACTGTCGGCGCGCTGAACTCGGGCGGGCTGTCGCTGCCGAACCTGCGTTCACTGGGTGCCGGCCGGACCCTGACCCTCGTTGACGGCCGCCGTCACGTGGGCTCGGCTGCCGGCTCGCTGTCGGTCGACGTCGATACCATTCCTCGCCTGCTGATCCAGAGCGTCGAGATTGTCACGGGCGGTGCGTCGTCGGTCTACGGTGCGGATGCCGTTTCGGGCGTCCTGAACTTTATCCTGCGCAAGGATTTCGAGGGTCTCGAGATCGACGCCAACTACGGCATGATCAACCAGGACGGCCAGACCAACGAGCGTGTGTCCTTTCTGGCCGGCAAGAACCTGTTTGACGACCGGTTGAACGTCTATGCGTTCGGCGAATACGAGCGTCTGGA
Organism: Caulobacteraceae bacterium; assembly: GCA_019748095.1. Taxonomy (GTDB): domain Bacteria; phylum Pseudomonadota; class Alphaproteobacteria; order Caulobacterales; family Caulobacteraceae; genus Brevundimonas. The sequence goes on along the minus strand of JAIEQA010000152.1, from coordinate 8,648 downwards.
TGAGGTGCTGGCCCCCAACGTCGACTGGCTCCGCGAAGGCTGGGGTCTGGTCGGTCGCGACGTCGATCCCAGCGCGGCGGCATACGATGGCGTGCTGGACGCCGAGCTTTTCTCCGATCGCCGGACGCTGCAAATCGTCCGCTTCGGTCAGGTCACCCTGGCCAGCCAGTATCAGCCGAGCCCGACCAACGATCCGGACGTCGGCGTACTCGCCTGCACCACCTATCTGTCCGCGGGTTGCTACGGCGTTGCGCCGGGCCGTACCTATGTCTTCGACGGCACCGCTGCCCGTCTGGCCAACTTCGGTACGCTCCTGTCGCGGACCGGAACCAACCAGGCCATCAACACCGGCGGCGACGGCGAGAACCCCAACACCATCTTCAACGTGGATTCGACGCTGCCCGAATCGCGTTCGGCCCGGTTCCAGACCGGAGCGACCTTCGCGCTGACGGACAACATCAACCTGTTCGCGGAAGCCAAATACGTCAATGAACGGACCAATCTGGCCACGGGCTATGGCTTTGCCGACGTCTATATCTCGGACAACAACCCCGCCAACGCCGTCCAGCCGATCCTGAGCGCGCGGACCGCAGGCCCGACGATCTTCACGACCCGCCTCGACAACGCCTTCCTTCCCGCCAACCTTCGCGCCGCCATCCAATCCAATGTGGCGACGATCTACGGGGCCCCGACGGCGAACGCGCCGGGAGCGGTCTCGTCGCTTCGCGCCTCTCCCTGGGCCCGATACAGCGCCTGGACGCTGGATCGCCCGCAGGAAAACCAGCGCGACCTGCAGCGCTACGTGATCGGTGCCAACGGCGAGCTGGGTGATTTCGGTCCTCTGCGCGACGTCGCGTTCGACATCGGCTACACCTACGGCCGGGTCGACAACACCAATGCGGAGAGCTCGAACGACGGCGAGCGTCTGGCCTATGCGCTGGACTCCATCGTCGATACCGCCGGCACGCTCGGCACCCCCGGCGCGATCGTCTGCCGGGTTCGCCTGCTGACCGCCAACGGCGGCCGCATCGCCAACCAGAACCTGGGTGGCACGGCGACCTACGGCGCGACCGATCCGATCATCAACACCTGCGTCCCGCTGAACATCTTCGGGCTCGGCAACCAGAGCGCCGCGGGTCTCGACTATGTGCGGTCGACGATCACGATCGAACAGCAGAATGAACAGCACGATCTGGCCGGATCGCTGACCGGCCAGCTGTGGGACTTCTGGGGTGCCGGCTCGATCGGTGTCGCCATTGGCGGCGAGTATCGCAAGGAGCTGACCGAAGGTACCGGTCGGAACCTCACGACGGCCGGACGCTGGCTGCTGTCCAACACCGGTCCTGATTTCCTGCCGGCCGAGTACGACGTAAGCGAGTTCTTCGGGGAGGTGTCCGTGCCCCTGTTCCGCGACAGCTTCCTCGGGACCTATGCCGAACTGAGCGCGTCCTACCGCCAGTCCGACTATTCCACCGTTGGCAAGACAGACGTCTCGGGCTTCAACCTCGTCTACCGCCCGGTCCCGGAGCTGGCCCTCAAGACCAGCTTCAACACCTCGGTCCGCGTTCCGAGCCTCGGCGAGAGTTTCGCTCCTCTGGTCCAGACCTTCGCCCTGCTGACCGACCCATGCGATGCCCGTGTCATCAACAACCTGACCGACCGGACGATTGCCAACCAGCGTATCGCCAACTGCGGCACCCTGGCCCGCGAAGCAGGACTGAACTTCGACTTCGCCAGCAGCACGACCGCCAACGCCTACCTGCCGGTCTATACGTCCAGCGTTCCGGGTCGTAACGGCGGCAACCCGTTCCTGCAGCCCGAAGAGTCGGACTCGTTCACCTTCTCGATCGCCTATCAGCCACCGATCATTCCGAACCTGTCGCTGGTTCTCGACTATTACGAAATCGAGATCACCGACGTCATCGCAGCCGTCACGGCCCAGACTGCAGCCAACAACTGCGTCAGCGGACCGACGATCAACGCCTCGGCCTGCGCGACACTCACGCGTTCGCCGGTCGATCTGGCGACCTCGCCTGCAGACGATCGCTTCCTGCTGGTCGACTTCATCCAGGGCTCGATCAACTACGCCAAGCGCACGACCCGCGGCCTCGACTTCTCGGCTCGCTATTCGCTCGACACGGCCGAGATGTGGGATCGCAACTGGGGAACGTTCAACTATTCGGTCAACGGCTCTTGGCTGATCGAACAGAAGAACTTCAACAATATCGACAACCGTGCTGACTTCACCGAGTCGGCCAGCCTGGTGTTCTTCCCGCGCGTTCGCCTGACGTCGTCCCTGACCTGGGCGCCCAACGAGATCTGGAGCGTCAACTGGACCATGGACTGGCAGACCGCCCAGGATATCGTCCAGCGTCGTGACTTCGTGAACAACGCCGACAGCCGCGACTCCAGCCTGCTGGACACCGGCAACTTCGCCCGCAACGACTTCACGCTGCGCTGGAACGTCCGCGACAACCTGTCCATCCGGACCGGCGTGGTCAACGCGTTCGATGCCGAGCAGGCCGACGTTCTGGGGTCCGCCCTGACCTCCAACTTCGACCCCTACGGCCGTCGCGTGTTCATCGGTCTGAACTATCGCCCCTGGTAACTCCGGGGTCGACGAGCCAAGCGGAAGGGGGCGGCCTGAAAAGGCCGCCCTTTTCTTTTGGAAGGGTCAAACCCGGGCTGGTTCGGACGGTGAGCCAAACCGCCTGCCGGATCACCCCGGCCGCAAATCGATGGCACCTGAACGAGAGCGGTTCGACGGCCTGTCATCCCTGTGCACGCCGTGCGCCGTCGTTGGCGCAAACCTGCCGGCGCTGGTCCAGCAGCCACGACTGACCCGTCGCCCGTCTTCACGCTGTGATCGGACAACTCGATCACCAGAGCCCGGATGGTCCGGCTTCTCGTCAAGACGGACCAGCAGCCGGTCGTGCTAGCCGATCAGGCTTCGGGCGGCTCCGGTCTCTGGCCCGGCCGGTGCCGCCGCGTCCATTGCCAGCAGCCAGCGTGGGCGGCGGACCGAGGCCTTGGCGGAGCGATGCAGGAGGCGCGCGCTCGAAGGCCAGGCGCGGCCCTTGAAGGCGGCGACCGCCCCGGGCGGGACCTCGCGCACCGGGGCGTTGTCGGGGCCGGTGGTCCATTCCGTGCCCGGGCCGCGATAGGTCACCAACAGGCGCAGGCGAACGGCATCCTCGTGGAAGGCGGGACAGGTTCGTCCCTCGGCGGCCTCGAGCCGGACCTGCCAGTCGCGGTCCGCCAGGGCCTGATAGAGCCCGCCCAGAAGCAGGATGTCCCGGCCAAGCCAGTCCGGCAGACAGGTGAGTTCGTCCCGGGCCGGTCGGGCGAAGGGCGGGTAGCCCTCGGGCTGACACGGGTTCGGCCTGCGCCAGATCACCAGCCGCACGGAGGGGTCGGCGAGGGCGGAGAAGATCGAGGGGCTGTCGCCGACAACGCAGTGCGGAGCAGGTCGGTCCATGAGACTCGCTTGTGATGTTATACCGTAACGTATAAATGGTGCGAAGCGTCGCCGTCGAGGGGGTCCATGTCCAAACTGCCCGTTACCGTCCTGTCCGGCTTCCTGGGGGCCGGAAAGACGACCCTGCTCAACCACATCCTGTCGAACCGGGAGGGCATCCGGGTCGCCGTCATCGTCAACGACATGAGCGAGGTGAACATCGACGCGGCCCTGGTGCGCGAAGGCGGCGGGGCCGACCTGTCGCGGACGCAGGAGACGCTGGTGGAGATGTCCAACGGCTGCATCTGCTGCACCCTGCGCGAGGACCTGCTGCTCGAGGTCGGCAAGCTCGCGCGGGAGGGGCGCTTCGACTATCTGCTGATCGAGTCGACCGGGATCTCCGAACCCATGCCGGTCGCCGCGACCTTCGATTTCCGCGACGAGGAGGGCTTCAGCCTGGCCGACCTGGCCCGGGTCGACACCATGGTCACGGTGGTCGACGCCTTCAACTTCTACCGCGACTATCCCTCGACCGATCGGCTCAAAAGCCGTGGGGAACATCTGGGCGAGGACGACGAGCGCACGGTGGCCAATCTGCTGGTCGACCAGATCGAATTCGCCGACGTCATCGTACTCAACAAGACCGACCTGTTGCCTGAGCGCGAACTGGGCCTGCTGGAGGCCATGATGCGCCAGTTCAATCCGTCGGCGAGGATCGTCCGGGCGGAACGGGGACGGGTGCCGCTGACGGCGGTGATGGGGACAGGCCTGTTCGACATGGACAAGGCGGAACAGTCGGCCGGCTGGAGCCGGGCCCTGCGGGGCGAGGTCACGCCCGAGACCGAGGAGTACGGCGTCTCCAGCTTCGTCTACAAGGCGCGCCGGCCCTTCCACCCGCAGCGCCTGTATGACCTGTTCCAGAAGGAGTGGCCCGGCGTCTGGCGCTCCAAGGGCTTCTTCTGGCTGGCCACCCGCATGGCCTATGTCGGCTCATGGAGCCAGGCGGGTGCCGTCACCGAGCACGAATGGGGCGGTCTGTGGTGGGCCTCGGTGTCCAGGGACCGCTGGCCGGACGACAATCCCGATTGGCTGGGCGCGCTCGAGGCCGTCTGGCGCCAGCCGCATGGAGACCGACGTCAGGAGATCGTCCTGATCGGTGCCGGCATGAACCGCGACCTGCTGACCTCGATGCTCGATCAGGCCCTGCTGACCCGGTTCGAAATGGAACGCGGGCCCGCAGGCTGGAAGAAGCTGCCCGATCCCTTCCCCCGGTGGGGCCCGGTCGCCGCGGCGGCTTGATGACTGGCCTGTGCGCTTCAGAAGACAGACCCGAATGACCCGGCCCGATCCCCTGCATCAGGCCGGAGTCTGGAGCGACGCCGTCGCCGGCTATGAGAACGTGGCCGAGCCCCATACGCGCCTGTTCGCGCGGCTGGCGCTTGATCTCGCGGGCGGTGTCCAGCCGGGCGAGCGGGTGCTGGACGTCGCTGCGGGCACCGGGGCCCTGACCCTTGAGGCGGCCCGGGACGGTGCCCGGGTCCTGGCCACCGACTTCTCCCCGGGCATGGTCGACCGCGTCGCGACACGCCTGGTCGACGGCGGCTTCGCCGAGGCCGGCTGCGAGGCGAGGGTGATGGACGGACAGGCGCTGGACCTGCCTGACGCCGCGTTTGACGCGGCCTTTTCGATCTTCGGCGTGATGCTGTTTCCGGACTGGGAGCGGGGGTTGAGAGAACTCCACCGGGTCGTTCGGCCGGGTGGACGTGTCGTCATCGCGACATGGGCCGATCCGCACGGCGCGGGCCCCGCGCTTCTGGTCCACAGGGCCTGGCGCGAAGCCCTGCCGGATCGAGCCCCTCTGCCCCTTCCCGCAGGGCTCGTGACCCTGAGCGATCCCGGGCGGCTGAGGACTGCCATGACGGCCGCAGGATCGGCCGCCGTTCATATAGAGGCGGTCTCACGCCCCTGGGAGATCGAGTCCGGGGACTGGCTGGCCGACCATGCCGATCTGCTGTTCCGCCAGTTCGCGGCCTGGGCAGAGCTGGAGGCCTCCGATCGCCGCGCCGTCCGCGACCGGCTGCGTTGGGCCGGCGGCCCCGTTGCCGCAGATCCGATCAGCCTGAAGTCCGATGCCCTGATCGGTATCGGGCGTCTCTGAAACTGCCCGCCCCATCTCCAGCCCTAGCCCCGGAAAGCCAATGCGCCCACTGTTCTCTCTTCTGGTCACCGCCATCCTTCTTGCCGCAAGCCCCGTCGGAGCCCGGCAGGCCTCAGCCCCGGGCCACGGTCCGGAGCCTCAAGCCCACGGGCCGGCCGCCCAGGGTCGGGTCGGACAACTGATCGACCAGATGCGCGCGGGCGGGCTTGTGCTCGTCATCCGCCACGAGCGCACCGAGGTGCCCTCGCGAGAGGATGACTATACGCGACCGGCCTTTGACTGCGCCGCCCAACGCAACCTCTCGGTCGCCGGAGCGGCGGGTGCCCATGAAACGGGCGTGGCCCTTCGCGCGCTCGCCATACCGATCGGGTCCGTCCTCGCCAGTCCGATGTGCCGGACGACGGAGACGGCGCGGTTCATGTTCGGCGACTACCGGATCGATCCCCGCCTGATCCACCCCAATCCGGATGTCCCGGGCGGTCGCGATGTCAGCCGGGCCGGTGAGGAGCTTGCCGAGATCCTTCGCGCCCTGCCGCCGCGCGCGGAGAACACGGCGATCATCAGCCACGGGGGAAACATCGCCCGGGCGACCGGCCTGCGCCTCGCCGAAGGCGAGATCGGCGTCATCCGGGTCGGTCCTGACGGTGCCATGGAGGCCGTCGGTCAGGTGGTGGGCAGCGACCTCGGTGCCCATGCGCGTGTCGCCCTCGCGCGTTCGGCCCAGTGAAGCCCCCGGGGGGCCGTCGGATCAGCAGGGTCGCGCTCGCGATCTGGCTTGCCAGTGCCGGCCTGGCCATGGCCCAGCCGGCTCGTTCAGGAGCGGATACGACCGTCTACCCTGCGTCGGACTTCGCGGCCTTCAATCCCCAGTCCGCGCTGGACATCGTGGAACGGACTCCCGGCTTCGTGCTCGTCGAAGGCGAGGAGGTGCGGGGGTTCGGGGCAGCGAGCGCCAATGTCCTGATCGACGGCGCGCGGCCGTCGTCCAAGTCGGGCGGCATCGCCGACGCCCTGCGACGAATCCCCGCCAGCCAGGTCGAACGGGTCGAACTGATCCGCAATGCCAATACCTCCGAGGCCCAGGGGCAGGCGCTGGTGCTCAATGTCGTGCGCGTCCGGGGCGGTGTCTCGGGGACCTGGTTCGTCGAGGCCGAGCACACCTCGCGCGATGTCATCTATCCGCGCGGCGAGCTGACCTATTCGCGATCGATCGGGGGCTGGCAGACCTCCATCAAGGCCAATGCCTTCTTCGAAGAGTTCCCGTTCGAGACCCGCCGCTTCAACCGCGATGCCTCAGGCCGGCTGATCTCGACCTTCAACACCAGTCTGCCCTCGACCTTCACGGAGGCCTTCCTCTCCGGCGACGCCAGCCGCACGCTCGCCGGCGGTCGCCTGAACGTGACCGGCCGCTTCGGACGGTCGGAATACTATTTCGATCAGCCGAGCGACATCTTCCTTGGCCGACTTCCGGATAGCGCGGCGGGCCAGACCCAGCTCACGCAATATGACAGCCTGGACTGGGTCGGCGAACTGGGGATCGATTTCACGCGGCCGGTCGCGGGATGGACGTGGAAGACCATCGGCCTGCTGAGCCTGAAGGACACGGACGAAGAGCAGAGCGATCTTCGCGAGCGCGCCGACGGCACCTTGCTCGGCTTCACCGAAGTGGTCGCCTCGGCTCGGCCCCTGGAACTGGTCGGAAGGACAACGCTAGCCGCCGCCGGCACCCGGCGTCTGCGACCCGATTTCGGGGCGGAGGTCGCCTACAATCGTCTGGAAAGCGCCCTGGCGATCCGAGTCGATGACGGCTCCGGCCCCGTCGCGCTCGATCTGCCGTCGGCAAATGTCACGGTCGAGGAACTACGCGCCGAGGCCTTCGCCAACCTGTCCTGGCAGGCCACCTCGACCCTGACCCTGGAGGGCGGCCTGGCCGTCGAGACGTCCGAGATCACCGTCGCGGGCGACGCGGACCAGTCGCAGACCTTCTCCTTCCTCAAACCGTCGATCGCCGTGGCCTGGCGCGCGACGCCTCGGCTGCAGCTTCGGGCCGGCGCACGGCGCACCGTGGGTCAGCTGGATTTCTCCGACTTCGCCGCCTCCGCCGAACTGGACGACGATCAGACCCAGGCCGGCAACCCCGACCTCGGTCCGGATCAGACGACGCGATACTCCGTCTCGGCGGACTATCGCGGGACCGGCGACCTGGCATTGACGCTGGAGGCCTTCCTCGAGGATCGGACCGATGTGCTGGAACAGGTGCTGCTGCCGTCCGGCGCGCCGGGTCTGGCCAATGCGGGCGACGCCACCTATCGCGGGCTCAAGGGCTCGGCGACCCTGCCGCTGGATCGCTGGCTGGCCGGCGCGCGCCTGACGGCGGAGGGCGAGTATATCGAAAGCGACTTCGACGATCCGCTGACCGGCCGGACCAGGGATCTGACGGGAATCTACACGCCGGTCGTCAGCCTCAACTTCCGCCATGACGTCCCCGGCGGCCTGTGGAACTGGGGCGTCGATTGGGAGTCACGCGGGGGATCGATCGACTATTTCGTCGACGAGATCAGCACCTATGACGAGAACGCCAACTGGAGCGGCTTCGTCGAGACGCGGGCGTTCGCGGGCCTTCGGACCCGGCTCACCCTGACCGATCTCAATCCCGAGCGGGGCCGCAGGTTGCGCACCTTCTTTGACCCTGATCGCTCGGGCAACGTGATCGGGACCGACGAACGCCGGACCCGCAAGGGCACCTTCATCACCCTGAGGGTCAGCGGGTCGTTCTGAGCGTCATGCGGACCCGCTCGAGGCGGCGACGCAGGCGGCGCATCGGCCCTGCACCTCCTGAACGATCTGCTCGCACTCGAAGGCGATGGTCCCCGCGAGGGTCTGAAGGAGGGACTCGGCCCCGGGAAGGTCCGCCTCGATCGCCGTCTTGCAGACCCGACAGACCAGAAACACCGGGCGATGCCGGTGGGTCTGGCGGGTACAGACGACATAGGCCTTGCGGCTGCTGATCCGGTGGACCAGTCCGATCTGCTC
>JAIEQA010000131.1 GCA_019748095.1 Caulobacteraceae bacterium | reverse complement strand
CGCCCGGCGCTCCAGACGCGTCAGGGCCAGTGGTCGGTGATCGGCGAGGGCGGGGTGGTACTCAAGCGCGGGCGCGAGCTGGCCCAGGTGCTCAGGGTCTTTGACAGCCGCAAATTCCAGGTCGTGGAATAGAAGAAAGGCCCCGGCGTTTCCGCCGGGGCCTTGATGTTCGCCTCTCAACCAGAGCCTCAGTTGCGGTTGCCGCCCATGAAGGCCAGCAGGAACTGGAACAGGTTCACGAAGTTGATGAACAGGCTCAGGGCGCCGAAGCCCGTTGCCACACCCATAGCCGCCCGGTCACCGCCCAGCTGGTAATAGGTCATCTTCAGACGCTGGGTGTCGTAGGCAATGAGGCCCGAGAAGATCAGCACGCCCAGACCCGAGATGATCAGGTACATCGTCCCGGACTGCATGAAGATGTTCACGATCGAGGCGATGACCAGGCCGATCACGCCCATGATCAGGAACGACCCCATGGCGGTCAGGTCCTTCTTGGTAGTGTAGCCCACCAGGCTCAGGGCACCGAACGCGGCAGCGGTCACAAAGAAGGTCGAGGCCAGGGACTCGCCCGTATAGCGCAGGACGAGAAGGCCCATGCCCGCGCCGATTGAGGCGACAACGGCCCAATACAGCATGTTCACGCCACTGGCCGTCGGGTTCTTCATGAAGAACATCGAGCCGAACAACAGCACGATCGGCAGAAACTGGACGATCATGCCCAGCATGGTCAGGCCCACGCGGCCGTCTGCGGTCACGGCGAACAGCAGTTGCTGCACCGCCGGAACACTGCCGGTGGCATAGGCCAGGGCCCCTGCGACCACGAGGCCGAGTGCCAGCTTGTTGTAGACGCCCAGCATGAAGCTGCGCAGTCCGGCGTCCACGGCCATGTCGGCCGGGGCGGCTGCCGGGGTCGAAAAACCGTTTCTGAAGTCGCTCATCGCGAGTGTCTTCTCCCTTTGAGGTGGCGAAAAACCCACCACTGAAGTGGGAAATATCGTGGGAGCGGGCCCGTTACGCAAGGGAAGAAGCGTCGCGGAGGCCGTGGGCTTCCCGCCGTTCCCGGCAACCGCTACGAAAAGTCGCATGCTCCGCCTGTTCACGGCCATCCCCATTCCCTTTGACGTGGCCGCAACGCTTGCGCGCCGCCAGACCGGCCTGCCGGGCGCACGCTGGCGACCGACCGAGGCGCTGCACGTGACCCTCGCCTTCTATGGCGAGGTCGATGAACGTCGGGCCGACGATCTGGCGGCGGAACTGGCACGCATTCCGGCGGGGCGTTTCGACATCCGGCTGAAGGGGGTCGGGGCCTTCGGCGACGCGCATCGCAGCCACACCCTGTGGGCCGGCGTCGAGGCCGAAGACCGTCTGCGGGTACTGGCCGGCCGCTGCCGGGCGGCGGCGGAGCGGGCCGGCATCCGGCTGGAGCCCCGCGTCTATCGTCCGCACGTGACGCTGGCCTATCTGAAGATCCAGACCAATCCGGACCGGATCGGGGCCTGGATCACGGGCCATAACCTGCTGGAGTCGCCGCCCATCCCGGTCGACCGGTTCGGTCTTTACTCCAGTGTTCTGAGCGATGGCGGCAGCCACTATGAACTGGAACGGGAGTATCCCCTGTGACCCCTCCGGCCGTCGCCACGAGTCCCGTCCTGCAGACAGCCCGGCTGATCCTGCGACCCCCGGCCCTGGAGGATTTCGAGCGCTGGGCCGAGTTTCAGGCCGATCCGGAGACTACCCGCTTCATCGGGGGCCCCCAGGCGCCCGCCCAGGTCTGGCGCTCCATGATGTCCGTCGCCGGGGCCTGGACCCTGACCGGCATCGGTTTTTTCTCGGTCATCGAGAAATCCAACGGTCGCTGGATCGGCCGGATCGGACCCTGGTGCCCTCACGGATGGCCCGGGCGCGAGGTGGGCTGGAGCCTGCACCGCGACGCAATGGGGAAGGGTTATGCGCTTGAGGCCGCCATCGCCAGTCTCGACTATGCCTTCGAGGTGCTGGGCTGGGATGATGTCATCCATGCCATAGACCCGGAGAATGTCGCGTCCCAAAGCCTCGCCCGCCGATTGGGGTCCGTTAATCGTGGACCGAGCCGGCTTCCGCCTCCGTTCGAGGCCGCGGTTGTCGATCTTTGGGGTCAGACGCGGGCAGACTGGGGCATCAACCGGCCACGACTGATCCGTTAGCCGCAACCAAAGCGGTTCAGCCGCCGTAGTTCGGGGCAACGGAGACTGGATCCTCATGCCGCATTACGCCGTCGCTGCCCTCTCAGCGCTTGTCCTGTCGGCCCTCGCAGCTCCGGCTGCCAGCCAGGCCACCAACGTCAGCCTTGACCGGTTCGACGGGCGCTGGTTCGAGATCGCGCGCAATCCGAACGGGGTCCAGCGCCCATGCCGACAGGCCCGGATCGACTTCATCCCGACCTCACGTCCCGGCCGCTATGACCTTGCCGTGACCTGCACCCGCGCCACGGACGGTCGGGAGGAGACGCTGCAGGCCCAGGCCCGGGTGACAGACACGACGACCAATGCCAAATTCCGGTTCAGCCTCGCGGGTCTGCTGAGTTTCGGCGGACTGGCGTCGCAACAGTACTGGGTCTGGGACCATGCGCCGGATTACAGCTGGGCGCTGATGGGGCTGCCGGACAGGTCGAACTGGTGGATATGGCATCGCAGTCCCGCACCCTCCGCCGCCGAGCGGTCGTCCACCCTCGGCCGGGCCCAGGCGCTGGGCTTTGACACCACCGGAGTGATCCAGACCGGCCTCTGAGCCACACCCCGTCCTGCCGCCCTTGAAAGAAGAACACAACCGGAACATAAAGGCGGATGCCCGCCGCCGTCTATCTTGAACTGGTGTTCAGCCGCCCGGAGATCACCCGTGGTGTCACGCGCGGGGCGGCCCAGCTGCTGGCCGATCTGGGCTATGCGCCGCTGCTGGAGGTCGGACTTCCCAACGGCCGCCGGGCCGATGTGATGGCGTTGGGCCGCAGGGGTGACATCGTCATCTGCGAGGTGAAGTCGGGGATCGAGGACTACCGGGTCGATCACAAATGGCCCGAGTACGCGCCGTTCTGCGACGCCTTCTACTTTGCCGTGGCCCCGGAGTTTCCGGACGGTGTCCTGCCGCCCGAGCCGGGGCTGATCGTGGCGGATGGCTTTGGCGGGGCAGTCGTCCGTGACGCAGGGATCAGTCCCCTGTCCGGGCCCCGCCGCAAGGCCCTGACCCTCGCCTTCGCACGGCTGGCCGCCTTGAGGACCGGTCGACCCTAGAGCCTGATTGGCTGAGGTGGAATCGCTTCGCGATTCCGCTGATGCCGTGAATCAGGCTCCAGATATGAGCGAGAGCTTGATTCACGCTTTCGGCGGACCCACGAAGTGGGTCCACCTCAAACGATCACGCTCTAACGCGGGGCCCGCTTGGCGAGGATGCGCTGCAGGGTGCGACGGTGCATACCGAGGCGCCGGGCGGTCTCCGAGACATTGTGATCGCACAGTTCGTAGACCCGCTGGATATGTTCCCAGCGCACCCGGTCCGCACTCATCGGATTGTCGGGGGGCTCAGGCGCGTCTCCGGTGGCAAGCAACGCCTTGACCACATCGTCGGCGTCAGCGGGCTTGGAGAGATAGTCGACAGCTCCGGCCTTGACGGCAGCGACCGCTGTGGCGATCGCCCCATAGCCGGTCAGCATGACGATCCGGGCGTCGTTCCGGCGCTCGCGGATGGCCTCCACAACCTTGAGGCCGTTCCCGTCCTCCAGCCGCATGTCCAGAACGGCAAAGGCGGGCTGATGCGCGCGCAGGGCGTCTGTCGCCTCGCTCACGGAGGCCGCCGTGGTTACCTGAAAGCCGCGTGCCTCCAGTGCCCGTCCAAGGCGGGTGCGCAGGGCCTGATCGTCGTCCAGCAACAGGAGTGAGCGATCTTCGAGCCCGGCGATACGGTCTTCCATACTGGTCGCGGTGGTCGGCATGAGTTTTCTCCCTCACTCCCAAGTCGGCCCGGAGACAGCCACGGTCAAGCGGTGCGGCGATGCGGCGCATGCTGCGCCCGCCGACCTCAGACCTCCAACGAGCGCCGCTGCCAGCGTACGGTCACCCTTGCGCCACGGTTGGTGCCCGGCCCCCCTTCCCCCTGACCGACCGCCACCTGGCCGCCGGTGCGTTCCAGAAGGGTGCGGGCGATAAAGAAACCCAGACCCATCCCGCCCTGGCTGGGGATGACGTCCGGCTCGATGGCGACGACGGGTAGCGGACCCGAGCCCCCCTTGCCCCGGCGCGGAGGGCGGGCGGCCGCCGCGATCTGCGCGGCCAAAGCCTGGCGTGCCTTGCCCTGGGGCCGGCTGGTCACATAGGGCTCCCCGAGGCGGGGAAGGATGTCCGGCGCAAAGCCCGGGCCGTCGTCCAGAACCTCGACTGTGATCCATTGGGCGTCAGCGACTCCCTGGACCCGTACGCGCGTGGCAGCAAAGTCAGCCGCATTCTCGACCAGGGCCGACAGCCCATGGACGACCTCGGCCAGACGTCTGACATGGGGTTCGGCCATGCCCGTGGGGGTTCGGACCCCCACCTCGATATCGAGATCGAAGCCGAGGTGAGGGTCCACCACCTCGTTCAGGAGGGCCTTCAGTCCGACCTCGGTGTAAAGGTCGTCGCCGTCCTCGGGACGCTGGGAAAGCCGTTTGAGGATGTCTCGGCAGCGGTCGGCCTGGAGCAGCATAAGGCGCGCGTCCTCGGCAATCGGGCCGTCGGCCGGAGAGGCCCTGAGGAGCTCTTTGGCGACCACCTGGATGGTGGCCAGAGGGGTGCCCAGCTCATGCGCAGCGGCGGCGGCCAGTCCACCGAGCGCCGCCAGCCTCTGCTCGCGTTGCAGGACGTCCTGGGTCGTAGCCAGAGCCAGTTCCAGTTTCTCCGCGTCCGCCGCCACCCGCCAGGCATAGGCAGAGGTGAAGACCACACCGGTGATGAGCGCCAGTCCGACGCCGAACCGGTAGAGGGGCGGAAGGTTCAGTTCGGTCCCCGACTCCCACGGCAGCGGCATGGACCAGAAGAACAGCGACGTCGTCGAAATCAGCACCATCAGGCCGAGCGCCAGCGCCTGGCGGCCCGGCAGGGACGCGGCGGCCACAGTCACCGGGGCGACCAGCAGGAGGCAGAAGGGGTTCTCGAGCCCGCCGGTGAAGGCGAGCAGGGCCGAGAGCTGGAGGATATCGAAGCCCAGATGGAGGGCGGTCTGGCGACCATCAGGCAGACGGCCATCTGCCTGCCGCAGGCGGGCCATGGCCATCAGGTTCACGACAACGCTGGCACCGATGACGGCCAGAACCTCCCAGAGCGGGAGGGGGAAGTGCAACATTCCCACGAGCACCACGACCGTGGCCGTCTGACCCAGGGCCGCCAGCCAGCGCAGGATGATAAGCGTCCGCAGCGACAGGCCCCGGCTGCGGCGCGGCAGATCGCGCCAGCCGTTTCCGGTCGGGGGGGGCTGCGACGCAGGGCTGGTTTCACTCGGGCTCACAGGGAGTCTATAGACCGGTCGCGCGCCCCTGTCGGCCTGATCCGCGAGAGACACGATGCCACGCCGTTCCATCCTGCTGTTTGCCGGTGCCTGTTTCGCCATTGCCGCCGCCCTGGCGACGGTAACGGTGATGGTCGTCACCAACCGCGATCGCACCCAGGCGGTGGCCGGGGACTCCGCGACGGGCCAGCCTGTGATCGGTGGTCCCTTCCAGCTGGTGAATCAGGATGGTCAGGCGGTCGACCAGACCATGCTTGATGGCAAATGGAGCCTCGTCTTCTTCGGCTTCACCTATTGCCCCGACTTCTGCCCCACGACCCTGACCACTCTGGAGGCCACGCGTAAACTCCTCGGGCCCACCGCCTCGGACATGCAGATCGTGTTCGTTTCGATTGATCCCGAGCGGGACACACCGGCAGCGCTGAAGACCTACCTGTCTTTCGACGAATTTCCACCCGGGGTGGTTGGGCTGACGGGCACTCCGGAGCAGGTCGCGAATGCCGCCCGCACCTACCGCGCCTATTACGAGAAGGTCGGGGAGGGCGAGGGCTACACCATGAACCATTCACTGACGGTCTATCTGATGGGGCCGGACGGTCAGTTCCGCTCCGCGCTCGCCCACGATCTGGGTCCCGAGCGGTCTGCCCAGCTGATCCAGCGGGTCATGGCCCGCGGCTAGCCGGTCGTTACGGACATAAATCCTTTTGCAGTGCAGCGCGTTCTATGATGGCATCGCCGCCCCGGCGAAGCCGACCACAGGATTCCATGCTCTACGCACTTCATGAGCTCGCCTATTCCTCGGCGCAGCCTTTCCGGATCGGCGCGTCGTTTGCACGCAAGTTCTGGACCTCACCCTTCAATCCGGCCGCCGGGACGGCGCTCGGTCGCAATGCCTATGCGTCGGCAGAGCTCTTCGAAAGTGTCACTCGGCGCTACGGCAAGCCCGCCTGGGGCCTGGATGTCATCACTGTCGACAACCAGCCGGTCCGGACGACGGAACAGGTGATCTGGCAGAGCCCCTGGGTCCGCCTCGTACGGTTCGCCCGGAACGTCGGCGATCTCAAGCGGGCCGGAAAGCCGGTCGCAGCCCCCAGCGTCCTGATCGTAGCCCCCCTGTCCGGTCACTACGCCACCCTGCTGAGAGGGACCGTCGAGACCTTTCTGCAGGACCACGACGTCTATGTCACCGACTGGATCAACGCCCGTCAGGTGCCCATGCTGGAAGGCCGCTTCGACTTCCATGACTACATCGATCACGTGCGTACCATGCTGGCGCAGATCGGACCCCGGGCCCATGTCGTCGGCGTCTGTCAGCCCGGGCCGCCCGTCCTGGCCGCCGGGGCCATCATGGCCGCAGAGAACGATCCCAACCGGCCGGCGTCCATGACATTCATGGGGTCCCCCATCGACGCCCGTCTGTCGCCGACGGTGACCAATCAGCTGGCCGAGGCCCGGCCATTTGCCTGGTTCCAGTCCAACATGATCCACACCGTTCCGATTCCCTATCCAGGGTTCGGCCGGGAGGTCTATCCTGGCTTCGTCCAGCTCTACAGTTTCATGTCCATGAACGAACAGCGCCACAAGGACGCCCACTGGGAGTATTTCCGTGACCTCGTTTCCGGGGACGGAGACGGGGTGGAGAAGCACGAACAGTTCTACGACGAGTATCTTTCGGTCCTCGACCTGACCGAAGAATTCTATCTTCAGACGATCGATATCGTCTTCCAGTCCCATCTTCTGCCCCGGGGCCTTCTGGAACATCGGGGTACCCCGGTCGATCTTACCAGGATCACCGACATCGGCCTGATGACCGTCGAGGGGGAGAAGGACGACATTTCGGGCGTCGGCCAGACCCAGGCCGCCCATGGGCTGTGCGTCAACATTCCCGACGATCGGCGGGTGCTTTACGTGCAGCCGGAGGTCGGTCACTACGGGGTCTTCAACGGGCGGCGGTTCCGCGAGGACATCTACCCCCGGACCCGGGATTTCATCGCCGCGAATGAAAAGCTCTCTGCCGTACCGGACCGGGCAACGGCTACCGCTTGAGGGCGGTCATGCCCTTCGACTGAGCGTCAATCCGCGCGCGCGCCGCATCTCGATCCGCATCGACACACGGGCGGGCGAGGCGGTGGCGGTGGCCCCCAGTGAGCGCCGCCTCGGCGACGCCGTCGCTTTCGCGCGGTCAAGGAACGGCTGGATCTCCGAACGACTGGCGGCACGACCCTGCGGAACCACGCTGGAGCCCGGGGCGGTCCTTCCGTTCCGGGGCTCGACCGCACGCCTGGAGGCTGTTCCCGGTACCGGTTCAGCCCGCCTGATCGAGGCCACCGACGGGCACCGGATCGTTTCGGGCGGTGAGGGCGAGGCCTTCGCCCGGAGGGTCACCCATCTGCTCCGCAGGACCGCCCGCGAGGCCCTGGAAGCCCGGACGGCCGTGCACCTGCAGGCCCTCGGCCAAGGACCGGTGACCGTGGCGATCAATGATCCGGCGTCGCGCTGGGGCTCGTGCACGCCGCGGTCCCGGTCCATCCGCTATTCGTGGCGTGTGATCATGGCACCGCCGGCGGTGCTGGACTATCTGGCCGCGCATGAAGTCGCCCATCTGATCCACGCGGATCACAGCCCGGCCTACTGGTCCGTGGTCCGCGGCCTTGTCGGTGACCCCACGCCCTTCCGGGCCTGGCTGCGGGACCATGGTGCCGGGCTTCACGCCATTGGACGCCAGACGGTCGGGCGCTAGAAGAACAGCGGGTTGGCCGGCTTTTCCGGCTGGAGCTCGGGCTCCGGCCTCTGGTCCGGCGGATCGTCACGACGCGGGGCTGGTTCCCGGGCTGCCGGCTTGCCCGGGACATAGGGCTCACCCTGGTCTGGATCGACCCCGTCGATCACCCTGGAGTCGCCGAATGGATCCTCGACCGCCCCCATCAGATCCCCGATCGGATCGGGCGCGACCCAGCCCTCGGGCATCGGCGGACCATTGGGAATCGGCTGAACATTCAGACGCGGCAGGGCCGCCTCCATGAAGCCCTTCCAGATGGCAGCGGGCGCAGCGCCCCCGGTCACGCCCCGCATCGGGGTGTTGTCGTCCTTGCCGACCCAGACCGCCGTGACGAAGCCACCCGTGTAACCGACGAACCAGGCGTCCTTGTAGTCGGAGGTCGTACCGGTCTTGCCCGCGATATCCCGGCCGGAGATCGCAGCGGATCGCGCCGTCCCGCCGGTGACCACCCCACGCAGCATCTGGTTCATATAGTAGAGGGCGGGATTGTTGATGGCCTGGCCCGAGGCCGCATCCCGCGCCCCCTGCTGATAGATCACCCGCCCCTGGGGCGTGCGGATGCGGCTGATGCCATAGGCCGTCACCCGACGTCCGCCGTTTGCAAAGGCGTCATAGGCCGTGGCCATGTCGAGGGGCGACACCTCCACCGCACCCAGCGCCATGGCCGGCTCCAGCCCGATACGCGAGGTGATCCCCAGCCGCCGCGCGGCGCGGGCGACGCTGTCACGGCCAATCTGGTCGGCGATCGAGGCCGCAACCGTATTGGTTGACTGGGCCACGGCATTGGCGAGGCTCATATTGCCGGCAAAGGTCCCGGAATAGTTCCGCGGGCTCCAGTTCCCGATGCGGATCGGCTCGTCGACCACAGGAGTCTCGGGCGTGTAGCCCGCCTCCATGGCGGCCAGATAGACAAAGGGTTTGAAGGCCGACCCGGCCTGACGCCGCGCATCCACCGCGCGGTTGAACTGGCTGTCAGCATAGGAGGCACCGCCGATCATGGCCCGGACCCGGCCGTCACCGTCCAGCGCCACGAGGGCCGCCTGTTCAACGCCGCGCGAGGCGTCGCGCTCGAGAATACGACGCACATTGCGCTCGGCGGCGGTCTGCAGCGTCAGATCGAGCGTGGTCTCGACGATCAGATCCTCGGTGGGCTCGCCCACCAGGCCACGGATCTCCTTGTCGAGCCAGTCGATGAAATACTGGGCATGCTGGGTCGCGAGAGTGCGCGAGACCCGCACGGGCTCCAGAACAGCGGCGGCCCGCTGTTCAGCGCTGATCACGCCCGCCTCTTCCATCTCGTCCAGGACGACCGTGGCCCGCGCTGCCGCCCGTTTGCCCTCGGAGACCGGAGAGTAGCGGGACGGGGCCTTGAGCAGACCGGCCAGCAGGGCGGCCTCACCCACCGTCAGATCCTTGGCCCCCTTGTCGAAGTAACGCTGGGACGCCGCCTCGATGCCGTAGGCACCGGCACCGAAATAGACCCGGTTCAGATAGAGGGCGAGGATCTCCTGCTTGGAGAATTTCAGCTCCAGCCAGACGGCCAGCATCAACTCCTGGACCTTGCGGCGGATATTCTGGTCGGGCGTCAGGAACAGGTTCTTGGCCAGCTGCTGGGTCAGGGTCGATCCACCCTGGACAATCCGGCCGGCCCGCATGTTGGCGGCCATGGCCCGGGTCATGCCGACAGGATCAAAACCCGGGTGCCAGTAGAAGCGACGATCCTCGATGGCGATGAAGGCCGCCGGGACATAGTCCGGGAGCGACTCGAGATCCGCCGGAGGGGCCTGTTGGGAGCCGCGCGTGGCGATCAGGGCCCCATTGCGGTCCAGATAGGTGATCGAGGGCTGGCGATCGACGTCGTACAGGGCAGAGGTGTCGGGCAGGCCCCTCGCGAAGACGGCGAAGAAGACGACCAGGAAGATCGCACCCCACACCGCGAGAACTGCGGACCAGTACAGAACACGCTGCAGGGGTGTGCGTTGCGCACCCGATCCGCCGCCCCTCGCCCCTTGACCCGGACCCGCCATCTGCATCCTCAAGCTGAACCGGCTCTATAGCCGGTCGCGCAGCCCACAGGAACGTCGTTCCCGTGAACGGCGCATGAAGACCTCAAATCAGCGTGATGCGGGTTTCGGCCGAAACGATGGCGCTGGGGTTAACGATGGCTCATTCCGCCAGGAAGCTGTCGAGCGCTGAATGGAAGGCCTGCGGCTGATCGATAAAGATGAAATGCGCGGCGTCATCGATACGCTTCAGGCGAACGCCAGGAAGGGTGGCGTAGGAAGCCTGATAGATGCCGTCTGTGATCTGGGGCGTCATCCGGGGATCGTTGAACTTCACGTACACCACCTCTGTCGGGGCCGTGATCCTCGCCAGCTCCGGACGAAGATCGGTCACGATCAGCTCCCGATAGGCGTTCGTGGAGACCCTCCGGTCGCTCGCCGCAGTGTCCTCAAGGATCGCCGGCCGGGCGGCCTCGGTGTTGATCATGCCCGAGACGCTGGCTGCGGCCATCGCCCGGTACTGTTCATCCGGTGCTGCACTCATCCCGGCGTGGACCTGATCGGCGACTGCGGCAACCGCATCCGCCGAGGCTCCCGGCGGAGCGAACATGGCCCCCATGAACGGGACCATGTCCACGACCATCAGCCGTCCCACGGCATCGGGGTGGCGCGCCGCCAGCATCAGACCGATCGTCCCGCCCATGGAATGTCCGACGACGGCAGGCTTTTCCAGTCCCTGTTCGGTGATGTAGCGGGCGATTTCCTCGGCAACCGGCGCCGCGACCGGCCCTTCGGCGTTGCCCTTCACCGGGGCACCGGCAAACCCCTGGATATGGACGCGGTGCACCCGCCAACCCGCGCCCAGATGATCGACCGTCCCTTGCCAGACCTCGGGGGAGGAACTCAGCCCGGGGATCAGGATGATGTCGCGCACGCCGGGACCCGCCGCCCCGTCGATGCGCACATGCATCCGCTCCGATGCGTAGTCCGCATGGTGGTGGTCATGGCCGTGCATCCCGACCGGAGCGGTCTGGGCGTTGGCAGCAAAAGGTGCCGAAGCGAGGAAAAGGGCGAAGGCGGCGGTGCGGAACATGGCGAAACTCCCCTGCAAGAAACCTATCACAGCACATCCACTTTGTTGTGTAAAGCGCTCTACGAAGACGCTGCGGACAGCGGCCCCGTCGCTCTGGTAGATACCGCTCATGACGCTCGCTCCTGCAGATTCCGTCCCGTCCGGCCCCTCCCCCGTCCATGCCGACGCCGCGCCCTCCAGAGCCGGCACCTCCCCGTTCGGCAAGGGTTTCGTGACGGACGCCTGGTATTTTGTGGCTCTCGGCCGTGACGTCGCACCTGCCGGGCTCAGGCGCCACGAGATTATGGGCGAACCCGTACTCGTGGGACGTACCCGTGCGGGAGCCGTCTATGCCATGCGTGACATCTGTCCGCATCGCGCCGCACCCCTTTCGGCCGGCAAACTGGTGGAAAGGCCCGGAGAGGGCGAGACGATCGAATGCCCCTACCATGGCTGGCGGTTTCGCCCCGACGGGGTCTGTGCCGCCATTCCCTCCCTCGTCGAGGATCAGGCATTCGAAGCCAACCGGATCCGCGTGAGATCCTATCCCGTCCGTGAGAGCCAGGGGATGGTGTTTGTCTGGATGGCCACCGACAGCCGCAACCCGAGCGAGCCGGATCATGAGCCGCCGGTGTTTCCGGGGGTTGTCGGCGGCGGGGTCAAGCTGGTCGAGAGCATGGATTTCGACAGCCACATCGACCATGCCGTGGTCGGACTGATGGATCCGGCTCACGGGCCCTATGTCCATCAGCAATGGTGGTGGCGGTCGACGCGCTCAATGCATGAAAAGGCCAAGGCCTTTGAGCCGCGCGAGCACGGTTTTGCCATGGTCCGCCACGCCCCCTCCTCGAACAGCCGCGCCTACAGGATTCTCGGCGGTGCCCCGGCGACCGAAATCACCTTCCGCCTGCCCGGCTATCGCTGGGAGCATATTCAGGTCGGCGAAAGACAGGTCCTGGCCCTGACCTGTCTGACCCCGGTCAGCGAGACGCAGACCCGCATCACCCAGATGTTCTGGTCGGATCACTGGATCTTCAATGTGGCCAAGCCCTTCCTGCGAAAGGGCGTCGTCGCCTTCCTGAAACAGGACGGCGGGATGGTGAATCTGCAGAATGAGGGCCTGCGTTACGATCCCGCCCTGATCTGGATCGACGACGCCGACAGACAGGCCAAATGGTATCAGCAGCTCAAGCGCGAATGGCTGAAAAGCCGGGCGGACGGTCGCCCGTTCTGCAATCCGGTCCAGCCAGCCACCCTGCGCTGGAAAAGCTAGACGCGCGCTATTGCCCGGTCGTGACCCCGGCGAGCAGGGCGTCCACCTGGCGCGCCATATGGTCGGCCAGCTGGCTCACGGTCCAGCCGTCGTAGGCCGCGCGGCGATAGTTGGACAGATAGGCGTCCCAGGTCAGTTCGGTCAGCAGGACCACGTCGGCGTCCTGCTTGAGCTCCCCGGTGCCGATCCCGGCGCGCAGGATGTCTGCGATCACCTGAATCAGGCCCTGCGTCGCCTCGCGCTGCCGGGTCTCGGCAGCGACCGGCTGGAACCAGGAACGCGCAACGATAGCCTGGAACAGCGGCAGCTGATCGAAAGACCCATGGTAGCCGGCGCTCAACGCATTGACGAGGCGATCCCGCGTCGCGCCGGTCCCGGCACCGTTCCTCATGACCTCGGCAAGGCCGGCCATATCCTCGGTGAGGACGGCTTCGAAGAGCTCGGCCTTGTCCTGAAAGTTTGCGAAAACCGCACCGGTGGACATGCCCGCACCCTTGGCGATGTCGCGGATGGTCGCCGGCTCGTAACCGCGCTCGGCGAACAGGCCCCGGGCCGCATCAAGGACCTTCTGACGGGTCCGGACCTTGGCGGCCTGGCGGCGGTTCAGCCGGGGCTGCCCATGGATTTCGGGAGACGGGGAAGCGGTCGACGCGGACTCACGCATGAACACGGGTACTCTGTAACTGACCTTCACGGCGGGGGAGGGCCGCGAAGAAGGTGGACAGCC
>JAIEQA010000103.1 GCA_019748095.1 Caulobacteraceae bacterium | reverse complement strand
ATCGACTGGAAGAACCGCAACGCCTTTCACGGCATGATGATCGGCGATCCGGCCATGCGCGGCCGGGGCATCGGCGTGGACGTGATCATGGCCACGATGCGCTATGCCTTCGACGAGTTGGGTCTGCGGCGGCTGGACGGGTCGATGGTCGCCTACAATGACGCCTCCACTGCGGTCTATTGCGGCAAGTGCGGCTGGCAGGAGGAGGGCCGGCAGCGCGACTGGTACTGGCGGGGCGGCCGCTGGTGGGACCGGATCATGGTCGGTGTGACCGAACCCGACTACCGCGCCCTGATCGCGCGCAACGACTACTGGGCCTCATGAGCGGTGACTGGACACAGCTGGGTGTGGTCTTTGCCGTGGCGGGTGATCGCGACTGGTCGCGCAGCCACGCCCAGGCCCCCTCCGCGATCGTTCTGGGCGATCGAATCCGCGTCTATTATGGGACCCGCAACAGCGAGAACCGCAGCCGTACGGGCTTCTTCGAGGTCGACCGGGCCGATCCGACCCGGCTGCTGCTCGATCACGATCAGCCGGTCATCGATTTCGGCAAGCCCGGCTGCCACGACGAGGACGGGGTCATCGCCAGCCAGATCATCCCGGTCGGCGACGAGATGCGCATGTACTACGGCGGCGTCAGCCGGGGCGGCCACGTGCCCTACCGGATGTCGGTGGGACTGGCGACCAGCCACGACGGCGGCCTGACGTTCGAGCGGGTGTTCGAGGGACCGGTGGTCGATCGCACGCCGCTGGAGCCCTATATGACCATGGCCCCGAACATCCTCATCGAGGACGGTCGCTGGACCATGTGGTACGGCTCCGGCACCGGCTGGGTCGAGGTCGACGGCAAGTTCGAGCCGACCTACCAGATCAAACTGGCCCATTCCGATGACGGCCTGGGCTGGCACCAGACCAACCATGCCTGCATCCCCCGGCTGCACCCGCTGGAGGCCAATACCCGCCCCTCGGTTCTGCGGACGGGCGACGGCTATGAGATGTGGTTCTGCTATCGCAGCAGCCGTGACTATCGCGACGGGACCGGCTCCTACCGGATCGGCCACGCGACCTCGACCGACGGCCGCGACTGGGTCAGGCAGCCGGATCCGGAGGGGCTGCAGCCGACGGGCTCGGGCTGGAACAGCGTCACCATGGCCTATCCCAGTGTGGTCGAGGCGGACGGCCGCCGGATCCTGTTCCACAATGGCGACGGGTTCGGCCAGACCGGCGTGGGCTGTGCGGTGCAGGAGATCCGGTCATGACCATTCTCGTCTTTCCGTCGGCCCTTGGCGCGGCCGCCACTTTTGCGGCCGAGGCGCGACAATGGGGCCGTCCGACCGTCGGCGCCTCCTCGCTGGAGCAGGACCCCAATGCGGCGAGTTTCGATACCTGGGAACGGTTGCCCTTCATCGGAGAGGCCGGCTTTCTCGATGCCCTGGCCGCGCTGGTGGAACGCCACGGCGTCACCACCTTGTTCACACCGCACGCCCCGACCTTCCATCTGCTGGAACAGACCCTGCCAGCACGGCTTCCGGGTCTGACGCTCTGGGGATCGGGACCGTTCGAGCGGCAGATGGACCGGGTGCGCGCCGCCCTTGCCGACGGAGAGGCGGCTGTCGCAGCGGCCTCGGGCTGGGGCGAAGCCCCCTGCCTCCTGCCGGCATCGGTTCTGGGTGGCCTGCTCAACACCGCCGAGACGATCCATGGCGAATGCGCGCGTGAGAAGATGCTGGCGATCTGCGGCGTTCTGCCCGGCGCGCCGAAGGGAGATGTGGTCGAGATAGGTGCCCTGTTCGGCAAGAGCAGCTATGTCCTGAACCGTGTGGCGGCCTGGTGCGGGATTGGCACCACCCTGTGCGTCGATCCCTGGGACCTCGGCCTGTCGGTCCAGACCGACGCCCCCGAGCATATCCAGCAGGCCTCCGGAGGCTGGGATTGGGAGGTCGTCTATCAGGGGTTCCTCGTGGCCATGGCCGGCTGCGCGACCCGGCCATTCAACTATCTGCGCCTGACCTCGGCCGAGGCCGCGGCCCTGTATGTCCGCGAGCGCGAGGTGCGGTCGGCCGAGTTCGGTACCACGCAGACGACCGGCTCGATCGCCATGCTGCATCTGGACGGCAATCACGACGAGGCGGCCGTGGCCCAGGACTTCGCGCTGTGGGGGCCCCACGTCCTCCCGGGCGGCTGGATCATCTTCGACGACTACCACTGGCCGCACGGTGATGGTCCCAGACGCGTCGCCGACCGGGCGCTGGCGGACTACGGAGCCCGCGCCCGCCGCCATTTCGTCGCCGGCGGGGCCATGTTCATCCAGCTGGCCTGAGCCCCGGTCTTACGCCGCCTTCCGGGCCGTGCAGATGTAGTAGAACTGATAGACTTGGGCCACGGTCACCTCGGTCAGACTGGCCGGGAAGCTCTCCACCGGGCAGTGGTGGATGACGTTGTGGCTGGACAGGACGCGGTGGAAATAGGCCCGCTCGATCGGGCCCGCCGACGGATACATCTGCTCGTCCAGGAACAGCAGGACGCCGCCGGGTTTCGCGACGCGGGCCATCTCGGCGATGGCCTTCGCCGGATCGGTCAGGCCGTTGACCGCGCCATAGCTGAGCACCACGTCGAACCGGTCCGGCTGGAACGGCAGGTCGACGGCGTCGCCCAGCACCAGATCGACACCGACGCCGTAGCCGGCCATCGCGGCATTGCCCTGTTTCAGCATCGTCTCGGACAGGTCGATGGCGGTGTAGTCGGCATCCAGTGACATCCAGCCGTGGCGATACAGCGAGTTGCAGGAGCCGGTGGACACATCCAGCACCTGAAGTCGTCGGCCGGCCGTCCGCAGGGGCTCAAGAACCCGGGCATGGACTTCGGCGAAACTCTCATCCGCACGCCAGGGCTTGCCGGACTGGACCCACTTCAACGGCGCGGCCAGCAGCATCAGCCAGCCGAGATAGCGGTTGCGCACAAGGAACAGGACGAGGGCCGCCAGCAGGCCGAGCGGGATCAGGGCGGCACCCCCTTCGCCCGGGGTCATCAGGAAGGTCGCGCCGGCGACGGCCAGACCGACCAGCATCAGCCAGGTCACGCCCCACGCCAGCCAGTAGGGCCAGGCCAGGGACCAGGGCCGCACCGGCATGACGATCACCGGCATCATCACCTGATAGAACTGGCCGAACAGCCCGTCATAGAAGGTGTCGCGCAGCTTGCGGTCATGGGCCCCCAGCCGCTCGTCGAGGAACAGCCTGGGCATACCGGCGACGCAGGCGTAGCCCCGTCCACAGCCGGTGCAGGTCCAGCGGGTCGAGGTGATGTCGAAATCGGCACCGCTGCACTGGGGACAGCGGTACTTGCCGTCTCGAATGGCCGTGCTCATGGAAAGACCTCAGCCACGCGGATCAAAATAGGCATAGGTGGCGACCCAGCGCCCGGCGTCGCTGTTCCAGTCGAACTTGTCGCCCAGATCGGACTGGGTGACCCAGTGGGGATGGTCGTAGCGCCACAGGCAGATGTCGCCGATGTCCTGGACCGTCTCGGTCTCGACCCGGTCGTCGCCGATCTCGAACACCGTGCCGCCGTTCCGGTAGTCACGGCCCCGCTTCGACAGGGAGACGATGAAGCCCAGCTGCTGCGGCTCCAGATTGTGCCAGTGCCGGGCGAAGAAGCCGCCGCCGGCGGGATAGTGGATCAGCTGGGGGTGAACATAGGGACCGGAGTCGGGCACTGCGAAAGTCGTCTCCGTGCCCGTCAGGTCGCGATAGAGGCCGCGCAAGGGTTCGAACAGGGACGTCAGTGCGTCCCGCACAACATCCGGAGCCTCGTCCAGGACATTGAAATTGTAATCGTGGAAGACGTGCGGGGCCTGTTGCAAACGGGAGATCATGCAGCGGCGGCGATGATAGTTTCCGGCGAAGTCATCGACCTCGGCCAGGGGGGTCGTGCGGCCCCAGTCGGCGACTGCGGTCCGAACCGCAGTGGCGGCGGCGTCGGTGAAGACCCCTTTCAGCATCACGATCCGGCCGGCCTCCATGACCTCGTTGCGCAGATCCGTCATGGCCATGTCCGGCGTGATGACGCCATCGATCAGCCGGGCCGGGACCTGGAGCACCCTGTCCCCGCTCATCGTCCCGTCTCCAGCCAGCGAGCATACATCTGGCGGAAGATGTCCTCCAGATTGCGGGTGAAACCCGTCTCGTCGCGATAGGGCGAGGTCTCGAAGCCGGCGCGTGTCTTGCGCCTCAGGGCCTCCAGCGCCTGGACGTCCGCGGTCAGGTCGAGGGCGCGCTGCACGTAGTCGTCCCAGTCGTCGGCGATCAGTTCCGGCAAACCACAGGGCAGGACGACGGGCACGCCGATGCGCGAGAAGAAGTCGTCGCCCCACTGGGTCAGCACCGGAACGCCGCTGGCCAGCGCGTCGCAGGAGGTCGTGCCGCCCGGGCACGGCGAGGGGTCCAGCGCCAGATCGATGTCGGCGAACTCACGCCAGTAGTCGACCCCGGTCGTGTGACCCCGGAACTCCAGCTGGTCCGGATCGACGCCATAGGCCGCAAACCGCGCCCGGGTGACGCGCTGCAGGACCGGATCGGCGTAGTAGCCGTATTTGAGCACCAGCCGGTCGGCCGGGCGGGCGCACAGGATGCGGGCCCAGGCCTGGACGGTCGGTTCGCTGATCTTGGCCGGGTTGTTGAACGACCCGAAGGTGACGCGGCCGGTCTTCAGGGCCGGGGTCGGGCTGGCCGGCTGGCGGTCGGGCGACAGGCGGCAAGGCGTGACGATGGGCCCGATCGGCCAGACCTGTTCGGTGAAATACCGGGCTGTCCCCTCCACCGCCATACTGTCGGCGTGCAGGACATAGTCCATGGTCTCAAGACCTGTGGTCTGGACGAAGTTGATCCATGCGACCTGGACCGGTGCGGGGCGATGACCGAAGACCGGCAGACGGCTGCCCGCCGTGTGGCCCCATACATCGATCAGGATGTCGATCTTGTCGGCACGGATGCGTTTGACCACGTCGGCGTCGGCCACGCCGCCAATCGCCCGCACCTTGCAGTGCTCCGGCAAGCCCCGCTCGCCCGCCGGGTCGGCGCAGTAGAGGAACACCTCGACCGCCGACGGATCGTGGGCCTCCAGCACCGGCATCAGGAACTGGGACACCTGGTTGCGGGTGAAACTGGGGCCGACATAGCCGATGCGCAGACGCCGGTTGGCGGTCCGCTCGCCGGCGAACATCACGGTCTTCGGCGTGTGCGGCGCGGCGTGCAGGCCAGCCCATTTGCGCGCCTCCTCCGAGACGCGTTTCAGGCGATCTGGCGCATGGAACAGCGGATAGATCAGAAAGGCGTGGATCGCCGCGGTCGGAAAGATCTCGGCCGCGGCGGTGAAGACGGCGATCGCTTCTTCCATCCGCCCTTGGTGCTGCAGGGACAGGCCGTAGCTGATCATCACGGACGGATCCGGCTTTTCGAGGTCGAGCGCCCGGCCGAGCGCGAGGGTCGCCGGCCCCATCAGCTTCGCCTCGTAGAACTGCATACCGAGGGTCGCGCAGTAGGCCGGATCGGTGCGGAACCGCTCCATGTTGCCGCCCAGACTGCGGATCACCGTCACTGCGTGCAGGTTCCGGGCGTCTGCGAGGATCTGGCCGGCCAGTTCGGGATGTCCCCCGGCGACGAGGGCGCTGTACAGCCAGTAGCGGCTCTCATGGTCCGCAGGCTGGGCCTGGGTGACGGCATAAAGGAGTTCGATCGCCTCGGCGGTGTCACCGCGCGCAAGAGCGGCACAGCCCTCCTCCAGCGTGGGCGTGGAGGTCAACGCCTTCAGGGCCTCGGCGGCAGACATCACAGGGCGCTCCATAGGATTCGTCCAGTCTGGTCCGCGTCGCTGAACGAGGTGTTAACCAAGCCGGATGCAGAGCCCGCCTGGTCGGCTTCATGAAGAGGTCGACAGAACAGCCGCACGGCAACCGCTCAGTGCTGCGACCCAGCCCTGTTTGGCAGCGGCCCCAGGTCCTCGTCAGGTTGCTGAAACGGCTCTGCTGATGTGCTGGCTCACCCCTGCCCGGTCACGACGGGTGATCCTGCGCCCGGCACTGATCCTCCATACGGTCCCGATGGTCCTCCGGCCGGTCCGGCACACCCTCCTTCGAGGCTCCGGGACCCAGTCTTTCGGTCTCGACTGTTGCGCTCTCGGTCAAGGTGCGATGGACCGGGCAACGATCGGCCATCTCAAACAGACGGGCTTGCTGCGTCTCGTCCAGAGAGCCTTCAAAACCGATCCGACGGGTAAACCGGTCCGGAGCGGAAGCGGTCTTCGCGACATGGCCGACCTCGACGACGACACGATCAAGAGGCCAGCCCTTGCGGTCCGCATACAGACGACAGGTCATCGCAGTACAGGCCCCGAGGCCCGCGCTGAGCAGGTCATAGGGCGTCGGGCCGGAGCCGAGGCCGCCGACACTGACCGGCTCGTCGGCGAAAAAGCTGCCCGACTCCGTGGTGACACGCACCTGAAACGCGCCAGCCCGGGTTTCCTCGACCCGAAGGCCCTCGGCGGGAGCCGGGGCTTCACCCGTCCCCACCGGCACCCCGGAGACAAAGCGGCTGGCCCAGGCCGCGATCACAGCGGCCGCATAGTCCGAATCCGCCTTGCCGGTCAGCAGATGACTGGCCTGATCGAGAGAGACAAAGCTCTTCGGGTGGTGGGCAGCCTGAAAGATCGCGGCGGCATTGTCGATCGAGACGATATCGTCCACCGGCGAATGCAGGATCAACAGGGCGCGCCCCAGTCCGGCGATCCGGTCCCCCTGGTTGTGTGAGCGGAGATCGTCGACGAAGTCCGCGCCGAGCTCGAACGACCGCCCGGCGATCGAGACCGGGATCCGTCGACCCGGCCCCACTCCGTCCAGCTGCGGGCCAACGTGGGCGAGCA
This sequence comes from Caulobacteraceae bacterium, assembly GCA_019748095.1. Classification (GTDB taxonomy): domain Bacteria; phylum Pseudomonadota; class Alphaproteobacteria; order Caulobacterales; family Caulobacteraceae; genus Brevundimonas. The sequence continues at coordinate 6,324 of JAIEQA010000103.1, read as the reverse complement.
CGTGTTCCGCGTCGAACGGCGTGCCGATCACGGCGACGGCGACGACTGTTTCAAGCGCACCGGCTGCGGCGAGCACAGCGGCACCGCCGAAACTGTGCCCGATCAGGAGCCCCGGCGGCATGCCGGCCGCTGCCATGGCCCGAACGGCGCAGGCCACGTCCGCCGCATCACCCGAAAGCCCGGTTCCGAACTCCCCCTCGCTCTCCCCCAAACCGGTGAAGTCGAAGCGGAGGACGCCGATCCCCAGACCGGCAAGGGCGCGGGAGATGCGGGTCGCCGCGAGCGAGGTCTTGTCGCAGGTGAAACAGTGGACGAACACGGCCCAGGTGCCCGGAAAGGCCGCCCCCGTTTCCAGCGCGCCCGAAAGGGTTCGACCGGCAGTGTTCCGAAAATCAAACGGCCGCGTCGCCATACTTGCGGGTCTCCTGAGACAAGGCATGAAAGTTGACCCGACACCCGGGCATTCGACCGACGTACACGATGGCTACAGCTGGCCGGCCGCGCGAAGTCCGCAGCATAACAGCATCGTCGCCGACGAGATTGGTCAGAGCTGGTCCATTCCGGTCTCGTGGAACGCCGCCTGACGTTTCAGCCAGTCGGTGAAGGCTCGGGCGCTGGGCGACAGAGAGCGATCCCTCGGGTGGACCAGATGGTAGGCGAAGGCGACGATCGCGCCACCATCGTGGAACGGCGCGACCAGTCGGCCGGCGGCGAGGTCAGCCTGGGCCAGGGTCCGCCGCGCGAGGGCGACGCCACGACCGGCCACCGCCGCCTCGACCAGCATCGAGGACTCACTGAAGCGTGAACCCCGACGCGCATCGCCATGGCGAACCCCGCGCGCCATCAACCACATCGGCCAGTCGGGACGGCCGGGGTCCTGATCTCCCGACATGTCGTGCAGCAGGCTGTGATGGATCAGGTCCACCGGCGTGCGGATCGGATGCGGACCCTGCATGAGCGCCGGCGCGCAGACCGGCAGGACGCTCTCGATCAGCAGACGCTGGGACACATGGCCGGGATACTGGCCCGGGCCGTAGCGGATCGCCAGATCGATCTGGCCCTGGTCGAAGGAGACCGGCTCCATGTCCGCCGAGACCCAGACCTCGATCTCCGGGTGCTGGCTGTGAAAGTCGTCGAGCCTGGGCATCAACCATTTCGAGGCGAACGACGGCGCGACACTGATCGAGATCTGACGCCGTCGCGGCGGCTCGCGCAGCAGGGACGAGGCGTCTCTCAACCGGTCCAGCCCCTCGGCCACCAGCGGTAGGGCCGACCGGCCCAGGTCGGTCAGCTGCAGCCCCCGGGCCTCGCGCAGGAACAGCGGCCCGCGCACGATGTCCTCCAGCTGGCGGATCTGCTGGCTGACCGCGCCGGGGGTGACGGCCAGTTCTTCCGCCGCACGCGAGAAGCTGAGATGTCGCGCAGCGCTTTCAAAGACACGCAGGGCGTTCAGGGGAAGGAGGGTTCGGATCATCGCTGATAGAAAAGCTAAAGAGCAGACAAAGACAATCTCGTTTGTCGGGGACGGACGCCAGACTCTAGGCAGAAGGCGGAAGCCCGGCCGTCAGAGCGCCGGAAAATGGTTCGATGCGTGTCTTTCTCGCCTCCATTCCCCTGCCGGGAACCCCGGTCGTCATCATCGGTGACGGCGAAGCGGCGGCCGCCAAGGCGCGGCTGTTCGACGGGTCGGAGGCCGCCCTTAAATGGTTCGCCGGCCCCGACATCCCTGCCGGTGACGAACGCATCGCGCGCTGGCCGTCGGCGGAGGATCTGGCCGGGGCCCGGCTGGTCTTCATTGGCCTCGGCGACCGGGAGCAGGCGTCCGGGCTGGCGCGGCTGGCCCGTGCTGCCGGGGCCCAGGTCAATGTCGTGGATCAACCCGGGTTGAGCGATTTCCACACCCCCGCCTTCATTGACCGGGACGGGGTAGTGATCGGCATCGCCACCGGCGGCGTGGCCCCCGTTCTGGCCCGCGAGGTCCGGTCCCGGGTCGAGGCCGCCCTGCCCCAGGGTCTGGACCGGCTGGCCCGTCTGGCCGAAGAGATCCGCGATACGGTGATCTCCACCCTGCCCGACTTCATGACCCGGCGCCGGTTCTGGGAGACGGCGTTCCGGGGGGCGGCGGCCGATCTGGCGGTCGAGGGCCGCACGGCCGAGGCCCGGCGGGAAATGCTGCGGCTGCTGAACCGCCCCGAGACCGGTCAGGCGGCCGTGCATCTGGTCGGGGCCGGACCAGGCGATCCCGAGCTTCTGACGCTGAAGGCCCTGCGGGCGCTTCAGGACGCCGACGTCATCATCCACGACCGCCTCGCCCCTGTCGCCGTGCTGGACCGGGCCCGTCGGGACGCCCGCCGGATCTATGTCGGCAAGCGGCGCGGCGAACACTCGGTGCCGCAGGACGAGATCGCGGCCCTGATGATCGCCGAGGCCCGGGCCGGTCACCGGGTGGTCCGGCTGAAGGGCGGCGACCCCTTCGTGTTCGGCCGGGGCGGCGAGGAGCTGGAGGCGGTGAGAGCGGCCGGCATCGAGGTCATCGTGGTACCCGGCATCACGGCGGCCCTCGGCTGCGCGGCCGCCGCCGGCATCCCCCTGACCCACCGGGACGAGGCCCAGGCCCTGACCCTTGTGACCGCCGAGACCCGACCCGGTACGCTGGGACCGGACTGGAGCACGCTGGCGGCCCCAAACCATACGCTGGCGGTCTATATGGGCGTCGCCGGTGCCGCCTCCGTTCAGACCGGCCTGATCGAGGCCGGCCGCGCGCCTGATACGCCGGTGGCGATCATCGAGAACGGATCACGGCCGGATCAGCGCGTCCTGACCGGACGGCTGGACGGACTGGCGCGGCTGGTGACCCGCGAACAGGTCGTCAGCCCGGCCCTGCTGATCATCGGCGAAGTCGCGGCCTGGGCGCAGTCGCAGGCTGTCCAGCACGAGGCTGCGGCATGAAGATCGTGACCGCCAACCGTCTGTCCGACGGCCGGGTCATCTATGTCGCCCCCTCGGGCGAACCGGTCGAGACGCTGGATCGGGCGGGTCAGTTCGAGGATGAGGCCGCCGCTCTGGCCTTGTCGCGCGCAGCCCAGGCCCCCGCCACCTTCGTCAATCCCTATCTCGTCGAAGTCGAGGCGGGGCGGCCCTCGGGCCGCGACCGGTTCAAGGAGCAGATCCGCGCACAGGGCCCCACCGTCGGCCACAGCCTGGGTCACGCCTGATGTACCGCTATGACGAGTTCGATACGGCGCTGGTGCGCGAGCGCATCGAGGAATTCAGCGATCAGGTCTCGCGCCGGGTGTCCGGCCGGCTGACCGAGGACGAGTTCAAACCCCTGCGTCTGATGAACGGCGTCTATCTGCAACTGCACGCCTATATGCTGCGCGTCGCGGTCCCCTACGGCACGATGAACAGCCGGCAGATGCGCCGTCTTGCCCACATCGCACGGGTCTATGACAAGGGCTACGGCCACTTCACCACCCGGACCAACATCCAGTTCAACTGGCCCGCGCTCAGCGACATGCCCGCGATCCTGTCGGAACTGGCGGAGGTCGAGATGCACGCCATCCAGACCTCGGGAAACTGCATCCGAAATGTGACCACCGACGTCTTCGCCGGCTGTGCCGACGACGAGATCGAGGACCCCCGCCCCTGGTGCGAGATCCTGCGCCAGTGGTCGACGATCCATCCGGAGTTCTCGTTCCTGCCGCGCAAGTTCAAGATCGCGGTGATCGCGGCGGACAAGGACCGGGCGGCCATCCGGACCCACGATGTCGGTCTGCAGCTGATCCGCGACGCGGACGGCGAGACGGCCTTCCGGGTCTTCGTCGGTGGCGGTCAGGGGCGGCTGCCCCACATCGCCCGGGAGATCGCGCCCGCCGTCAAGGGTCGCGACCTGCTGGCCCATCTGACTGCCATCCTGCGGGCCTGGAACCTGCTGGGACGGCGCGACAACATCCACAAGGCCCGGATCAAGATCCTCGTGGCGTCGCTGGGCATCGACGCCTTCCGCGAGGAAGTCGAACGCCATTTCGCCACCCTGCGGCATGAAGACCTGAGGGTCCCGGAGGCCGAGGTCGCCCGCATCCGCGACTATTTCGCGCCGCCCCCGTTCGACGACCTGCCCAGGACCAGCGGAGCCTTCGACCGGGCGGTTCTGGCCGATCCCGATTTCGCACGGTTCTCGCGAAACAACATCCGGCGGCATCGCCAGCCTGGCTATGCCAGCGTGGTCCTGTCGCTGAAGCCCCCCGGAGGCGTGCCGGGCGACATCACGGCCGATCAGATGGAGCGGGTTGCCGACCTCGCCGAACAGTTCTCGTTCGACGAGGTCCGGGCCGCATATGAGCAGAACCTGGTCCTGCCCCACGTCCGTCTGGACGACACCCCGACCCTGTGGCGCGAACTGGTCGAGGCCGGGCTCGCGACCCCGAACGCGGATCTGGTCACCGACATCATCGCCTGCCCGGGCCTCGACTACTGCAGCCTCGCCAACGCCCGCTCGATTCCGGTGGCCCAGGCCCTGTCCGCGCGTCTGGCCGATCTCGACTATCAGGAACGACTGGGTCCGATCCGGGTCAATATGAGCGGCTGCATCAACGCCTGCGGCCACCACCATGTCGGGCACATCGGGGTTCTGGGCGTCGATCGGAAGGGCGAGGAATACTACCAGATCACGGTCGGCGGCTCTCCTGATGAGACGGCCGCGCTGGGCGAGATCGTCGGGCGCAGCCTCGCAGCCGACGAGGTCGCCCCGGCGGTTGGACGCGCGCTGGACCGCTATCTCGAGGTGCGAAGCGAGGGTGAGACCTTCCTCCAGACCGTTCGCCGGCTTGGCGCTGATCCGTTCCGGGAGGCCATCTATGGAGCGCTTGATGCAGTGGCTTGATCACATTCCCGACGGCGTCCGGCTGCCAGTGACGACGCCTCTGGCCGAGGTCGAGGCCGCGATCGAGGACGCGACTGTGCTGGTGCTGGAGTTCGACGCCTTTCGGGACGGGCGCGGGTTTTCCCTGGCCGCCATCCTGCGTGAACGCGGCTGGCAAGGCCGGCTGATCGCTTCAGGGCGGCTCATTCCCGATCAGGCCCGCCATTTGCGGCGCTCGGGCTTTGACGCGGTCGTTCTGGGGGACGGGGCCGATGTCGAAGCCTGGACACGGATGGACCAGGTCTTCAGCGCCGCCTATCAGCCGGCAGTGGATCAGCTGGTTCCGATCTGGCGTCGGCGAGCGGCAGCCGAGGCTCCGGAAACCGTCGTCGAACGACTGAACCGGCAAACCCGCGACGCCGACGCCGACGACATTCTGCGGGCGGCGCTGAACCCCGATCTGGGCCGCAAGCCCGCCGTCCTGTCCTCGTTCGGAGCCGAGGCGGCGGTGCTGCTGGCCGCCGTCGCGCGGATCGATCCTTCGACCCCGGTCATCTTTCTCGAGACCGGAATGCATTTCCTGCAGACCCTGGCCTATCGCAAGGCCCTGACCGAACGGCTGGGACTCACGGACGTGCGGATTGTGACGCCTGACCCCGGCGAGCGCGCCCTGCTGGATCCCCGTGAAGACCTGTGGCGAGCCGACCCGGACGCCTGCTGCGAGCTGCGCAAGGTTCGCCCGCTGGAACGGGCACTGGCGGGGATCAACGTCCTGATCACCGGCCGCAAACGGTATCAGACACCGGAACGCCAGAGCCTGCGGGCCTTCGAGGTCTTCGAGGACCGTATCCGGGTCAATCCGCTTCATGACTGGACGCCGGACCGCCTTCAGGCCGCCATGGACGCAGCGGATCTGCCACGCCACCCGCTCAGTACCGAAGGCTATCCATCGATCGGATGCTGGCCCTGTACCCGGGCCGTCGGTGCGGGTGAAGAGTCCCGCAACGGCCGCTGGTCAGGTGCTGCCAAGACCGAATGCGGTATACATCTGGGTCGCCGCGCGCTCGCGGCCGTCTGACCGACCCGGTTTTCCTTCGCTCCAGAGACACCGCCTTGACCATCCGACGTTCCGTTGTCGACCTGATCGGTCACACCCCCCTGCTCCGACTGAACCGTCTGTCGGACGCGACCGGGTGCGAAATCCTCGGCAAGGCCGAGTTCCTGAACCCCGGCCAGTCGATCAAGGACCGGGCCGCCCTGTCCATCATCCTGCGCGCCCGGGCATCCGGCGAACTGCGCCCCGGTGGCACGGTCGTGGAGGGCACAGCCGGAAACACCGGAATCGGCCTCAGCCTGGTGGGGGCCGCTCTGGGGCATCCCGCCGTGATCGTGATGCCGCGCACTCAGTCCGAAGAAAAGAAGCTGGCGGTGCGGGCCTTGGGGGCCCGGCTGGTCGAGGTGGA
>JAIEQA010000042.1 GCA_019748095.1 Caulobacteraceae bacterium | reverse complement strand
AGCCGCGCATCGGCCTCGGCCAGCCGCGCAGCCGCGGTCGTCAGATCGTCAGCTCCGGCCGCCGCCACGGCCTCTGAGCGAAGGCGCCGGAAAGCCGCGACGTCGGATTCAGCCGTATCCGCAACCGGTGTCGGCTCATGCCACGCCGGGGCCGCCATAGCCGGCGCGGCCAACAGGCTGATGACCAGAACGGCCGCAATATTCATGTCAAATCCGGGACGGGGCATCACGACCATGGCCTGCGACAAGGCTGAAACCAACCCGGGGATTGGCAACAGGGCTCAGTTGACGTGTGGGGTGATGATGCCGAGCGGCAGGGTCGTCACATTCTTCACGCCGCGGGTCACGATATGGCTCTCGCAGTCCGACACGATGCCCAGCGTCAGCAGCTTGTCGCGCAGGAACTTGTCGAAGGCATGCATGTCCGAGGTGATGATCCGCAGCACATAGTCCTCACGCCCGGTGATGGTGGCGCACTGCACCACCTCGGGCCAATGGGCGACAGCCGCCTCGAACAGATCCAGGTTCTCGCGCGAGGGCAGGCTGAGCTTGACGATGGCATAGACCTCGAAGTCCAGACCCAGCAGACCGGCGTCCAGAAGGGTGACCCGCTTGCGGATCAGGCCGCTATCCTCCAGTCTCTTGATGCGGCGCCAGCACGGCGAGGCCGACAGTCCGACGCGTTCGGCCACGTCCGCGACCGACAATCCGGCATCCTGTTGCAGGATGTCCAGAATTCGCGCATCGATAGGATCCAGTTCGTCAGCCAAGGCGTTCCTCCGTTTCTCGTTATTGCGCAATAAAATACCCTCAAACCGCTTGACGCAAGGCGAAAATAGGCGAGCCTTCATTTCGCACCCATGCTATCCAGCCGCCAGAAGAGTGCGGTCGGATCAACCGAACGGCAGGATGGAATGACCAGGAATACCCAGCCGCTGAGCCTGCGCGTGCCCGAACCCACGGGTCGGCCCGGTGACGCACCCGATTTCAGCCACCTGAAGCTTGATGTCGCCGGAGCGGTGGACCGCCCGCCGGTGGATGCCCGCCCGGTCCAGATGCTGGATCTGGCCTTCCGGCTCGTCCGCGTTCTGGACGATGAGGGTCAGGCCGTTGGGCCGTGGAATCCGCGACTGGATGCGGAGACCCTCAAGAAGGGTCTGAAGGCGATGATCCTGACCCGCGCCTTCGACGACCGGATGCACCGGGCCCACCGCCAGGGCAAGACCAGCTTCTATATGAAATGCACCGGCGAGGAGGCCATCGCGGTCGCCCAGGGCATGATCCTGTCACGCGAGGACATGGGCTTTCCGACCTATCGTCAGCAGGGGCTGCTGATCGCGCGCGGCTATCCGCTGGTCGATATGATGAACCAGATCTATTCCAACGCCTCGGATCCGATCAAAGGCCGCCAACTGCCGATCATGTATTCGGCGAAGGACTATGGCTTCTTCACCATCAGCGGCAATCTGGGCACCCAGGTGCCGCAGGCGGTCGGCTGGGCCATGGCCTCCGCCTACAAGGGCGACGACAAGATCGCCATCACCTGGATCGGCGACGGGGCCACGGCCGAGGGCGACTTCCACAACGCCCTGACCTTTGCGGCGGTCTACCGGGCCCCGGTGATCCTGAACATCGTCAACAACCAGTGGGCCATCAGCTCCTTCCAGGGCATCGCCGGGGGGATGGAGACGACCTTCGCCTCCAAGGCGATCGGCTACGGCCTGCCCGCCCTGCGCGTCGACGGCAACGACTTCCTGGCGGTCTGGGCCGCCACCCAGTGGGCCGAGGAACGGGCACGCAGCAATCAGGGTGCAACCGTGATCGAGCTGTTCACCTATCGCGGGGCCCCCCATTCGACGTCCGACGATCCCAGCCGCTATCGCCCCGGCGACGAGCACGAGAAATGGCCGCTGGGCGATCCGATCGCCCGGCTGAAGCAGCATCTGATCGCCCTGGGCGAGTGGTCGGAAGACGACCACACCGCGGCCGAGGCCGAGGCGGTGGATGAGGTCCGGGCCGCCGGCAAGGCGTCCGAGGCCATCGGCACCCTGGGCCAGTCGCGCCCGTCGGTGAAAACGATGTTCGAGGAGGTCTATGCCACCGAGGACTGGCGCCTGGTCGAACAGCGCCGGGAGGTGGGGGTATGAGCGAGGTCTATTCCGAGGCCGACCGCACTGACGGCATCGAGCCCGACATGGTCGATCAAAACGACGCTCCGGCCTCCGAGGCTCCGACCGCTGCTGCGGTCATGCCGATGAACATGATCCAGGCGCTGAACTCGGCCCTGCACGTCAAGATGGCGGAAGATCCGGACGTCCTGAGCTTCGGTGAGGACGCGGGCTATTTCGGCGGGGTTTTCCGCGTCACCGACCAGCTGCAGCAGACCCACGGCCTGACCCGCAGCTTCGATGCACCCATCAGCGAATGCGGCATCGTCGCCGCCGCCATCGGCATGGGGGCCTATGGCCTGCGCCCGGTCGTGGAGATCCAGTTCGCCGACTACATCTATCCGGCCTACGACCAGATCGTCAGCGAGGCGGCCAAGATGCGCTATCGCTCGGGCGGACAGTTCACCAGCCCCATCACCATCCGCAGCCCGTATGGCGGCGGCATCTTCGGCGGCCAGACGCACAGCCAGTCGCCAGAGAGCCTGTTCACCCATATCGCGGGCCTGAAAGTCGTCATTCCGTCCAACCCGTATGACGCCAAGGGCCTGCTGACCGCCGCGATCGAGGACGACGACCCGGTCATCTTCCTGGAGCCCAAGCGGCTGTACAACGGCCCGTTCGACGGCTGGCACAAGAACCCGGTTTCGCCGTGGAAGGCCCAGGCCCTGGCCCAGGTCCCGACCGGCAAATACGTCGAGCCGATCGGCAAGGCGCGGATCATGCGCGAGGGCAGCGACGTCACCATCCTGTGCTACGGCACCATGGTCTGGGTCTCGCTGGCCGGGGCCGAGCACGCCGGGATCGACGCCGAGGTCATCGACCTGCGCACCCTCGTGCCGCTGGATATAGAGACCATCGAGGCCAGCGTGAAAAAGACCGGCCGCTGCGTGATTGTGCACGAAGCCCCGAAAACGTCCGGGTACGGAGGGGAGCTGTCGGCCCTGGTGCAGGAGCGCTGCTTCTACCACCTCGAGGTGCCGGTCACCCGCGTCTGCGGCTGGGACACGCCCTATCCGCACGCTTTTGAGTGGGAGTATTTCCCCGGACCGGAACGGGTCGCGACGGCGCTGAAATCGGTCATGAGCGGAGGGAGCCGCTGATGGGACGTTTCGTGTTCAAACTGCCCGACGTGGGCGAAGGCACGGCCGAGGCCGAGTTGGTCGGCTGGCACGTCAAGGTCGGCGACCGGGTCGAGGAGGACCAGATCCTGGCCGACATCATGACGGACAAGGCCACGGTCGAGCTGACCTCGCCCGTGTCCGGGGTCGTCACGGCCCTGCACGGCGAGCCCGGCTTGATGTCGCCGGTCGGCGGACCGTTGGTGGAGTTCGAGGTCGAGGGGGCGGGGCACAGCGAGTCCGCGGCCCAGAGCCCCTCCGTCATCGCCCAAGAGGGCGATGCCACCTCCCCATCCGCAGACGCGGACGGGGAGGAGACGGACGTGTCCGCGTCTCCTCCCCATTCGCAGAATGGGGAGGAGGCACCAAGCGATAGCGGAGTGACGGAGGGGCTCTTGGCCACCGCACCGTCGTCTTCCGGCAACTATGTCTTCAAACTGCCCGACGTGGGCGAGGGCACGGCCGAGGCTGAACTGGTCGCCTGGCATGTCGCGGTCGGCGATGCGGTCGAGGAAGACCAGCTGCTGGCCGAGGTCATGACCGACAAGGCCACGGTCGAGCTGACCAGCCCCGTCGCCGGCGTGGTGACCACCCTGCATGGCGCGGCCGGTCAGCAGGTTCCCGTCGGTGGCCCGCTGGTCAGCTTCGATGTCGCCGGGGCGGGCAATGTCGCCGCCGCACCGAAGGTCGTGGCCGCCGCTCCGGCCCCCGCCAGGGCCGCGCCGGCCCCCGACGTCCAGACGCCGAAGGCCGCGCCTGTCGTCGCCGCCCCGGTCGCCCGCACCGCCCAGACCCCGGGCGTCCGCCCCCTGGCCAGCCCGGCTGTGCGCAAACGTGCCCGCGAACTGGGTCTGAACCTGCAGTTCGTGCCCGGCTCGGGCCCGGCCGGTCGGATCGATCACGGCGATCTGGACGCATTCCTTGCCCGCGGGGCAGGCGGACCGTCCGCACCCGGAGCATCGGCCGGTTCGGCCTACAGCCGGGCCGACGGATCCACCGAGACCCGCATTATCGGCCTGCGCCGCAAGATCGCGGAGAAGATGGCCGAGAGCGTCCGGCGCATCCCTCACATCACCTATGTCGAGGAGATCGACGTCACGGCGCTGGAAGAGCTCCGCGCTCATCTGAACCTGCAAGGCAGGACCACCGGGAAACCGAAGCTGAACCTGCTGCCCTTCATCGCCCGGGCCATGGTCGTGGCCCTGCGTGATCAGCCGACCATCAACAGCCACTACGACGACGGTGCGGGCATTCTGACGACCCACGCTGCCATCCACATCGGCATCGCCGCCCAGACGCCGAACGGCCTGATGGTGCCGGTGGTTCGCCACGCTGAATCCCTCGATCCCTGGGCGACAGCGCTGGAGATCGCGCGGGTCAGCGGTGCGGCCAAGGACGGTTCGGCCAAACGCGAGGAACTTACCGGCTCGACCATCACCATCACCTCGCTGGGCACGCTGGGCGGCATCGTCCACACTCCGATCATCAACCACCCCGAGGTCGCCATCATCGGCCCCAACAAGATCGAGGAGCGGGTCGTGGTCCGCAACGGCCAGATGGTCGTGCGCAAGATGATGAACCTGTCGTCCAGCTTCGATCACCGCATCGTCGACGGCCACGATGCGGCGGTGTTCGTGCAGCGGATCAAGGGCCTGCTGGAGCATCCGGCGACCCTGTGGATGTGAGAGCCCGCCCGGTCCCGCTCATCCCTGCGAAAGCGGGGACCCGGTGCCTTGGGCGACGGGTGTTTGGCCGCCAACACGTTATCGATCCCGACCGGATCGCCTCACCTTAGGACTGGGTCCCCGCTTTCGCGGGGATGAGCGGTAAAGACATGCAGCAGATCAAAACCAAAGTCCTGATCATCGGTGCCGGCACCGGCGGCTATGTCGCGGGCATCCGCTGCGGCCAGCTGGGGCTGGACACCGTGCTGGTGGACGGGGGCGACGGGCTGGGCGGGACCTGCCTGAACGTCGGCTGTATTCCGTCAAAGGCCATCATCCATGCGGCGGGCAAGTTCGAGACGGTGGCGAAGGCGGCCGCAGACGGGACGCTGGGGATCACGGCCTCATCCCCCGCCATCGACCTCGGCCAGACCGTCGCCTGGAAGGACGGGATTGTCCGCAAGCTGAACGCCGGGGTCGCGGCCCTGCTGAAGAAGTCGAAGGTGAAGGTCCTCAAGGGCTGGGCGACCTTTAACGACGCCAAGACCTGCCGTGTCGAGACCGCGGACGGGCCTGTCACCATCACGGCCGAACACGTGATCCTCGCCACGGGCTCCGAACCGGTCGAACTGCCCTTCCTGCCATTCGGCGGTGACGTGATCTCGTCCACCGAAGCCCTGTCGCTGGACGCCGTGCCGGACAGGCTGGTCGTGGTCGGGGGCGGCTATATCGGACTGGAGCTGGGTATCGCCTATCGCAAGCTGGGGGCCCAGGTCGCCATCGTCGAGATGGCCGACCGGATCCTGCCGCTCTACGACAAGGCCCTGACCGACCCGGTCATGAAGTGGCTGACCGACCATGGCGTCGAGCTGCACCTCGGGGCCCGGGCCGGCGGGTTCGGGGACGGGAAGCTTTCGATCACGACCAGGGACGGCGAGCCCCTGCAACTGGACGCCGACAAGGTGCTGGTCACGGTCGGGCGCCGTCCACGGACGAAGGGCTGGGGTCTGGAAAACATGGGCGTGGCCATGGCCGGGCCGTTCGTGAGGATCGACGATCGCTGCGCCACGTCGATGAAGAATGTCTGGGCTGTCGGCGACCTGACCGGCGAACCCATGCTGGCGCACAAGGGCTCGGCCCAGGGCGAGATCGTGGCCGAGATCATCGCCGGCAAGGACCGCCGGTTCGACCCGGTTACGATCGCCGCCGTCTGTTTCACCGAGCCGGAGATCGTTTCGGCGGGACTGGGGCCGCTGGACGTCGAGGGGCGTGATGACGTGATCACCGCCGTCTTCCCCCTGGCGGCCATCGGCCGGGCTCTGGCCATCGAGGCGGGCGAGGACGGCGGCTTCGTGCGGGTGCTGGCCTCGAAATCAGACCACCGGCTGCTGGGCGTCCAGGCCGTCGGCCAGCATGTGGCCGAGCTGTCGAACAGCTTTGCCCAGATGCTGGAGATGGGCGCGGTACTGGAGGACGTCGCCGGCGTCATCCACGTCCACCCGACCCTGGGCGAGGCCTTCCATGAGGCCTCGCTGCGGGCCCTCGGCCACGCCATCCACATCTAGTGGATCTGGCTCCCTCCCCATAAAGGGGAGGGAGAACGCCGGGCTATTCCGCTGCCAGCCGCACCAGCTTGCCGTCCGTCTCGTCGGTGACGACCCAGACCGCGCCGTCGGCAGCGACGGCGACATCACGGATCCGCTCGCCCAGATCGGTCAGCAGCCGCTCCTCGCCCACGACCCGATCACCCTCGAGCACCACGCGGGCGAGATGTTTGGACCCCAGGCCGGCGATCAGGAGGTTGCCTTCCCAGCCCGGGAACATGGCCCCGGTGTAGAAGGCCTGTCCGCCCGGGGCGACCACCGGATCCCAGTAGTAGTTCGGCTGTTCGAGACCCGCACGCGCCGTGAGGCCCTCATTGATGGCCGCGCCCCGGTATTCGACGCCGTAGGCGATGATCGGCCAGCCATAGTTCTTGCCGGCCTCGGTCAGATTCAGCTCATCGCCGCCGCGCGTGCCATGCTCGATGGTCCAGACAGCTCCGGTACCGGGCTGGATCGCAATGCCCTGGACGTTGCGGTGCCCCAGCGACCAGATCTCCGGCAGGGCTCCCGCCTGACCGACGAAGGGATTGTCCGACGGCACGGATCCATCGGCGTTGATGCGGACGACCTTGCCCAAATGCGAATCCAGCTGCTGGGCCTGTGGGCGCATGGGGGCATCGGAGCGCTCGCCGAGGGTCACGAACAGATGGCCGGCGGCGTCGAACGCCAGCGAACATCCGAAATGCTTGTCGCCGTCATAGACCGGCAGGGCGCGGAAAATGACCTGAACACCGCTGACAGAGGCCCCGTCGGCCGACAGCACGCCGCGCGCGACTGCGGTGGAATTCCCCCCGTCGCGCGGCTCGGCATAGCTCCAGTAGATCATCCGGTCGGCGGCAAAGGTCGGCGACAGGATCACGTCCAGCAGACCGCCCTGACCACGCGGATCCACGGCCGGCAGGCCGGTGATCGGATCCCCGACCTGACCCTCGGCCGAGATGATCCGCATCCGTCCGGGCCGTTCGGTCACCAGCCAGCGACCGTCCGGCAGAAGCGCCAGCCCCCAGGGCTCCACCAGACCTGAAGCGACCACCCGGTGGCTCAGGGTAGCTTCGGTGCGGACGGCCGGGGCCCGGGTCTGACCCGGGAAGGCGGGGGTCTGGTTGGCCCCATTGGCGGGACGGGTCTCGAGAGGCTCTCCGGGTGCGCCGGTCGGGGGGGTCTGGCCATTGGCCCCGCAGGCGGCAGCGAGCACGAGCAGGGAGGTCGAGGCGGCAAGGACGAGGGGACGCATGCGGATCTCCGGTCAAAATGTGTCGGGCAGGTATGCCCGCAACCCCGCCGTCGCGCTACAGTTCCGCTTGCAGGGCCCGCCGCGACGGCCCGTCGCACCGAGCAGCCGCACGACACCCCCGTCAATGCGACTTGAACCCGAAGGGCGTCAGCGATATAGGCACGCCTCCCGCGCAACCGGTCCCCGGGTGCGCGCTGTGCTGGGCTGGGTAGCTCAGATGGTTAGAGCGGTGGATTCATAACCCACAGGTCGGCGGTTCGATCCCGCCTCCAGCCACCACCTTCCCCTGAGGGTAAGGGTGGTTGCGCCAGTACAGCACGGGAGCCTGCGAGGCGTCGAAACATCGCCTTCGCTGCCCACATCCTACCGGCTCTGCGGCACCGAAAACGGACCCTCGCAATGTCGGCAACGGGAGGGTTGGCGGACGCCACAAGGCCAGGCGAGATACGAGGTTACAACCGTAGCCAGACCCCACCTCCGTCCGGACAGGACGCCCACGCGAGTGCGACGCGTTGCGACCTTCACGACTAAAGGTTACCCTGCGGGACGACCTGGAGGTGACCGCATGTTGCTCGAGACCATAGCGCTCGTGATCCAGCTCGACGGGAGCCAGACGTGTGCAGGCGCACTAAGCGCCGCACCCGGCTACCAGACCTGCGCTCAGGGCACCAACGGCCTGGCCCTGTCGGACACACAGGCTGGTGCCGACCTCCTCCTTGCTCAGGCGGAGGCTGCGGAGGTGACATTTAAGAGGGGCTTTTCAGAGTCGATACCACCCTATCTCGTCCTTTACTTTGACGCTGATCCGCCGTTGGCCGAACTGGACAGGGCGGGCTTTTCGACGGTGCTGGCGTGGCCGTCGCCCAAACACGTCGCCAGCCTGTTGACGACTGCACTCCGCCAGCAAGCGCTCGCCCTGGCGGGCGGTAGCGGGACATTGCCAGATGCGGTGGAAGCCGCTCTGACGGCCCAGACAGCCGTCGTCCTGTCGTCTATTGAAAGCAAGCAGGAAGGCGTCGTTGCTCATGAACTGGGGCACGTCTGGTACAATGCGGTCTTCTGGCGAGACAGCGGTGTTGCCCCCGACGGCTATGGCTCACCGGCCCCCGACTGGATGGATGAAAGCGCTGCGGTTCTGACTGAAGGGGCGTCTTTCGCGGAAGATCGTCGCCGGCTGTTCGTCGAAACCTGGAACACGCTTGAGCCGGCCGGGCGTTTCGCGCCGGAGTCGATCGGTGACCTGGATTACTTTTTGACGCGGCAACATCCGTCTCAAAGACGAGCGGTCCCGCCCGTCGAGTCCGGCTCCGGTAGCGCTGCGACCGTATCCGTTGCGGTGCGTGGGGGCGGGGACAGCAAGGAGGCCTATTACAATCAGGTCCGCGTTTTCGCCGATTACCTGATCGACCGGACCGGGGACGCAGCGGTTTTCGCGGAGATTACTCGCGCCCTGGCCGCCGGCTCCACCTTTGAGGCGTGGCTCGGGTCTCAGGTTCGCTATCCGACCTTGCGCCGCACGATTCCTGAGCTCCAGGCAGACTGGTCAGACTGGATCGCGCGCGGAGCGGCTTGAGAGCGGCCCATTCGATCAATTTCAACTGGCTGATGTTGGACCACGGCTTTCAATCCGAGGGCGGATTTTTCCGGTCGTACCCTCGCTCTACCTGAGCAGCGGGCGAGCATTCCGAGACAATGTGGTATCGGCTCGCGCGCCTTGCTGAGACGGCTGACGCACGCTCGCAGGGCAGATCAAGTCAATGGCCGCAACGGCTGGGGAGAGGTCTCTGGCTCCTGGCCCAAAGGCGGACTCACCGGCCCCGCCGAACGGCGGCCAAGGGGTGGGTTTGCGACCCAAGCTGCCCGCTCAAAAGCCGACCGGAGACGTCGTGGTTCGGGCTCTGCCGATAATCACACGAGAAAATCCAGGCCTTTTTGATCGCGTTGACTGCCATCTGTCCTTGCATCCACTTTGGCCGGAGGAGGCGTCGATGTTTATTTCCAGCCTGGCTCTGTCAGTCGGTCTTTTGGCTCAAGCGGCAAATGAACCGCCTTTGTATCCACGCATCAGACTGCTCGATCACGTTCCGCCGATCAGCCAAGGCGACGCCGCAGGCGGCGCTAACGCGGACGACTTCATTCAGGCGGGTGGAACTGATGCCCTGCCCTTCACACCGCCTGTCGTTGAAATGGCCGCTCACGAAGATATGCGCCCCGTTGCGGTGTCTATCGCGTTTAACTGGGTGTGGCTCGGTGAGGGGCAAGAGCGCCGTCCTGTCTGGTTCGCCCGTCTGCGCGCCAGCAATTCGACCCGGTCAATCGAACGGTTTGCCGACTCACGCGGGTGTCCTGGAGTCGAAGAATCCCTGGTTCAGCTTGAGGGCCTTCCAGCGTTCGCTCTGAAGGCGCCAGAGCTTCCGACTCCCTCAGGGAGCAGGCTGATCGGGCGGCGGGGCTATCTCCATGACAACACCTACCAAATCCGGGTCAACGGCCTGTTCGCAGGCAACCTGTTCACTGACAAGGCGGAACTGACAGGCGGGTCCGCAGCGCCTTTCGCGCGGATAATCGGGGACAGCCTGACACGCCTTCTGCCTTGCTGGACTGCAACGCGTCCGCCGGTGGCATAGGCTAGTTGATGTCTACAAAGGGTCGGCAGCCGACAGCAGCCTTTGATCCGACAACGGTCATGCGGCCTGACAGGCAATTCTCACCGTCTGGTGCGATATGGGGTCACGAGCGATCTGCCCTCCAGCCACCAGCACAGCCCGGACGCCCCTGGGCTTCCGCCGCAGACGGTTCCTCTGATATGGTTCACAGATGCAGACGCAAGACAGCCTCGTATCCGAGCCGGCGGTCCAGCCCGAACGGCTGGTGCTTCATGTTGGACCGGGCATCCCCAACCCGCTCAAGCTGCATGCCAGCTTCCGTCAGCCGGGATGGCGGGAAATCCGGCTGGACATCTCGGTAGACAACGAGCCGGATATCGTTGGCGACATGACCGACATGCACGCGGTCGCCTCGGGCTCCATGGATGCGGTCTATTCGTCCCACAATCTGGAGCACGTCTATCCGCATGAGGTGGCGATTGTGCTGGCCGAGTTCCGCCGCGTCCTCAAGCCGGGCGGTCATGTCCTGCTGACCTGTCCCGACCTGGTGGCCACAGCGCGGGCCATACTGGACAAGGGCCTGACCGGTGCGGCCTACCAGTCGCCGTCGGGGCCCATCACGCCGCTGGATATCCTGTACGGCTTCGGCAAGGCGATCGCGCGTGGGAACCACTACATGGCCCACAAGACGGGTTTTTCGGTCGACTCCCTGCACGCCGCTTTCCAGCAGGCCGGGTTCGTCCAGATTGACTGCCGCGCGGGCAATAGTTTCGACCTCTGGATCCGGGCCTTCAAGCCGCGGGTCGTCCGCACGCCGGCCACGGTGAGCCCTGAGTGATCAGGGGCCCGGCGGTTTCCCGCCGGATGCTGCGGCGCGACGCCGACGTCTGCGCCGCCAGCGCCGCCCCGTCGGCTGGCCCGCCAGATCCCAGACCAGCAGCGCCAGAAGCACCACGATCACGAGGCCGCCCAGCATCAACATTGTCGCTGCTCCCTCCGATATCCGGAGAGTCTTAACCCAAGGCATGCTGCAGCGCACCATGGCGCAACTCAATGTGATCGGTCGCGTTTACAGCCAAGGTTCACCGTCAATCGAGGGCTCTCCATGACCATCCGTTTCCCGAAAATTCTGGCTCTGTCGGCCGTCGCGGCCCTTTCGATGGGGGCCGTGGGCTGCACCGAAACCGAACAGCAGCGCACCACGGCCGAGGCGGATGCGGCCGGTGACTCGGTCGGGACCGCCAGTGCGGAAGCCGGTCAGGAACTGAAGGAAGGTGCCGCCGCCGCCGGAGAGGTCCTCGAGTCCGGAGCCATGAAAGCCGCCCAGGCGGTCGAATCCGGAGCCGGCGATCTGGCCGACCGCCTCGAGGCGAAACAGGCCGAGGCCGCAGCCCAGGGACGGCCCGGCGCCGTCGACCCCGTCACCGACGAGCGTCAGTAGGCCTCAGGCGGGCTCCGCCCGTACGGCATCGATCAGGGCCCGCGCCTCGGCGCTGGCCCAGTCCGCCTCACCCGAGAAGGCGGCGCGGATCCGCCCCTGACGGTCCAGCAGGATCGTCTGGGGCATCTTGCCCTTGCCCGGAAACTCGAACGGCAGCTGGAAGCGCGTGTCGCCATAGAAAGGCAGGGGTTCATGCACGTCGATGAAGCTCTTCGCATCGGCCACGGCATCCTCCCCCGTGTCGACATTGATCGGCAGGACGACCAGATCGCCGTCGGGATAGGCCTCGGCCAGGGCGGCGATGGTCGGCATCTCGGTGCGACACGGGGCGCACCACATGGCCCACAGATTGATCAGCACCACCTTGCCGCGGAAATCGGCGAAGCGGACGTCCGCGCCGGCCCGATCCTGAAACACATAGTCCGGTGCGGTTTCCAGAACTGCCGGGGTCTCCAGCGCCGCCAGTCCGCCGACGGCGAACCGGGCCAGATCACTCTTTTCGGGCGGCGCGTTCACGGCGGCTTTGAAAGGCCCGGCCCGCATGGCGTATAGGGTGCCCACCGTTCCGCCGGCCAGAACCGCCAGCGCCAGCACTCCCCCGATCCAGACGCCCCTTTTCGAGCCGCTCATGCCCCACTCTCCTGCTCCGGTCCCGCCGGAGACCGCGCCGTCATCGGGCCAGACCCTATGGGGCGGACGCTTTTCCGCCAAGCCCGCCGACATCATGCAGGCCATCAATGTCTCGATCGGCGTCGACCAACGCCTGTGGGCGCAGGATCTGAGAGGCTCGCGGGCGCATTGCCGCATGCTGGTCGACCGGGGCATCGTCACGGCTGAAGACGGCGCGGCCATCCTGTCCGGCCTGGACACCATCCAGGCCGAAATCGAGGCCGGTACCTTCCCCTTCCGCGCGGAATACGAGGACATCCATCTGAATGTGGAGGCCCGTCTGTCGGAACTGATCGGCGAGCCTTCGGGCCGGCTGCACACGGCGCGCAGCCGCAATGACCAGGTCGCGGTCGATTTCCGCCTGTGGGTCCGCGACGCCTG
>JAIEQA010000140.1 GCA_019748095.1 Caulobacteraceae bacterium | reverse complement strand
CGGCCCGGCTCAACAGCCGGCTGGCGTCGAACAGGACAGACCGGGTCACGACAGGCCGACGCGGCCGTACAGCGTCTTCAGACGGTCCTCATAGGCCGCGACCGAGAAACGGGCGGCCTGGGCCAGCCCCCGACGGACGAGATCGTTGCGCAGACCCTCGTCGGCGTCCAGGGCGCGCAGGCCCCGGGTCATGGCCTGGACATCATAGGGGTCGACCGAAATGGCGGCGTCCCCGGCCACTTCCGGAAGGGAGCCTCCGGTGGAGGTCAGGACGGCGGTCGACAGCGCCATGGACTCCAGAACCGGCAGGCCGAAGCCTTCGTAGAGCGAGGGGAAGAGGGTCGCCTTTGCGCCGCGGATCAGGCTGACCAGGAGGGAAAAGGGCATGTATTCATACCGGCGGATGCGCTCGGCGCTGGGGCCGCCGTCGCGCATCACCTGGTTGAGCAGGGCGGTCTCGCCCTCGTCCAGCCAGGCGCGGCCGCCGACGATGACCAGCGGGGTGGTCAGGCCCGACGCCAGATACGCTTCGACGATGCGACCGAGGTTCTTCTTGGGCTCGACGGCCCCGAAATGCAGGAAATAGTCTTTCCAGCCGAGGTTGAAGACGCCCTCCAGTTCGGTCGTCACGTCGGCCTGCGACCGCGAGGTCAGGGCCGTCGGCAGATGGACAGCCTGATAGGTGTTGGTCACCCGGTCCTCTGACACTCCGAGGAGGCGGATGACGTCCTGGCGGGTAGTTTCCGACACGACGGCGATGTGGTCGGCGCGCTTCGCAATCGCCTGACACAGGGCCATGTAGCCGGGCTTGTCGTCGAGGGTGGTGTGCGGAAGGCGCAGCGGAATCAGATCGTGGATGGTGTAGACGTTCGGAATGCCACGTGCGTGGAGCGGGATGGTCGCCGTCCAGTGCATGACGTCAGGGGCCCTGACCCCGCCGGAGGCATCAAACCGGACCGGCGTTTCCTTGCGATAGGCGTCGAAGGAGCGGTTGGCGATCTGGAACAGGTCCTGCGCGGCCCAGAAGGCGCTGGCCTCGGGGCGTCCGCCCCCGCGCGACGGCCATACGACCTCGCCACTGGAGTGGATCGGCCATGCCGTGCGGCCATTGCGGCTGGTCAGGGTGCGCAGGAAGCGGTCGAATTTCTTCAGCTTCCGGCCGGGCCGGTCGGCGTCGACCAGGGCGGTCTCGTTCAGGATGTTGCTGGCTGATCGGGCGGCGCGGGGACCATAGAGAACCTGACCCTCGAAGCCGATCTGGCCCAGGGTGGACAGCAGGTTCCGCCCATAGGTGGCGATGCCGGATCCCTTGGCCAGGGCGAGGTTGTAGCCATCAACGCAGACTGTACCGCGCGAGGCCGACACAGCCGGTCCCGGCAAGCCCTGCAATCCCTGCGTCGGCTTGACAAAAACTTCCGGAGTTTCAGTGCGGAGCGACCGCTCCACCACATCGGGCGACGTATCCAAATCAAGCCTTCGGCGTGGTTTTTCCGCGGCGGCACCCTCATTGCGCCGCCAGCCTGCGGGGTAGACCCTTGCCCGGCGAGGGTCAACCGCAGCGGACAATGGATCAGGAGACGTAGCCGGCCTGCATCAGCTCGGCGATGTGGACGATTGCGACCGGTCGGCCCTCATCAACGACGAACAGGTTCGAGATCTTGTTGGCGGACAACAGGTCGACGACATCGCTCATCCGCTGATGCGGCGTGACCGTGATCGGCGTGCGGCTCATGATGTCGGCGGCGACGATATGGGTGACGTCCTGGGCGAAGGCGCGGCGGATGTCGCCGTCGGTGATCATGCCGGCGAGGGCTCCGTCGCCGTCCAGCACAGCGACCGCACCCTTGCGGCCCTCGGTGATGGCGGTCACCACCTCGGCGAAGGCGGCGTCCAGCGGCACACTGGCGGGCGTGGCGTGATTGTCGCCCATCCATTCGCGCACGCTCTGCAGGCTCATGCCCAGGGCCCCGCCCGGATGGTGCATGCCGAAGGCCTCGGCCGAGAACTGGCGCCGGTCCATCAGCACCATGGCCAGGGCATCGCCCAGCGCCAGGGTCATCAGGGTCGAGGTCGTGGGGGCCAGGCCGTTGGGGCAGGCCTCGGCCACGCTGGGCATGACCAGGGCCACAGCCGACATCCGGGCGAGGAAGGATGATCCGCGCTGGGTCATGCCGATCACGGGAATATCGTTCCTCTGGCAGAACAGCAGGGGATCGCGCAGTTCGCGGCTCTCGCCCGAGTTGGAGATAGCCAGCAGCGTCGTGTCGTGACGCAGCATCCCCAGGTCACCGTGGCTCATCTCGGCCGGATGAACGAAGAAGGCATTGGTGCCGGTGGAGGCCAGGGTCGCGGCGATCTTGCCGCCGATATGGCCGGACTTGCCCATGCCGGTCACCACCACATAGCCCGGACGCGACAGGATGATGTCGCAGGCGCGCGCGAGGCTGCCGTCCACTGTCCGTTCCAGGGCCTGCAGGGCCTCGATGTTCAGCCGGATGACCGCGCGGGCCCGCTCCGTCATCGCGCCGACGGTGTCGGCCAGGGAGGACTGGGACTCTGGGGGCATGAGCGGTTTCCTGTTGCGGTGCCCGGTCCGGGCTCGCAGACGGGGTCCGGCTGCGACACAGGTGTCTGTTCGCCATGGCGATTTGCCCCATCCCGCCGGATTTCACAATGCCGGCGCAGATCGGGGTCCCAGCGGCCTGTAACGGAAGTTCAGACGATCACCGCTCAACCTTTGCCGCACCGGCGCGTTCCTGCATCGGGGTCCTCATCAATCCACGGAAACTCATGTCGTCACAGACCGCCGCTCCCCTCGAAGTCCTGTCCGCGCCCCCGGTCCATTCCGGGGGGCGGATGGCCCTGTTCCTCGATCTGGACGGCGTTCTGGCCCCCATGGCGGACAGCCCCGACGCCGTGGTCCCCGACCCGCGCCGCACGGCGGTGCTGCAGGCTCTCGACCTGCGCCTCGACGGGCGGATGGCCATCATCAGCGGGCGCACGCTTATCGAGATCGACCGGATCGCGGACGGGGCCTCGCGCTCGGCGGCGGGCGTTCACGGTCTGGAGCGACGCCTGAGGAGCGGCCTGATCGAACGGCCTGACGCCTCGCCGGCGGTCGCAGAGGTGATGGCGCGGTTTCTGGCCTTCGCCGGAGATCGGCCGGGGGTGATTGTCGAGGACAAGGGGATCTCGGCGGGGCTCCACTATCGACAGGCTCCCCATGCGGGGTCCGAGGCCGGTGCGCTGGCCCGGCAACTGGCGGACGAGACAGGGCTGACGCTGCAGGCCGGCCATATGGTGCTGGAGCTCAAGACGCCCGGATCGGACAAGGGCGGGGCCGTATCGGCCTTCATGAGCGAACCACCGTTCCTCGGGGCCACGCCGGTCATGCTGGGCGACGACCTGACCGATGAGGCGGGCTTCATCGCCGCGCGGGCCCTGGGCGGTTTCGGTGTGCTGGTCGGGCCGCCGCGCCCCACCGCGGCAAGTTACGGACTGGCCGATGTCCCGGCGGTGCTCGACTGGCTGGAGGCGGTCGCCGCGATGGGAGACGATCAATGACCGCGGCTCCCGTCTCGCCCGGGCCGTCGCTGGACCTCGCCCCGATCGGGAACTGTGCGATCTCTGCCCTGATCGATCGGCGCGGTCGCTATGTCTGGGCCTGCGCCCCGCGGGTCGATGGTGACCCGATCTTCTCGGCCCTGATGAACGGCGACGAGCCGGGGCACGGCTTCTGGGCCATTGAACTGGAGGGCATGGTCGAGATCAGCCAGGCCTACGTCCACAACACGCCGGTGTTGCGGACGGTCCTGACTGCGGGCGACGGGGCGTCGGTCGAAATTCTCGATTTTGCCCCGCGGCATCGCAAACATTCGCGAATCTACCGCCCGCTCGCCTTTGGCCGGATCGTTCGGCCGCTGGCGGGTGCCCCGCGTATTCGGGTGCGCCTGCGTCCATCGGCTGACTGGGGAGCGCGCCGGGCCGACTGCACCTCCGGGTCCAACCACATCCGCTATCAGTGCACGGACGTCACCCTGCGACTGACCACCGACTGTCCGGTGTCCCACGTGCTGGAAGAGCGCACGTTCCGGCTGGAGCAGCCCCTCGCTTTTTTCCTCGGCCCCGACGAGGGCTACGATCAGGAGGTGGGGCCGAGCCTGTCGGCGACGCTGGACCGGACCGTGGCCTACTGGAAGGACTGGGTCCGGACCCTCTACATCCCGCTCGACTACCAGGAGGCGGTGATCCGGGCGGCGATCACCCTGAAACTGTGCGCCTATGAGGAGACCGGGGCCATCGTCGCGGCCATGACCACCTCGGTGCCCGAGTTCCCGGAAAGCGGCCGCAACTGGGACTACCGCTACTGCTGGATCCGCGACGCCTATTACACCGTCCGGGCGCTGAACCGGCTGGGCGCGGTCGACATGCTGGAGAACTACCTCGTCTACCTCCGCAATCTGGTCGACGACTCGGCCGGCGGCCATGTCCAGCCGGTCTATGGCGTGGGGCTGGAGCCCGGGATCGGCGAGCGGATCGTGACCTCGGTCGAGGGCTATCGCGGCATGAAGCCGGTCCGCGTCGGCAACCAGGCGCACGAGCATCTGCAGCACGATGTCTACGGCCAGATCGTCCTGCCCCTGGTCCAGGCCTTCTATGACCAGCGGCTGTTGCGCCCGGGCACGATCGAGGACTTTCATGCCCTGGAGAAGGTCGGCGACCGGGCCTTCGCCATGCACGATCAGACCGACGCCGGTCTGTGGGAGTTCCGCACCATCGCCCGGGTGCACACCTATTCGTCGGTGATGTGCTGGGCCGCCTGCGATCGGCTGGGCAAGGCCGCGGACCAGCTGGGTCTGGAGGCGCGCAGCCTGTTCTGGAAGGATCGCGCCGCGACCATCCGGGCCCGGATCGAGGCCGAGGCCTATCTGCCGGAAGAGGGCCGGTTCGGGGCCAGTTTCGGCGGGCGGGAGCTTGACGCCTCACTGCTGCAGCTGGTGGATCTGGGCTTCCTCACCCCCGATGATCCCCGCCAGATCGCCACCTTCAACGCGATCGAACGGGATCTGAAGAAGGGCCCCTATCTGTTCCGCTACGTCGAGCCGGATGACTTCGGCGAGCCGGAGACGGCGTTCAACTTCTGCACCTTCTGGTTCATCGAGGCCCTGCACCAGAACGGCCGGATCGAGGAAGCCCGCGAGATCTTCGAACAGATGCTGAGCCGGCGCACCCATGCCGGCCTGCTGAGCGAGGACATCTCCCTTGGCGAGAACGAGGAACTGTGGGGCAATTATCCGCAGACCTATTCGCTGGTGGGAATCATCAACTGCGCCGTCCTGCTCAGCCGGTCGTGGACGGATGTGCGGTGAGCGGTGGTGACCCCGGTCCGGAGTTCACGAATTCGCGTTGGAGCGGATTGCAACCTTCAGCGTTAGGGGGGCCATGTCCCGTCTGATTGTTGTCTCGAACCGCGTCTCCGCCCCCGTCGATCCTGCTGCGGGTTCCGCCGGTGGTCTCGCCATGGCCCTGTCGGCCGCGCTGCGGAAGTATGACGGCCTGTGGTTCGGCTGGTCCGGGGAGACGACCGAACAGTTCACCGGTGAGCTGAAATACGAGGATCGGGCGGGGGTGACCGTCGCCCTGGTCGACCTGGAAGCCCAGGACGTCGAGGAATACTACAACGGCTATGCCAACAAGACGCTGTGGCCGCTGTTTCACCACCGGGTCGACCTGACCGCCTATGAGCGGTCCTATGGCGAGGGCTATGAGCGGGTGAACCGGCGGTTCGCCGAGGTGCTGGCCCCCCTGATCGAGCCGGACGACATCCTCTGGATCCACGACTACCATCTGATCCCGATGGCGCGGGATCTGCGCCGCCTCGGCGTGAAGAACCGGATCGGCTTCTTCCTGCATACGCCCTGGCCGGTGCGGCAGTTGCTGGTGACCCTGCCGCACCACCGCCGCCTCGTGGAAAGCCTGTTCGCCTATGATCTGATCGGCTTCCAGACCCAGGAGTGGCTGGATCTGTTCCGCGACTATGTGATCTGCGAGGCGAGGGGAGAACTGGCCGGCTACGGTGGGCTTGAGGCCTTTGATCGCAAGGTCCGGGTCGGCGTTTTCCCGATCGGGATCGATGTCGAGGGCTTCATCGAGGCGCGCAACTCCCGCGAGGGGCTGCGCACCTATGACCGGATGGCCGCCTCGGCCGCCTTCCGCTCGATGATGGTGGGGGTCGACCGGCTGGACTACTCCAAGGGGCTGGAAGAGCGGATGCTCGGCTATGAGCAGTTCCTGCGCGACCATGCCGACATGCGGGCAAACGTGTTCCTGGTGCAGGTGACACCGATTTCGCGCGACGACGTCGACACCTATCAGGACATCCGGGCCCGGCTGGACGCGCTCGCCGGCCGGATCAACGGCGAACATGCCGACATGGACTGGCAGCCGATCCGCTATCTGAACCGCAGCTATCGCCGGGATCAGCTGGCCGGCATCTATCGCGCCGCGCGGGTCTGTCTGGTTACACCCCTGCGGGACGGCATGAACCTTGTGGCCAAGGAGTTCGTCGCGGCCCAGAATCCCGATGATCCGGGGGTGCTGATCCTGTCACGCTTCGCCGGGGCGGCCGAACAGATGGGCGAGGCCCTGCTGGTCAATCCGTTCAGCCGCGAGGAGGTGGCCGATGCCATCCACCGCGCCCTGACCATGCCGCTGGCCGAGCGGGTCCGCAAATGGCAGGCCCTGATGCAGGTGGTGCGCGATACGGACGTGGGGATCTGGCGCGACAGCTTCGTGGGTGCCTTGAAGGCGGTGGAGATCTCCGACGACGGCGACACGCCCGCCCAAGGACGCGCCGACGCCGCCTGACGGGTTATGCCGCCTCGGCCCGACCGGGTGCCGCGTCGCGGAGCATGGCGCGATGGTGGGCCGGCCGGGCCGCGAGTCGCGCGATGTAGTCGTCCAGAAGCGGGCTTTCCGGCAGATACTGGCGACACCAGCCCAGAGAACCGCCGACCAGGATATCGGCGAGGGTGAACTGATCCCCCATCAGCCACGGGCCCTCCCACAGGGCCTCGAGGATCCGGGTCACAGCCGCGTCGTATCGGGCGAGGGCCAGGGGATCAGTGTCGACCGCCCCGGTGAGCTTGTCCAGGATGGCCGGCTCCATCTCGCCGGTCGACCAGCAGATCCAGGTCAACAGGGGACCGCGCCGGGGCGAGCCGGGTTCAAAGCCGAGACCGGCCCCGGGGTAGAGACCATTCAGATACAGGGCGACGGCTGCTGACTCCGTGATCAGGGCTCCGTCGTGGAGCAGCGCCGGGACCTTGCCGTCGGGATGCGGGTTCTTCGGATCCGGGGCCCCCGTGCCGTCCTTGCGGCGGATGTCGCAGTATTCGACGCGGCAGTCGGCCCCCAGTTCCTCGATCAGCCACAACAGGCGCGAGGACCGGGATTGCGGAGCATGAAACAGTGTCAGCATGGTTGGGTCCCTCCATCGGCCCGGCGGAGCGCCAGGGCCATCGACCCTTGACTACTGCCACCCTGCTGCCAGCATGCTGTCAGCAGTGACGGTTCAAAGGATGCCCTCAAGCAGCGAGGCTCCGCGAGCCGATCGTCAGGGCGAACGGGAGTGTGCCCTCAAGTAGCGAGGCTCCGCGAGCCGAGCGTAGGGCAAACAAGCATGAGACGCGCCGAGCGCCTGTTCCAGATCGTGCAGCTGCTGCGCCGCAGCCCGCGGCCCGTGACGGCCGACGCCATCGCGCGCGAGCTGGAGACCTCCAAACGCAGCGTCTACCGCGACATCGCCGCCCTGATGGCCCAGCGGGTGCCGATTCGGGGCGAGGCGGGGATCGGCTATGTGCTGGAGGGCGGGTTCGACATGCCGCCCCTGATGCTGACGTCCGACGAGATCGAGGCGGCGGTGCTGGGGGCCCAGTGGGTGGCCGGGCGCGGCGATCCGGCCCTGGCCCTGGCGGCCCGGGACCTCATCGCCAAGATCGCCGCTACCGTGCCCGAACGGCTGAGACCGGTGGTGCTGGAGCCGGCCGTCTCGTCCGGGCCGGTGTGGAGCGTGCCGTCGCCGGACCGGCTGGACATGGCCCGTGTGCGCGCCTCGATCCACGCAGGTCGCAAGCTGAGGATCGACTACAGCGACGAACAGGGCCGGGCCAGTTGCCGGGTCATCTGGCCCTTCCTGATCGGCTACCGCGAGACCACCCGGCTTCTGGTCGGCTGGTGCGAGACCCGCGCCGACTTCCGCACCTTCCGTACGGACCGGGTCGTGTCGGCCGAATTCCTCGAGGACCGTTCCCCCGAGCGCCCGGTCCGGCTGCGCGCCCGCTGGCAGGCGAAGATGGATGCGGAGAAGGCCGCGTGGATCGCGGCGGGCAAGCCGGACCTGCATTGTAGTCCGGGCCCGACCTCAGGCCCGGACGATCACTCGCCCTGCGATGCCGGCTGACAGCAGGGCAAACACCAGGCCTCCAACGATCACCTGGGGTTCCTTGAGGAGCAGCCAGGCGAGCCCGAAGAAGCCTGTGAGTACGAGATTGGCGACAAGCCAGACGGCGTTCTGAACGCGGTCGATCTGTCGTGCGCGGATCATGACGACATTGATCAGTGCGGCGACAAGGATGGCCAGCCCGGACCCCGCAAACCACAGGGTGTCCAGACCCCATGCCCGCACACTCATCAGGGCGGACAGTCCCAGATGGACAAGACCCAGCGCCATGGCGAGCCCTGTCAGGATCGGGAGCAGGTATCGCATCAGCCGGCCCACCCGTGGCTCTGGGCAAAACGGGCCAGCCGCGTGGAGCGGCCGCATCCATGAAGCACCAGGCCGGCCAGCAGCAGAAGCGACCACAGCAGATATCCCTCGAGAACGAGGGCCTGAAGCACGACAGCATGAACCGTGGCCGACACGGCGTTGGCCCACAGTCCGATCGTGTTCAGGACCAGCATGATCGCCGCGACCGCGGCGAGGGCGATGGGGCCACGGCCCAGCAAGGCCAGCCCGGCGACCGTAAAGGCAAGACCGATCGCGGCCGTCACCGGCGGCAGGATATCGGGTGTGGTCATCGCCATGAAGGCATGGGCCGTCGCCAGCACCTGGACTGCGAACAGCAGGATGGTGGCAGCCGCCACTGCCCGGACAGCGATCAACGCGCCTTCAAGGGTGCGCAGCCGGCGCAGACACGCCGCGCCGAGACAGCCCCATGCGAAGGCCAGGGCTGCGCCCGGTTCCTCGATCGCCTCGATCTCCGCCTTCATCCCGGCGGCCCACTCGGATCGTGACGACGGAAGGAGCCGCTCCAGATAACTCGCAAGTCCGAGGGCGATCTGTATCCTGATGTCCCGCTTCATGTGGCTGCTCCGGGTGCGATCTGTCCGGTCGGGAGCGCCCCGGCGGGAACCTCGGTCGCCTGGGCGGCGGCGAGTGCCACGCCGGCGCTCGTCAGACGGTAGGCGTGGCGGGGCGGCCGTCCCGGTTCCAGCGGCTGACGCCACTCTGCCTCCAGCAGTCCCTGATCGGTCAGCCTCATCAGGAGCGGGTACAGGGTGCCGGATTTGACGCCGGTCTCCCGGGACAGGTCGTAGCCGTGCCGCCACGCCTGTGGTTGCTGCGCGAGGGCGGCGAGGACCCTTTGGGTCTGCGGAGAGATGTTTGATCGACGAGCCATGACCTATATCGACATATGTCGAGTTTGTTGGCAAGGGCCGATCTCAACAAGGCCGCCACCCCACAGGGTTCCTGCGTGGCGGCGGCTCAGTCGTCAATACTCCCGGTTCTCGGTAGATCTCGAACAGCCCGGCTGCGCCGCCCCGAAACGCTTCGCGTTTCGGGACTTTCCCTGATGTGGGCGCGGCTTTCGGGCGTTCTCAATAGATTTCGAACAGCCCGGCCGCGCCGCCCCGAAACGCTCTGCGTTTCGGCGCTTTCCTGATGTGGGCGCGGCTTTCGGGCGTTCTCAGTAGATTTCGAACAGCCCGGCCGCGCCCATGCCGCCGCCGACGCACATGGTGACGACACCGTATTTCGCGCCCCGACGCTTGCCCTCGATCAGGACGTGGCCGGCCATCCGGGCGCCGGACATGCCATAGGGGTGGCCGATCGAGATGGCACCGCCCGAGACGTTCAGCCGGTCCATGGGAATGCCCAGGGTGTCGGCGCAGTACAGGACCTGCACCGCGAAGGCCTCGTTCAGCTCCCAGATGCCGATGTCGTCCACGGTCAGGCCGTGACGCTTCAGCAGCTTGGGCACGGCATAGACGGGCCCGATGCCCATCTCGTCCGGCTCGCAACCCGCCACGGCCATGCCGCGATAGGCCCCCAGCGGCTGAAGACTGCGCTTCACCGCCTCGCCCGCCTCCATGATCACCGCGGCCGAGGCCCCGTCGGACAGCTGCGACGCATTGCCGGCGGTGATGAACTCGCCCTGCTGGATCACCTCGCCGCCGCCGAACACCGGCTTCAGACCCTTCAGGCCCTCCAGCGTGGTGTCGGCGCGGTTGCCCTCATCCTTCGACAGCGTGATCTCTTTCGATGACGTCTGGCCGGTGGCCTTGTCGATGACCAGCATGCTGGTGGTCATCGGCACGATCTCGGCATCCAGACGGCCGGCGGCCTGGGCTGCGGCCGTGCGCTGCTGGGACTGCAGGGCGTATTCATCCTGACGGTCGCGGCTGATGCCATAGCGCCGCGCAACCACCTCTGCGGTCTCCAGCATGGACATATAGATGTGCGGCGACAGGGCCAGCAGGGCCTCGTCCTTCATCCGGTGCAGGTTCATGTGCGGGTTCTGGACGAGGGAGACGGACTCCAGCCCGCCACCGACGGCCATCTTCTGCTGGTCGAACACCACCTGCTTGGCGGCGGTGGCGATGCCCATCAGGCCCGAGGCGCACTGGCGGTCCAGGCTCATGCCGGCGACGGAGGCGGGCAGGCCGGCGGCCAGGGCGATCTGGCGGGCGACATTGGTCCCGGTCGAGCCCTGCTGCAGGGCCGCGCCCATGATCACATCCTCGATCTCGGCGGGATCCACGCCGGCGCGCTGGACGGCGTGTTTCACGGCATGGGCCCCGAGGGTCTGGGCCTGGGTGTCGTTGAAGGCCCCGCGATAGGCGCGCCCGATCGGGGTTCGGGCTGTCGAGACGATGACGGCTTCACGCATGGTTTTCTCCCTGGCGGTCGGCTTTGGCGACCTTGGTGATTTGTCTGGTCGAACTGACCAGTTTGTTGGCCAGTTTGGCGGGTCGTTTGTCGGTCACTTTCCTGACCGGTCTGGCGTCAGCCCCGGGCCTTCTGCGCCTTGGTCAATTCGATCATGCCCTGGGCCGCGCCCATCTCCGGGACGATCTCGCCGGTGCGGTCCGAGATGGCCTCGAACCGGGCGGCGACCTGTTCCGGCGCATCGGGCCCGACGGCATGAATCCCTTGCGTCAGGGTGACATAGGCCCGCTCGAACCCGCCGGCACCCGCGCCCAGAATACAGCGCGTCGGGGCGTCCTGACTGACCAGATACAGCAGGCCAGGGGAGACCAGTTCCGGCCCCAGCGCCTCCAGCGGCAGGGCGGCCCCCAGATCCTCGGTCATGCGAGTGTGGGCTGTGGGGGCCAGGCAGTTGACCCGGATGTCGTTCTTGGCCCCCTCGATGGCGAGGGTCTGCATGAAGCCGACCAGCGCCATCTTGGCCGCGCCATAGTTGGCCTGACCGAAATTCCCGTACAGCCCGGAGGACGAGGTGGTCATCACGATCCGGCCGTAGTTCCGCGCGCGCATGCCGTCCCACACGGCCTTGGTACAGTTCACCGCCCCCATCAGATGGACGTCGACGACGAAGCGGAAGTCCTCGATCTCCATCTTGGCGAACGACTTGTCCCGCAGGACCCCGGCGTTGTTCACAAGGATATCGACCGAACCCCAGCGGGCGGTCGCCTCGGCCACCATGGCCTGAACGGCCACGAAATCCGTCACGGACGCGCCATTGGCCATGGCCTCGCCACCCGCAGCCTCGATCTCGGCCACCACGGCCTGGGCCGGGCTCATCGAGGCCCCGGCCCCGTCCCGCGCCACGCCGAGGTCATTGACCACCACCCGCGCGCCGCGCGCCGCAAGGGCGAGGGCGTGTTCCCGGCCGAGGCCGCCGCCTGCGCCGGTGACGATCGCCACCTTACCGTCAAACCGCATCGTCATTGTTCCGGCCTCCCTTATCGTTGTTCACCTTGATAACAGGCCGCGCGGCTGCGCCAAGGGGCCGATATGTGTTGGAATGGCGCCACAGTTGCCCCGGTTCGATCGGAAAGAGGGAACCCATGGGAGACTATGCCGTTCGGCCCGGTGAGTGTCTCGTGTAAGCGTGACCTTAGGCAATCAACGATCATGAGGACTGATATGAAGCTGAAACTTCTCGCCAGCGTCGCAGCCGCGGGGCTTTTCGCCGCCGGTGCTGCTTCGGCTGAGCCGGATGGGTGGTATGGTGCGGTTGACGCCGGCTACCACATTGCGAACAACAACTA
>JAIEQA010000047.1 GCA_019748095.1 Caulobacteraceae bacterium | reverse complement strand
TTCAAGGGGCGGACTCTAGCTATTCCTGGAGGAGTTTCAGGGGGTCACGTCATCGGTCGCCGATCTCCAGCCCCTGCTGCATGAGAGCGAGGCCGTGGTTCTGGTCTCGCCGGGGGATGTGCGTCTGCCCGAGGGCCAGCGCCGAGGGATTGTGTTCGTGGTGACCCGCGACGGTTTCGACTGGGCCGAGGTGGGGATGGAGCCGGGCGAGCTTGAAGAACGCATCCGGACCCTGAGGGAAGAACTCGATCCCGAAGGCGGACGCGGTCCCGACAGTGGCGGCGTCACGACCGTCGGCGAAGGCGGCCGGGGCTTCGATCGCGGCCGGGCCTTTGAGCTCTATCATGCCCTGTTCGGCGATGAGCGGATCGCCGCCCTGCTGGCCGACAAGGAAGAATGGATCCTGAGCCCCCAGGGCTCGCTCCTGTCCCTGCCCTTCGCCGCCCTGCCCATGGCCGCGCCCGAGGGTGACGACGCGGACCCGCAGGCCCTGAGAACCACACCCTGGCTGGGCACCACCCGCGCCCTCAGTGTCCTGCCCAACCTGTCCACCCTGCGTCAGGTCCGGGGGAGTGCCGAGACGGTCCAGAGCGCGCCCGATCCCTTCCTCGGCTTCGGCTTCGCCACCTACAACGCTGGCAGCACCGTCCAGCCCGAAGACGGGCGCTTCCTCACCCAGGCCGAGCTTCGCGCCAATGGCGTGCGCACCCTGGATCCCCTCGCCAGCACCTATGACGAACTCTATGCCATCGCCGACGTCCTGGACGCCGACCCGGCCACGACCCTCGCCTTCATGACCGACGCCACCGAGGCCCGCGTGCGGGCCCTGAGCGAGGACGGCACCCTGGCCCGCGCCCGCGTCATCGTCTTCGCCACCCACGGACTGATCCCACCAGAGCTGGGCCTGGATCAGGCGGCCCTGGCCTTCACCCCGCCCGGACAGCCCGAGGGCGAGGACGACGGACTGCTCACCGCCGCAGAGGCCGCAGCCCTCAGGATCAATGCCGACTGGGTCATCCTGTCGGCCTGCAACACCGCCTCCAGCAATGCCCAGGCCGGGTCCGAAGCCCTCGCCGGCCTCGCCCGCGCCTTCTTCTTCGCCGGGGCCCGATCCCTGCTCGTCTCCCACTGGAAGGTCGGAGACACAGACGCCACCGCCCTCACCACCACCGCCATCCAGCGCCAGCAGCAAACCCCCGGCCTCTCAAAAGCCC
The DNA here is from genome assembly GCA_019748095.1 of Caulobacteraceae bacterium. Lineage (GTDB taxonomy): Bacteria > Pseudomonadota > Alphaproteobacteria > Caulobacterales > Caulobacteraceae > Brevundimonas. The sequence continues at coordinate 11,185 of JAIEQA010000047.1, read as the reverse complement.
GCGCCATGCAGCAGTCCATGCAGGACCTCATGAGAAACACCGATACCAACACCGCACACCCCTCACACTGGGCTCCCTTCATCCTCGTCGGGGCAGAGCGATGACGGGGATGACGAACACTGTCATCCAAACGCTATCCGTCGCAGCTAGCTTGGCCGTCAACGGGCGTTCGCCGAGGCGTTAGACGGCGTCAAATGGTCCGGTTCACGGGGTAGGACATGAAGGTAGTTGGCCGCGTTTTCGGATTTCTGTTCCAGGCCTTCATGTTCCTGGTCTCGCTCGGCATCCTTGCCGGTTTCGGCATGTTGTTGCTGCTTGCGATGAACAGTCCCTTCCTGGGCATAAGGACGGGGTACTGGACCCTGGTCACGGCGGCGGGAGTGATCCTGGCGCTGGTCGTCAACCCGGTCATCTGGCGTCTTCTCAGGGGACGTGTTCCCACCTTGGTGTTCCTTGGCTTGGGTTTCGGGCTTCCCATCGCACTCGGCACACTGGCGGGCTCGACCCCCTACGGGCTTTATCTGCGCGCGGCATTCGAGAGGGGGTTGACCGAAGCCGATCCTGAGTCAGCCGACGACACGAGTACAGCCCGTCCAGAGCCGATTTCAGCCATGCTGCGACTGGCGGCCGAAAGGGGCGATCCCGAAGCCCAACTCTCTCTCGCCCAGAAGCTTTTCAGGATCGAAGACGCTTCCACCGATGAAGGTCTCTCCCATCTGCGCGACGCCGCATCCGCCGGCAGCGCGGATGCCCAGGCGCTCCTGGCGGTCTTGCAGATGGGACAATCGTTCGAGGGACGTGTCGTCTTGCAGCGCAATGACCCCGAAGCCTGCAACGCCATGCTCGCACTCCAGTCGCCCCCGTTCGCAGGACAGGAAATCGACGCGGGGTGGGAGGGCATTCTCGAGGACGAATCCCGCTATCGCGGTTGGCGCCGGGCCGATGAACCCGGAGAGCCCCTGAAATGTGAGCGGGCCAGCTTGAACCCGAACACCGACACCCTGATCTTCGCGGAAGGCAACAGAAGCACCATACCAGCCCGTTTCGACGCGTTCCCGGACCTGAAAGCCGAAGTGGCCTGCACGGTTGCCGCCGATCTCAGGACGGAGAACTGCTCAGTCGTATCAGCGTCGCCGACGGGCCAGGGCGTCGATCGCTGGGGCCTGGGCGTGGCGTCACGCTATCGCCTGGCACCCACGGACATCTACGGATACCCCATTGCCGGGCGGAAAGTTGTTTTCACGATCACACCAAAGGACGAGACTGGCTGAACAGGATCGGACCAAGGCGGAATGCTTGGTAAAGCGCCTTCCAACAGACGCCTTTATCCCCGGGAGAACAGGTCCGTCTCTGTCTGGACCTGGCTCAACCTTTCACCAATGAGGCCCTTCCCCGATCCAAAACCGACAATCAAAACGGAGAGAACATGTCGCTCGATCCACTTTATGCCTTGGCTATCGCGAGCGCGCTGGCGATCGCCCCAGACTCAGTTGCCGCGCAGTCCAGCCTCGGCTGGGGATCGGGACCACAACTCCTCGACGAATATGTCGCCTACATCGGCTCTCGTGATCTCAGGGCCTCGGACGGAGTGCCTTTGACCCAGGCTTGGCAGGTCATTCGTCAGGACCGGGCCAACTACCATCGCTTCCGTGTCCGCGACCGAGGCGACGAGGGCGATTCCTTTTTCGGCTCTGCCGACAATCGCGCCATCATGGAACGCATGGTGCGCAACGGGCGCATGTCGCCGAGCGCCGCACGAGCTGTCGTTTCGGGCAACGTCTGGATCACCGTTCGAATCTACGGCCAAGGTTCCCGAGGTCACAGCGTCGAGGTCATCGTAAACTGACGGAGCCAACCCGAAGGGCTTGGAACGCTACTTTGCCAGATTCAGGACCGCCTTATCTGGCCGAAATCACGCAACCGCCGCCTCCCGGACGGAAGCCGCCTCAGCGCCAAGACCGCCGAGGGTGGTGCGGCCCTGCACCGTTCGACAGGCTGCGGCCGGTCGAGGACTGGGAATTGCGGGGCGGGTGACGGCGGCAAGAGACGAACCCAACGCGCCCAATTTCCGTTCATCCCCTCAGTGAAGTGTGCCCGAGCGGCATTTCACGAAATGGCGCCGCAGGTTCGCTGACTGGCCGCACCGACCCGCTGCCTTGATTGGCCACCGCTCTATACTGGTACGGTAATGTGTAATGACATCCCGCTACGGGCACCGACGGCGATCTTCCCGTTATCGGTTGTTCCATACGCTTGGTGGATCATCTCCACTTTCACGATGTCGCCAGTCGAAACTAAGTCGGCATAGTATTTCTTCAGTTCCGCCTCAATAGGTTTGTATCCGACTTGGTTGGGCTTCAATCCTGAGTGCGCATTGAAGGTGCGGATAACCCTGCCCGTGGTGGTGTTGGTCAGCCTGAAGAGCAGGGTCCCAGTGGATTCATAGACGGGTACCCCCGTAATCCACTGAGGATCGGCACCAAGTTCGAAGAGGAAGTACTGCTCCTCTCCGGCACCGCCGTACCGAAACTCCATCGACGAGATGCATTCAATGCGCCCTGCGACACGCGTTCGCTCGTGCCGTCGAATACGTCCATTTCGCAATACGACGCTTTGGGAAATCGCATACATGTGCCCAGGCGTCTTTATCTTTCGTGGCACGTCATCCGCGGTCGGCATGGCGTGTGGTCGCGTAGGGATCAGCTCGACGTCTTCGTAAACCGTTATGCCGCTAGGCACGCCCCGATCCTCCGACGTGTCATGAGCGGTTTCTGAGCCGTAGTAGGCGAAATGCTGGAATGGAACGGCGTTGATCGACCGTATTGGATGGTTGACCGGACCAGCGCTGCCGCCCAGTTGAAGCGTGAAAGATCCCTCCCGCGTCAAGGTCTGTGTATAAATTGTACTGCTTGTGTCGGAAACCGTCTCCTCAGCCTTGAATATCTTCTTAGTCATAGAGTGTTCCTCTAGCTGCCTGGTTACGACGTGCTCGGCCCCCATCACGATAGCGGAAATGGAGATCGATCCGCTCTTGGGAAGTCGTGGATCCAGGTTCTTGAACAAGGTCGGGGCGGGCCATCTCGCGTATCCGCATCGTGTCGACGTATTTCCCGTCCTGAAGCATTATCATTCGTCCTGCGCTGATGTCGTGAGCAATCAACCTCCCGATCTCAGACTTGGTGCGACCTTCAGTGCATATGCTCGGTTTTAGGCCAGCCCAGTCGTTGTATAGGTCCATACCTACCTCTTGCGCAAAACGAGACAAATCCGCGAGGTTGAGATCACTGAAGGGCATATTTGTTAGATAGTCACCGACGTTGCGCGCCTCGTAGGCGATTCCCGCCGCAAGTGAGACAATAGCGCCGTGCTGGCAGGTCATGAGGGCTGATGCGACGGCGTGTCGGAATGCGTCGCCGGGGCCGGCGCGATCCTCGGGAAGTGAAACTTCCGACCCAAGCATCTTTGAGTCTAGTCGAAGATCTTTGAGCTTGGACTCATAATCGCTTGCAAGGTCAGCATAGGCCGAGACGGACTCAGAAAAGCTGAGTTCCCTGCGCGTCGTCTTAGTCTTGCGCGACGCCTCCGAGTTCATGGAGACACCTTTGCGATCCGAATGGAGAGCACAATGTCAGCCAGGACCGGTGGGCGTCGTGGAAAGGGTTTTATCTCCGGGCCGATGAGCCACGGCTGGACACGGACCTTCCAGATCCCTCGCGGATCCAGGTTCCTTATCGAGACACCTTCCTCCGTGATCATCTTGTCTTGATATAGGCTACCCACTCCGCCAATTCGAACCCGGATAGGGGATGGCGACTGGCCGACTTGCCCCACAATGCGTTGCTTTGGGGCTTCCACATCGGCGGTCGCGCGGAAAACGCGCCGATTGTCTCTAGTCGACGGGTCGCTCATCTCAAAAATGAAGGCGATGCCGACGGCCAAGGTTCGAACGTGGCCTTGGCCCGGTAGGTCGTTGGCCAAATCGAAGCTCACTTCTCCGCTCCCATTCGAAGCCATGGCCGCACCGAACTCCGCAGCAGTCATGTAGGGCACCCCATGCAAGGGTGAGCCCTGCAGCGCCGTCGCGATCAGCGTCTCCTGCACCTCCCGATCGCGATGCAGGTCCACCTCGCGCGATAGAGCGCGGAACCAGCCAAGCAGGGTGTCAATGTAGTTGCTCGGGGAAATGGCGGGCACTTGCCAATCGATGCCGTAGATTGCCTTGACGCCCCTCGAGAGGCTTAGGCTCTGCACGTAGAGATATCGGACATCTTCCAGGAGCAGGTTCAGTACTCGTGTGTAACGTTCTGCAAAGTTTAGCGCTTGGCCAGGCAGCGTATGCCTCCGATGGAGCTCCAACCGATAGGCCTTCACTAGATCGGCTTTCTCCCGCATTAGCCGCGAGCGCTCGGTCTCGTTTCGATGGGTGATGTCGGCTGCCTTTGCGGAACCGTCAGATTGACAAGCAAGGCCAAGACCTAGCGGATCCGCGGCAGACCGAAATTCGTTAACGGCCGACTCATTGGCGGACCGCTGAAATGAAGCCTGCTCCCAGCCCAGTGCCTTCTGTTGGATCTCGGCATCAAGATCGAAGGTATCGAGAAAGAGTTTATGCTCGGCGGCATACTTGATCGCGAGGCCGTCTAGCTCGATCGCATCTCTGCGATAGACAACGATCCGATCTATCAAGTCAATCGCGCTGTCAATCAGCTCATCGAGGTGATAGCTGTTAAACGCTCTTTTGAAATCGGACTGCGACAGCTGGCCCAAGGCGTCGCTTACCGCAACATCTAGGTTGTCTTGAAAGACGCTCATCCAGGAAGAGGTGTGCACGAGCCGCGCACGCAGGTCGTTTTGAGCCATGGTCGTCTCCAAATACGCCAAGGCTATCACGGAACGACGTTAGGTCGAGTGAGGATGGGGTCGGGACAGGCATGCTTGAGATGGCTCGGTCAGGCTAGCTCCAGCAGCGGCTTGCTTCGACTTCAGGCGGCCAACTTGACCCTCCCGCTCGTTGTCGCCATTTCCTCCGAGGAGATCCGCCAACCACTGGAAGGCTTTACGCACACGAGGCCTTCCTCATCGGGAAGATCTTCAGCTGGAAGACTAGAGAGGCTAACCGAGTAGCCGTGCCGCCCCGTCAGCCAGCCGACTGTTTCAACGGTATCGGCGCGGAAGCGGACGAAAGCGGCCTCACGGAGGGTGGGTGTGTGCCGCGTCAACTCGGTTCCGAGCTACGGCGCTGACGTCCGTTTGTTGGGATCATATAGCGGATATCCGACCCTCCGGTCTTGGCAAGGTCGGTCGTTCGAGATCGCGGGTAGGCAGACGAGCCCCCGTTGACGGTCAAAGCTTCGGGGTGGGGCGGCGAGCGCAGGCCGACCCTAGTCGGCCAAGCACCGAGCAATGACATCTTCTCCACCCTCGCCGAAACAGTCTCGCAGGGCGTTTCGCTCCGCCTCAGCCACCATCTGGGACCGTTGAGCGAGCGCGAGCGCCTCGGCTGCGGAACTGTAGTCGACCTGTACGGAGAAAAGTCGAGCCGGAACCGAGATGAGATCGGTCAGCACCCTGACTGGCAGTTTCACGATTTCAAGGAACTCACTGGGGCGTTCCGCCGTCCAGCTCGTGATGACGCCGTCCGTGAACTGCACGTCATTGACCGTCCGGACGAAGGCCGAGCTGTTCATGGGGATGTAGGATACTGGCCCGGCTTGCGGGAGGAGAACGAGGGCGGCGTCGACCGTCACCCAGTTCTCCTTGGTGCCGGGATCGTAGTCTTGCTGGATCGCCAACAGCACCGGCTGGGGCGAGCGGTAGAAGAGGGCTCCATTGAACGGCTTTCGCAGTCGCGGGGCTTCCATAGCCGGATAGGCTTGGGCACTTGCCTGTGTTTCGGAGCTGACGACCTGCAGCGGAAACTTCGCGGCCTTCAGCGCATCGGAGACCCTGGTGAGCTCGCCCGATGCTACGGGGTCGAAGATATGAACGCTCTGCCGCGCTTGGATGGCGCAGTCCTCGGCAATCTCGGTCGCCACCAACTCCGGCCCGGTCCCTGATCCGAGACCCGCCAGCCCGCCGGCGAACTCAGCGATGATGTCCGACGTCCGGTCTGCGGCCACCACATTGGCGCTGGTGAGCAGTCCGGACGGCGTCACCCGCAGCGTCGAGACATCGTCGCGGAATATGTTGTGAGAGGTTCGGGCTACATAACGCAAGGTCGGGTCGGGCTGGGCGGGAAGGAGCTCGAGCTTGGCCGCGTAGCTGCACACCGTGCCACGCACCGTGAGTTCGGCGACCAAGGCGTTGGCCGCTTCAAGTTCGGTCGTCACCGTGACGACGCGGGCGTTTGCGACCGCTTCTTCCGCTTGGGCGGAGAATACGGCTCCACTCAGGGCCGCGCGGTTCGGGGCGGCGGCATCGAGCGCCAAAAGAACGGCCTGAGCCTGCTCTCGACGAATTTTCGCCTCGGCGGCCTGTTGGCGCGCCGCAGCGAGCGCCCCCTGCTTGGCGTCTCGCGCCTTCACTGCATCTTCAAGCTTGATCACGGTCCGCGTTGCGGTGAGCCGCACCCAGCGCGTCGGGAGATAATAGGTCAGCCCGCCCGCGGTCTCAGAGGTCTGGGGCGTGGTCGATCGGACCGTGGCGCAACCACCCAAGGTCGTCATGAGCGCGACCAGCGCGACGATCCAGAATTTCATATTGCGTCGTCCCCCTCCTAGAGAGGCGAAAGTAACCATATACCGGTGATAGGCAAGATGGGTTATGTAGGGGGCCATCAGACATCACGCCCTTAGTTTCCGGGGGCGGTCTGGCCGGGAATAGCGTCTTCGGTCGATGGTCGCGCCGCTCGAAACTCGACGGTTGCCGACCCATCCATCGGGCAGGAGGCTGAATGCAACGCGTCAAACTGGTCTATGATGATCCGAGAGCCTTCCAGGCGGCGATGGCGATCGAGGCCTTTCCAGGCCGGATCGTGGCGCAGAACCCGGTCAGACGGGCTTTCAGCGCGGAAGTCGATCAGGCGTTCTTGGAGGGTCGCGGACACGCCCTTCTGCCGGCCGGCGTCACCATCGTTCCAGAGAAGCGCTACGACCTCGAGAACGGCATCGATTTCACGCCGTTCACACCCGGCGTGCGGCCCGAAGCTCCAAAGGAAGGCGACATGGATCAGGTCCTTGACCTGATCAACGCCCGCGACGCCTGGACGCACACGCAGGGTGAGAATGTCGTCCTCGCGATCGTCGACACCGGTGTGAACGGACTGAGACCCGAGTTTGGTCCGGCACGGCGTCTGAGCGGCTTGGGAACCAACCCTTGGGCGGATGATCTAGGCCATGGGACGATGTGCGCAGCGATCGCGGCTGCAAGCCGAGCTGATGGCGGTCTGATCGACGGAGTCGCTCCCAAGGCGACGCTTCTTCCCTGCCGAACCGCCTTCTATGAAGTCGAGCTGTCGGCCATTTACGATGCCCTGACAGGTCTGCGTGCCAACGGCCAGGTCGTGGTGGCTAGCAACAGCTTCGGAATCCGAACGGCGACCGCGCCCGGCGAGGATCCAAACGATCTGTTCGTCGCCGCTTTGTCAGATGCGATCGACGCCGGCGTACATGTGCTCTTCAGCGCCGGCAACTATCATGATCTCGCCGGCGGCGCGCCGCAGGCCTGCGATCCGACGAGCATCTGGCTCTACAAATGTCGAGACGATGTGCTCACCGTCACAACTTGCGACCAGGACCGGGCAATGTGGTTTTATTCGAGCCGGTGCCCGGGCCAGTTCGACGCTCGGGCGAGAATGGGACCCAAGCCGGACGTTACCGCGCCGACGCCGCGCAATGGCGAGATCCTCTATCAGAACGGCCTTCACGTCCTGCCGACGGGTTGGGGAACCAGTGGAGCCTGTCCCCAGGTGGCCGGGCTCGCCGCGCTTTTGCTCTCGCTTGACCCCGCCCTGACATCGTCGTCTTTGTTCGACTATATTCGGAGCACGGCTCGAGACCTCGGTTTTAGCCGGAACTGTCAGGGTGCGGGTCTCATTGACTGCGCCGCAGCCGTTGGGAAGGTCTGAGCAGCGTGAGTCAGGTCGGGACCAAAGCCAAGCCCGTTCCAAAGAAGGGTGGACCGCGCGCGCGCGGTGGCGTGTTCGGACCGAAGTTCGGTTCCAAGAGCCCGCGTCTGTCCGCGCCGCTCAAGAGCTATGTCGTTCGCACCGACACGGATGAGCAGTTCATCCAGGTGCGCGACTGGCTGGCCGGATTGAGCGGTGTCCGCATCAAATCAGAGCTTCCGACACGGCGCGCTCTGGCGATCGAAGCCAAGCCGAGCAGAAAACTCCCCACGCAACTCCGCGAGCTCGGTGGGACCATCCGTGATGAGGCGCGCTACACGCCCGAGTGAGGCGCGGTTCTGGGCGGGTCCATCGCTCGAAAATCGCTGCTCTTGATGAGGGTGGCAGCCATCAGCCGCCGATCCAGCAGACCATTTCGTCCTGGTGCCAGCGAGGCGTTGGGGCCCCCCGCCGCTTCTTCAGCCGTCTGGCGATCAGGGTGCCAAACTTGGCCGTCCAACACCGGATCGTCTCGTAGCTGACATCGATCCCCCCGTTGCGCCAGAAGTTCCTCGACGTCCCGAAAACTGAGGCTGTACCGGAAGTACAGCCATACGGCGTAGCGGACCACCTCGGCTGGAAATCGGTGACGCTTTAACGAAATCGGCTTCACGAAATATCTTCTCCGCCAGCGGCTTACGGCCGAATTGCCGGAGACCTTTTAGCGACCCCACCCAGTCAGGAACTTGTCTCCGGCCGCGCGCGGGGCAATCAGAGACGATTTTCCGGCGACGTCGGCCTGCTAGGCGGATGGGATCTCCGTAGCACAGTTTGGCTCCAGCAGCCGACGCTGAGCAGCCCAACTCAGAGGGATAGAGGGCTGATCTTCGAGCCTCGCGATCACCCCTGGATCGAGCCGTCCTTTGAGAATCGCTGACTGGATGCCGGGTGCCAGAAACACCCAGTCGACTCTCCCGATGTCGCTGAACGGTGCTTGCGCCAAGCGAATGCGCGGAAGCTGGCGTGCCAGGGCCGGGCGGGCGGGCTCAAACGTGTGATGAGCCTCCCGAAGGCGCTTGATCGCCGCGAGCCTGGCGGCCGTCACCTTCTTGCCAGCCGTCACCCCGGCGTCTTCCAGCCAGGTCCTGCCGCCCCGCATCTTCATGCGGATGGGGATCGAGATGCGGACATGGTTGAGCCGCGACGCCTCGGACAGAAGCCTGTCGCCGAGGTGAAGCCTGGCTTCCACCGTCCTGGCGTCTGCCAGGTTCGCGTTCAGGCTTCTGAGCGCCTTCAGGCCAATCACCATCTGGACAGAGTCGCCGTGAACCTCGACCCGCGTGACGACCTCCCTCAACACGACTGTCGATATGTCATCCGGTGCCACGCCCGTTAGATCGATCAGGCGGCCGCGTATGAGGTCGTCGACCAGACGGCACGGTAGGCGCGTCAGCGCGTCGGCCCTGGCCGGACTGGTCAGTCCGGGCATGAGCGTCGGTGCCGTATAGTAGCCGTACAGCTTCCCCCTTTGCCGCGCAAACACGGGTTTCATGCTCTGACCCAGTTCATCGAACAGCCGGCCCTGCAGCGGCGCTCGCTCGAGGTTAGGTGCGCGTCGCTTCCATACGGCGCTCCGATGATGGAGCAGTGCCTGGACGGCGTTGAAGAGCGCGCGATCAACGATCGCCTCGTGCCGGCCCTCGTAGGTCTGGCCCTTGTGGGGGATGAGCCCAAGGTAGGTCTGGTTCTGGAGGAGATAACGGAGCGCGCCGCGACTGAAGGGCACGCCGGGGATCAGGGCACCGCGCGGCGATCGACGGGGCTTGGAACGAATGCCGTCCTCCATCAACTGCCGCTGCAGGTCAGGGAACGATCGGCATTGGATCAGGCGTTCAAAGATCGAGCGGACGACGACGGCTTCCGTCTCGTTCACCCGCAGCCTTCGATCACCGGAAGCGTCGGGCGGATCATAGCCAAGCGGGACAAGCCCGCCCATCCACATCCCCCTGGTCTTGGACGCCGCGATCTTGTCACGGATGCGCTCGCCTGTGACCTCGCGTTCGAACTGGGCGAACGACAGCAAGACGTTCAGCGTCAGCCGGCCCATCGAGTTCTTGGTATTGAACGCCTGGGTGACACTGACGAAGGCCGCACCCTGCTGGTCGAGGCGTTCCAGGATGCGGGCGAAGTCGGCCAGGGAGCGGGTGAGCCGATCGACCTTGTAAACCACCACGGCGTCTATGAGTCTGGCGTCGATGTCGGCCAGGAGCCGCTGCAGGCCAGGCCGCGTCATGCTCGCGCCGGAGAACCCGCCGTCGTCGTACCGCTGTCCGACGACTGTCCACCCCTCCCCGCCCTGCGACTTGATGTAGGCTTCGCAGTATTCCCGCTGAGAGTGGAGCGAGTTGAAGGGCTGGCTCAGCCCCTCCTCCGAACTCTTGCGGGTGTAGACGGCGCACCGGACGCGATCAGGGCGGTCCATGGCCGCCCCCTGCACGAAGGCCGAAGAAGCGCGGTCCGTTCCAGCGGACCCCTGTGATCTCGCGGGCTATGGCCGACAGGCTTCTGTACTGCCGCTCGTGATATCGAAACCCGTCAGGCTCAGCGACGACCTCATGGATCACGCCGAGATATTCCCGGGCGACACGGCTCCCTGCCTTCAGAGTTTGCAGTGTTGGCAACGAGGCTGTCTTCAGGCGTCTCCGATCATCCGGTGTGAGATCGCCGTACGCGGCGGCCTGAATACGCCAGGCAATCAGATGACGAAGAAGGCGCGGGGATCGCAGCCTGGGTGGTGGTCCCCATCGGATTCGCCATTCCACCCGAAGCGCCGCGAGCGGCATGGTTTCTAGGCTGACCAGGAAGGCTTCAAGCTCATCGTCGGCCGTCGTCATCACGCTCTCCCAATGGGCAGAGGCACTACGTTCCGGGCGCTAAACTATCACATTTGTCCAGTCATAAAACGCATATTTTCCCGTCACTTAGACCGAAAAACTGGAGACAAATTATCGGGTGACTGGGTGCACCGGCACTTCTGGACCAGGACATCGAGCACCTCGCCCTCGTCGTAAACGGCGCGCCAGAGATACATCCGCCGGCCCCCGATCTTCACGACGACCTCATCGAGATGCCAGCGGCGCG
>JAIEQA010000123.1 GCA_019748095.1 Caulobacteraceae bacterium | reverse complement strand
GGCGTGCTGCACCGGGTCCGTCTGCAGAAAGCCGGTGGTGCGTGAAAAGCCGGCGTTGTTGACCAGACCGTCGACGGTCAGCCCGCGGGCTGCGATCGCCTCGACCAGCCGGGACGGCGCCTGCGGGTCCGCCAGATCCTCAGCCAGAACCGTCACGGTTACGCCATGGGCATCGGTCAGTTCTGCGGCCAGGACAGCAAGGGCCGCCTCACGCCGGGCCGTCAGGATAAGGTTCCAGCCGGCGCCGGCGTAGAGTCGGGCGAAGGCCGCGCCCAGACCGGCCGAGGCACCGGTCACAAGGACGGTGCGCGCTCTCATCCCCGGCCGTCGGTCAGGCAGCGACAGCACCGGCGGCCCGGATCGCCTCGGTGCAGGCCGGGTGAGGCTCCAGACCGTCCAGCGCCTCGGAGCGTTCGGCAAGCAAGTCGGCGATGGTGATCCGGCTCAGCGCGTCGGACGCGGCCCGGTCGGCCAAGGTCAGGACCTTGGCGACCTGACGCGGAATATGCTCTCCCACCGGACACCCCTTGGCGCCCAGGGGGGGCGAACCCAGATGGGCGCAGCCGTTCACGGCCTTCAGCACTGTGTCCAGCCGGATCTCCTCGGGCCGCTTCAGCAGCCACGAGCCACCGGACGCCCCGGGACGGGTGGCGATCAGACCGGCCTTGGCCAGCAGGGCGGTGACCCGGCGGATGACCACCGGATTGGTCGGGACCGAGGCGGCCAGAATAGCGCTGGGCGCGGCATGGGCGGCATCATAGGCCCCCCTGTGCGCCAGATAGGCGAGGGCGTGGGCAGCGACGGGAAAGCGTTGACTGTCTGACATGGGGTCCGGTTCCAGTCTCCAACGTAGGCACCCGCGACGGGATTCACAAATCCCGGGGGCGCGCAGTCCTGATTGCGGGCCGGCGGGAAAGCGTTTCAGCCTGATTGAACCCGGCGTGGAATGGGCCTACAGGCCGTCCGCTTTGATGGGCATGCATCTGCTGCGCCCGGAGGATACTCATGGCAGGGGACCAATCCCCCGGTGCCGGCGCTCCCCTCGCCGCGCCCACCCCTCCCGGCGACGGCCCGTCGGGGCCCGCGGCCAGCGCGGGGCACACCGCAGGCAAGGCCGGCTTCCTGGCCCTGACCATCGGGGCCATAGGCGTGGTGTTCGGTGACATCGGCACCAGCCCGCTCTACGCCCTGCGCGAGGCCATCGATCATGCGCGAAGCGGTTCGGCCGGGCCCGAACTGGCCGTGCTGGGTGTCGTATCGCTCGCCTTCTGGGCGCTGATGATCGTCGTGACGTTCAAATACGTCTTCTTTCTGATGCGAGCCGACAACAAGGGCGAGGGGGGAACCCTGGCCCTGATGGCCCTGGCCCAGCACGCCATCGGGCGTCGCAGTGCCTGGATCTTCGTCCTGGGGATCTGCGGCGCGGCCCTGTTTTATGGCGACGGCATCATTACGCCCGCCATTTCGGTGCTTTCGGCGATCGAAGGGGTCAAGAGCGCCCCGGGTGTCGGCACCCGGCTGGACGCCTTCATCGTCCCGATCTCGGCGGCAATTCTTGTTGTGCTCTTCCTCGTCCAGTCGCGGGGCACAGCGGGTCTGGCCAAATATTTCGGGCCGATTACGGCGGTCTGGTTCCTGTGCCTCGGCGGGCTGGGACTTTATCATATCTTTGATGACATCAGCGTTCTGCGGGCGATTTCGCCCCACTACGGCGTGTTGCTCTTCGCCGGTGAACCCCTGCTGGGGTTCATCATTCTGGGCAGCGTCTTTCTGGCGGTCACCGGAGCCGAGGCGCTCTATGCCGACATGGGGCATTTCGGAAAGGCACCGATCACCGCCGGCTGGCTGTATTTCGTCCTGCCCTGCCTGACCCTGAACTATCTCGGCCAGGGCGCGCTGATCCTCGACAATCCCGCCGCCTCCGAGAACCCGTTCTGGTCCATGGTGCCCCAGTTCGCCTACTGGCCGATGCTGGCCCTCGCCACGGCAGCGACCGTCATTGCCTCACAGGCCGTGATCACGGGGGCCTTCTCGGTCACCCAGCAGGCGGTCCAGCTGGGCCTTCTCCCCCGTATTGACATCCGCTTCACCTCGGAGACCCAGGCGGGCCAGATCTACGTGCCGGCCGTCAACACCTTCCTGATGATCGGCGTTCTGACCCTGCTGTTCATGTTCCAGAGTTCTCACAACCTGACGGCTGCCTATGGCGTCGCCGTGACCGGGGTCATGCTCATCAACACCCTGATGGCCTATTCGGTCATCACCCGGAAATGGAAATGGCCGGTCTGGGCCACCCTGGCGGCCCTGGTCCCCTTCGGTTTCATCGATACGGTGTTCCTGACCTCCAACCTGCTCAAGATTCCTGACGGGGCCTGGATGCCGCTGGTTCTGGGTGCCGCCCTGGTTCTAATCATGTGGACCTGGACCCGGGGCAGCCAGATCCTGGCGGTCAAGGCCAAGAAGGACAGTCTGCCCCTGACCGACCTGATCGAGATGCTGCGCGCCCGCCCGCCTCACCGCGCTCCGGGCACGGCCATCTTCCTGACATCGGACCCGGATGTGGCACCCGTCGCCCTGATGCATAACCTCAAGCACAACAAGGTGCTCCACGAGAAGAACATCATCCTGACCGTGCGGACCACGGATCGACCCCGGGTGCCTGACAGCGAGCGCACCCTGATCGAACCGATCAACGACGACTTCAAGAAGATCACCCTGAGCTTCGGCTTCATGGAAAGCCCGCAGGTGCCGCGCGCACTGGGCCTGTGCCGCAAACAGGGGCTGAAGTTCGACATCATGTCGACCAGCTTCTTCCTCGGCCGTCGCTCCGTGGTCCCGTCCGCCGCCCAGGGCATGCCATTGTGGCAGGATCGGCTCTATATCTTCCTGATGCGAAACGCCGCCAATCCAACCGACTTCTTCCATATCCCGCCCGGCCGCGTGGTCGAACTCGGCACCCAGGTTTCCGTGTGAGCGGCGGAACCCCCAAGGGCCGGAACTCCGGTGCACGCGGCCGCAGGATGGCCGACAAGGCTCGCGGCCCCCGCCGGGAACCGATCGTCCGGCCGTCCACGCCCGACGAGGCCGTGGATATCGGGGTCGAGGCCCGGATCGCTGCCGGAATCCTGCTCAACGCCGCACTGGAACGGCGCAACGGCCTGGATGAGGCCATGGCCCTGCCCGAGGTGCGGAGCCTGCCGGGACCCGACAGGGCCTTTGCCCGTGCCGTGGCCATGGCGGCCCTGAGGCGTCTGGGCGAGATCGACCACATCCTGAACCAGCGCCTGCAGAAATCCCCGCCTGAGGCCGTCCGGACCCTGTTGCGGGTCTCGCTGGCCCAGACGCTGGTCCTCGATACTCCGGCGTTCGCTGCCGTCTCGACCGCCGTGAAACTGGCCGAGCGGGATGCGAAGACGCGCCCCTACAAGGCCCTGGTCAATGCTGTCCTGCGCGGGATCGAGCGCGAGGGCCCCGGCCTGACGACGGCGGAGTCCAACCTGCCCGACTGGATCGCCGCCCGCTGGCGTCAGACCTATGGGGAGGCGACCCTGGCCGCCATCGCCCTGACGGCACGGAACGAACCCCCGACCGACCTCAGCCTGAAACCCGGCGAGGACGCCGCAGCCCTCGCCGAGGCGCTCGACGGCACCATACTGCCGGGCGGCACGGTGCGGGTGGGTGTGCGTGGCGATGTCTCATCCTGGCCCGGCTACGAGACGGGCGGCTGGTGGGTCCAGGACGCGGCTGCGGCCGTGCCCGCCCGATTGCTGGCACCGACCGCCGGCGAGACGGCGATCGACCTGTGCGCCGCGCCCGGTGGGAAGACGCTGCAGCTTGCGGCCTCGGGGGCCACCGTGGTGGCTCTGGACCGGTCCGAGCCCCGCCTTCGCAGACTGCGCCAGAACCTCGAACGCACAGGTCTTGCGGCCGAGATCGTCGTCACGGCGGCCGAGGACTGGGACGATCCCCGCACCTTTAACGCGGTCCTGCTCGACGCGCCCTGCACGGCCACCGGGACCCTGAGGCGAAATCCCGAAGTCCTGCGCGCCACCAAACCAGCCGAGGTGGCCAAGCTGGCCGATGTGCAGCATCGTCTGCTGGACGCCGCCGCCCTACGCGTCGCGCCCGGCGGCCGGCTGGTCTACTGTGTCTGTTCGCTGGAACGGGAAGAGGGCGAGACCCAGGTCATCGCCTTCCTGCGGCGCAATCCGGCCTTCCGGACGGCCCCTGCGGACCCTGCCGCAGTGGGTGCACCCGCCGAAGCCCTGACCCCCGAGGGCTGGCTGCGCATCCTGCCCTCCATGTGGGCCGAAGGCGGCGGGCTGGACGGGTTCTTTGCGGCCAGGCTGGAGCGAATCTGATCCGGGTCACGCTCCCGCGCGCGTGACTTGCCCCATGGCCTGTCCCGCCCTATCCCGGAGACATGCCCAAGCCCCCCTTGATCTGCCCGTCCATCCTCGCCTCGGATTTCGCCCGCCTCGGCGCAGAAGTCGCCGCGATCGAGGCTGCCGGGGCCGACTGGGTCCATGTCGATGTCATGGACGGCCATTTCGTGCCCAACATCACCCTCGGCCCGGACATCGTGAAGGCGCTTCGGCCGCACACCACCCTGCCGTTCGATGTTCACCTGATGGTCGCCCCGGTGGACCCCTGGCTTGAGGCCTATCGCGAGGCCGGGGCTGACATCCTGACCGTCCATCCCGAAAGCGGCCCGCATCTGCACCGCACGCTGGGCCGGATCCGCCAGCTCGGTGCAAAGGCCGGCGTCGTCCTGAACCCCGGTACGCCCCTGTCGGTGCTGGAGGAGGTTGTCGATCTGGTCGATCTCGTCCTGTTGATGTCGGTCAATCCGGGCTTCGGCGGACAATCCTTCATCGACACGAGCCTGCGCAAGATCGCCCGCACACGCGCCCTGCTCGATGCTGCAGGATCGGGGGCCCACCTCCAGGTCGACGGTGGCGTCACCGCCGCCAATGCCGGGGCCTGCGTCTCGGCCGGTGCCGACGCCCTCGTCGCCGGCACCGCCGTGTTCCGCGGCGGGCCCGACGCCTATGCCGCCAATATCGCTGCCCTGAAGGCTGCCGTTTGAGCCCGACCGGGCCCTCTGCTGAACGCCGCGCCGCCCCGGGCCCCGGCGTGGGATCCGCAGTGATGCCGGACGCCATTCCCGGGCTGCGCGGTGCGCCCGTCCGGACCCCCGTGCGCTCCAGCGGGGTCCAGACCGGGCCAGGCCTCTGGCCCGCGATCCTCGGACGGGTCCTGACCCGCCAGATGTGGATCGAACTGTATGGATTGCCTGGCTACGGGCTGACCCTGTCTGCGGACAAGGCGACCGCCTTCTCGGCCACGCCGCGCGATTTCCGTCCCGCCGACGCCACGATGGGCAAGGCCCTGCTCGGCGGAAGATTCCTGCTGGCCGGAGCCCATCTGGACGCCGAGGCCCCGGCGGATCCCTGGAACCGGCCCAGTCCGACGAAGCCCTTTGCGGTCGACCTGCACGCCTTCCTCTGGATGCCGGCCCTGATGACCCAGGGCGACCGGGGGGCCCGCGAAGCCCTTCGGCTGACGCTCGCCTGGGCTGACACCTTTGCCCGCTGGTCGCCCTTCGCCTGGGATCCGGCGATCCTGTCGCGCCGGGTCTATAACCTCGCCTGCGCCGCCCGCCGCATGGGCGCTGTGGCGTCGGAGATCGACCGGCTGCGTCTGGCAGACATGCTGGGCCGTCAGGCCCGCCAGCTGCTGCGTCCCCCGGGCGGCCTCGCCGGCAAGGCCGAGCGCCTCACGGCAGCCGCCGTCGCCGGCTGTGCGCTGGCTGGTCCCCCGGGGGCCCGTCTCCGTCGCGCCGCACTCGGCCGCCTGCCCGCAGCGCTGCGGGTCACGGTGTCCGGGGACGGCGGCCACGCCTCGCGAGCGCCGGAGGCGGGGCTGGAGCTGCTGCTGGACCTGCTGACCCTCGACGACGCCCTGTCCCAGCTTTCGGAAAGCCCGCCCGAGGCCGTCGCCGGGGCCATCCTGCGCCTGACGACGGCGCTGCGGTTGCAGACCCTGCCCGACGGGCGTCTGGCCGGGTTCCAGGGCGGCGGGCCCTCCAGTCCCGCCCGCGTCGCTGCCGCCCGGGCCCACGACGAACATGCCGAGGTTCCGGGCGGTGCGGTGGGCAGTGTCGGCGGTCTGACGCGGATCCGCAGCCCCCTGATGACCGTCGTTGCCGACACCGGCGCACCGGGACGCGGGGCCTGGTCCGAGACGGCCTGCGCCCAGCCCCTCGCGCTGGAGATCGTCTGTGGCCGGGACCGGCTGGTGACCGGTTGCGGCTGGACCCCCCGCGCTGCCGATCGTCAGGGTTTGCGGCTGGCTCCGGGTCATTCGACCCTTACACTGGGCGAACAGTCCTTCGCCGAACCCCTCGGCGGCTGGCGCGGTGAATTGCTGGGGCCGCGGCTGTTCGGCCGGGCCTGGCAGACCACCGTGGAACGGCGGGACGGGGACGGTGCCGTGTGGCTGGAGATCCAGCATGACGCCTGGGTTGCCTCCTTCGGCCTGCTGCACCAGCGCCGCCTGTATCTGGACCAGAGGCTGGACGAGCTGCGCGCCGAGGAACGGCTGCATCCGTCGCCGGATCAGCCGGCGGTCGTTCGCGCCATCGCCGCGCCGTGGGCGGTCCGCTTTCATCTGGAGCCGGCGGTTCAGGCCTCCCTGGCGCGGGACCGCCGCTCGATCCTGCTGCGCGGCCATTCCGGCCGGGGCTGGTGGTTCCGCACCGACGGACCGGACGTGGCCATCGAGCCCTCGGTCCATGTCGAGGAGGGGCTGACGCGGCGCTCCTTGCAGGTCGTGGTCCGGGGGTCGGCCCGAACGGACACCGAGACCCGCATCCGCTGGAAGCTCAGCCCGGCGGGCGCCAGCGGCGATCCCGGGTGATGGCACGATCCCCGCAGGGCCCCGAACTGGCCGCCCAGCGGGCCATCGCCCGTCAGGTCGTGGCGATGTTCAATGACCCCGACAAGGGTGAGAGGCCGATCGTGCGCCAGTCCGATGGCCTGTTCGGGCCGGACTCCGTCGCCTGGCGGGTCCATGGCGACGTGGTGGGGATGCTGGTCGGCGGGGTCTCGGGCCTGTTGCTGCAGATGTTGCATCCGGCCGTTCTGGCGGGGGTCTGGGACCATTCCAACTTCCGCTCTGACATGCACGGGCGGCTGCGGCGGACCGCGCGGTTCATCGCCATCACCACCTATGGCGGCCGGGACGAGGCGACGCGGGCCATCGACCGGGTGCGGACCATCCACAGCCATCTGGGCGGGACCCTGCCGTCGGGCCAGCCCTATCGGGTGTCCGACCCGGAGCTTCTGGCCTGGGTCCATGTGACCGAATGCTGGAGCTTTCTGAACGGCTGGATCCGCTATGGCGAGCCGGGCATGTCGGCGGCGGACCAGGATCGCTATTTCGCCGAAATGGCGACCATGGGGGCGATGCTGGGGGCCGATCCCCTGCCCCGGACCCGGCTGGAGGCCCGCCGGCTGATCGACCGGATGCGGCCGCAGTTGAGGGTGGATGAGCGCACGCGAGAGGTGGCACGTCTGGTCCTGTCCCAGCCGGCTTCCAGCCGCGCCACCGCCCCGATCCAGGCCATGACCCTGCAGGCCGGGGTCGAACTGTTGCCGCTGTGGGCCCGGCGCATGCACGGCCTGCCCTCGCCCCTGCTGGCCCGGCCGCTGGTCCGGGTGGGGACGATGGGCCTGGCGAGGACCCTCCGCTGGAGCTTCGCCGGGGTCCGCGCGGCGGATGGCCCGCCGCCCACCAGCTGACGCCGGGGTGACGCCGGGGCGCAGGCGGTGCTAAGGCCCCGCGCGTCCTCCTCCCCCGAGATTGCCCCCATGCCCGCTGCCCCCGACTTCCCACCCGCCCCTGACGCCGTCGCCCCCGCCCGCGCCCTGATCTCCCTCAGCGACAAGACCGGTCTGGAACAGACGGCCCGGGCCCTGGCCGGTCTGGGCGTCGAACTGGTCTCGACCGGGGGCACCCGCGCCGCCATCGCCGGCTTCGGCCTGCAGGTGAAGGATGTGGCCGACCTGACCGGCTTTCCCGAGATGATGGACGGCCGGGTCAAGACGCTGCACCCCGTCGTCCACGGCGGTCTGCTGGGCGTGCGCGACGCCACCGACCATGCGCAGGCCATGGCCGACCACGGGATCGGCCCGATCGATATCGTGTGGATTGATCTGTACCCGTTCGAATCAACCGTGGCCTCGGGGGCGGGCTTCGACGCCGTGATCGAGAACATCGACATTGGCGGCCCGGCCATGATCCGCTCCGGCTCCAAGAACCACGGCTATGTCGCCGTGGCGGTCGACGCCGTCTCGATCGGCGAGATCGTGGCAGCCCTGCAGGCCGACGGGACCACCTCACTGGCCCTGCGCAAACGCCTCGCCGCCCGCGCCTTCGCCCGCACCGCCGCCTATGACGCCGCCGTCTCCGGCTGGTTCGCCGGACAACTGGATGACGCCGCCCCGGCCCGCAAATCCATCGCCGGCAGCCTGGCCCAGACCCTGCGCTATGGCGAAAACCCGCACCAGACCGGGGCCTTCTATCGCACAGGCGAGACTCGCCCCGGCGTCGCCCATGCCTCCCAGATTCAGGGCAAGGAACTGGGCTATAACAACATCGCCGACGCCGACGCCGCCTATGAACTGGTGGCCGAGTTCGAGGCCCCGGCCTGTGTCATCGTCAAACACGCCAACCCCTGCGGCGTGGCGGTCGGTACGGACCTGTCGCAGGCCTATGCCCGGGCGCTGGAGTGCGACGCGGTCTCGGCCTTCGGCGGGGTGATCGCCGTCAACCGGCCGCTGAACGGAGCCGACGCCCGGGCCATCACTGACATTTTCACCGAGGTCGTCATCGCCCCCGGGGCCGACGAAGAGTCCCGGGCCATCTTCGCGGCGAAGAAAAATCTCCGTCTGCTGCTGACCGACGGCCTGCCCGACCCGCTGGCGGCCGGAGAGGTGTTCCGCTCGGTCGCCGGGGGCTTTCTGGTCCAGTCGCGCGACCGCAGCCGGATCGCGCCCGCCGACCTGAAGATCGTCACCCGACGCCAGCCGACGTCGCAGGAGGTGGAGGACATGTTGTTCGCCTTCACCGTGGCGAAACACGTCAAGTCCAACGCCATCGTCTATGCGAAGGACGGCCAGACCGCCGGCATCGGTGCCGGCCAGATGAACCGCAGGGATTCCGCCCGTATCGCCGCCATCCGCGCGCGCGAAGCCGGCGAGGCCAAGGGCCTGGGCCACTCCCTCGCCGAGGGATCGGCCTGCGCGTCCGAGGCCTTCTTCCCCTTCGCGGACGGCCTGATCGAGGCGGCGCAGGCAGGGGCCACGGCCATCATCCAGCCCGGCGGCTCGATCCGCGACGATGAGGTCATCGCTGCAGCAGACGAACTGAACCTGGCCATGGCCTTCACCGGGGTTCGGGTGTTCCGTCACTAGGATCGGGCGCTGAGACCCGGGTTTTCCCCGCGCGATCTGTCACCGAACCGGGTTAGGGTCAGGCATGGACACACTGTCTTCCCGCTGGGCCCGCCTTGAGCCCCACGTCACCGTCGTGGGCCCCGATGACGCCCTGCCCCGACCGACCGCCCTGCTGTTTCACGGTTGCGGGGGCCTACGGGGGCATCTGCCTCGCTATGCCGAGGTCGCCCGGACGCAGGGGTGGCGGGCATACATCGTTGATTCCTATGCGCCACGGGGCTGGAGCCGTCAGTTCGCCATGGCCACGGTCTGCACCGGCCTGTTGCTGCGCGGCTGGGAGCGGGCCGGAGACATCCTGGCCACCATTGACGGCGTATCGCGCCGCGCCGACGTCGACGCCTCGACCCTGCTGGTCGCCGGCTGGAGCCATGGGGGCTGGGGGATCATGGAGGCCATGAGCGCCGATCGCGACCGGCCGGGAGCGCTGGGGCTGGCCGACGCCGGGGTGGTGTCGCTGGACGGGGTCAGGGCGGCCTACCTGGCCTATCCCTATGTCGGGATCGCGGCCCTGAACCGGATGCGGCCCTGGCGCCATTGCCCGAAGACCCTGGCGGTGATCGCCGCCCGCGATCATCTGACCACGGTGCGCAACGCCGAACGCGTGCACGCCATGGTCCGGAACTGCGGGGCGGAGGTCGAGACCTGGATCGCCGACGGGACCCACAGTTTCGACGAGCCCATGACCGCCCCGCCGATGCGGTTCGACGACGCGCTGAGCCGCGACGCCCTGATCCGGTTCGGCCGCCTGCTGGAGGACGTCGCCCCCGCCGTGCCGGCGCGCGGACGCCGACGCGCGGGCTGAGACCGGTCCGATGGACACCAGCCTCGACCGCTGGCGTCGGCTGGCCCCGGAAGCCCAGCTTCTGACCCCGGACGGGCGGGGACCCTTTCCGACGGTGCTGATCTTTCACGGTTGCGGCGGACTGCGGAGCCATCTGCACGCCTATGCGCGGTCTGCGGTCTCCGCCGGCTGGGCCGCATTGCTGGTTGATTCCTTCACGCCCCGCGGCTGGAGCCGCGACCACGCGCGGATGCTGATCTGCACCGGACTGCGGTTCCGGGGCGGCCGGCGGGCCGGCGATGTCCTCGCGGCGATTGCCGGAGCCAGCCGGTTGCCCCTGGTCGATCCTGAGCGGATCGTGCTGGCCGGCTGGAGCCATGGGGCCTGGGCCATCATGGACCTTTTGGCCCTGCCTTTGATCCGGGCCGGCGAGGCCGGTCTGTCGGACGCCCCTGACGTGCCGCTGACAGGCGTCCGGGGCGGCTTCCTCGCCTACCCCTATGTCGGCATCGCCTCGGCCAGCCGGGGCGGACGGCCGTGGCATCGCCCGCTGAGACTGCTGTCGGTGGTGCCGCGCCGCGACCATCTGGCCTCGGTCCGTCGTCATATGCGCGCCCTCGCCTCGGCGGTGGCGGCGGGATCGGAGGTCTCGGTCTGGAGCGTGGACGCCACCCACGCCTTTGACGAGCCGGGCCTGATGGCCCGGATCATACGCTATGATGAGACCCTGAGTCGCGAGGCGCTGGATCGGTTCGCGGGATTCCTGGGGGCGATCAGCCCGCCTCGACCCGCACCTCGGTCCTGACCGAATTGGCGATATAGCAGGCCTCGTGCGCCCGGTGATGCAGGTCCGCCATCGCCGCCGCGTCCGGACCCATGCCGACGAAATCCACCACGGGCCGGAGCGTCACGACGATCATCGAGATCCTGCCGCGCTCGTCCTTGCCCAGCGTCCCGATCGCCGCGTCGCGATAGCGATCGACGACGAAGCCGGCCTTGGCCGCATAAGCGAGGAAGAACAGCATGTGGCAGCTGCTGAGGGCCGCCACGAAAGCCTCTTCCGGATCGACGGCGGCCGGATCGGACATCGGCACGGCGACGCTGGTCGGGGCCGACGATCCCCGCACCACAGCCCCGCCATCGAAGATCCAGTCGTGAGCGCGGGAGTACCGGTTGTCGGCGAAGGGCTGATCACCCCGCGCCCATTCGACGGTGGCGACGTGTTCGCTCACCGCCAGAAGCCCACGATCTTCTTGACCTCGTCCACCACCGGATCAGCAATGGCGGCGGCGCGTTCGGCCCCGTCCCTCAGCACCCGGTCGATCTCGGCCGGATCGTCCATCAGCCGGCGCATCTCGGCGGTGACGGGCGCCAGGGCCTCGACGGCAAGATCGGCGAGGGCGGGCTTGAATGCCCCGAAGCCCTGACCAGCGAACCGGGCCGTGATCTCTTCTCGTGTCTGGTCCGACAGGGCGGCATAGATGGCGATCAGGTTTTTGACCTCGGGTCGGTCATCGAGGCTCTCGCCGGGCTCGGGCATGACGCCCATGTCGGTCTTGGACTTCCTGATCTTGGCAGCGATGGTGTCGGCGTCATCGGTCAGATTGATGCGGCTCTGGTCCGAGGGATCGGATTTGGACATCTTGGCCGCCCCGTCACGCAGCGACATGACCCGGGTCGCCGGCCCCTGGATCAGGGGTTCGGGCAGGGGGAAGAAGTCCGGCGCATTGAAGTCGGTGTTGAACTTGGCGGC
>JAIEQA010000055.1 GCA_019748095.1 Caulobacteraceae bacterium | reverse complement strand
CAGGGCGACTGGATCGACCTGTGCCGGGGGCCGCATTTCCCCTCGACCCGCCATGTCGGCAAGGCGTTCAAGCTGACCAAACTGGCCGGGGCCTACTGGCGCGGGGACTCGAACCGCGAGCAGCTTCAGCGGATCTACGGCACCGCCTGGGCCACGAAAGAGGATCTGGACGCCTATCTGACCCGGCTGGAGGAGGCCGAGAAGCGCGACCACCGGAAACTGGGCCGGGCCATGGAGCTCTTCCACATGCAGGAAGAGGGCCGGGGCATGGTCTTCTGGCACCCCAAGGGCTGGGTGCTGTGGCAGGTCATCGAGGCCTATATGCGCCGCCGCCTCGACGCCGCCGGCTATGTCGAGGTCAAGACGCCCCAGGTTCTGGACCGCAAATTCTGGGAGGCCTCGGGCCACTGGGAGAAATACCGGCCCAATATGTTCGTCTGCGAGACGGTGGAGGGCGAGACGCTCAGCCTGAAGCCGATGAACTGCCCCGGCCACGTCCAGATCTTCGGCATCGGCCAGCGGTCGTACCGCGAGTTGCCGCTGCGGATGGCCGAGTTCGGGGCCTGCCACCGTTATGAGCCGTCGGGAGCCCTGCACGGCCTGATGCGGGTACGCGGCTTCACCCAGGACGACGCCCACATCTTCTGTCGCGAGGACCAGATCGTCGAGGAGACGCGCCGGTTCATCGAGCTGACGCGGCTGGTCCACGCCGACCTCGGCATGCAGACGGCCTATATCAATCTGGCGACCCGGCCCGAGGTCCGCGCCGGGTCCGATGAGTTCTGGGACAAGGCCGAGGCCATGCTGGGCGAGGCCGCGCGTCTGGCCGGCGTCGAGCCGGTCATCGCCCACGGCGACGGGGCCTTCTATGCGCCCAAGCTGGATTTCGTGGTCAAGGACGCCATCGGCCGGGAGTGGACCTGCGGCACGCTGCAGCTGGACTATGTCCTGCCCGAGCGGCTGGACGCCACCTATGTCGGCGAGGACGGGCAGAAGCACCGGCCGGTGATGCTGCACCGGGCCATCCTGGGCTCGTTCGAGCGGTTCATCGGCATCATGATCGAGAACTATGCCGGGGCCTTCCCCCTGTGGCTGGCCCCCGTGCAGGCGGTGGTGGCGACCATCACCTCGGACGCCGACGGCTATGCGGCCGAGGTGGCGGCGAAGTTCAGGGCCGCCGGACTGAGGGTCGAGCTCGATCTGAGGAACGAGAAGGTCGGCTACAAGGTGCGCGAACACTCGGTCGGCAAGGTCCCGGTCATCGCCGTGGTCGGCCGCAACGAGGCCGAGACCGGCGAGGTTGCCATCCGCCGGCTGGGCTCCCAGGACCAGACGGTGGTGTCGATCGAGGAGGCCATTCGCATCCTGACCGAAGAGGCGACGCCGCCCGATCTGCGCGCCTAGCCTGGCCGTAAGTCACTGATTTCCAAAGCTTGGCGCGGGGAACTTCATCCGGCTGTCTCCGTTTCCGTGGTTCACCCCCTGGAAGGAGCTGACCCATGGCTGACAAGACCCTCGACACCCTGTTCCACGACACGCTCAAGGACATCTATTACGCCGAGCGCAAGATCCTGAAATCCCTGCCCAAGATGGTCCGGGCGGCGCAGTCGCCCGCGCTGAAGGCGGCCTTCGAGAAGCACATCGGCCAGACCGAAGGCCAGATCGAACGCCTTCAGCAGGTGTTCGAGATCATCGGCAAGCCGGCGCGCGGCAAGACCTGCGACGCGATCGAGGGCATCCTCGCCGAAGGCGAGGAGATCATGGAGGAATACAAGGACAAGGCGGCCCTGGACGCTGGCCTGCTCGCGGCCGCCCAGGCCGTCGAACACTATGAGATCACCCGTTATGGCACGCTGAAGCGCTGGGCCCTGGTGCTCGGTCTGAAGGATGCGGCCGCCCTGCTGGACGAGACCCTGCAGGAGGAGTCGCAGACCGACGAAGACCTGACGGGAATCGCTGACGCCACGGTCAATGCCGATGCGATGAAGCAGGCGGCATAACACCCGCCCCGTTTGATTGCGCAGGATCAGGGCTGGCGGACAGGTCGAAAGGCCCGTTCGCCAGCCCTTTTTCATGGGCCGAACTCGCGCGGCCGTTACTTGACGTTGACGTAAACGTAGGCTTTAGACGCCGGACCGTCCTCTTTGGAGACCCAGCCGATGACCGAGGCCTATATCTACGATGCGGTGCGCACGCCGCGCGGCAAGGGCAAGAAGGACGGATCCCTGCACGAGATCACCGGCCTCAGCCTTGCGACCCAGGTGCTGGAAGCCCTGCGCGATCGCAACGGCCTCGACACATCGAAGGTCGATGACGTCATTCTGGGCTGCGTCAGCCCCGTCGGCGAACAGGGGGCGGACATCGCCCGCACCGCCGTGCTCTCGGCCGGCTGGGCCCAGACGGTCGCCGGCGTCCAGATCAACCGCTTCTGCGCCTCCGGCCTGGAAGCTGTGAATATGGCTGCGGCCAAGGTGAAGTCCGGCGAGGCCGACTTCGCCGTCGGCGGCGGGGTCGAGGCCATGAGCCGCGTGCCGATGGGGTCGGACGGCGGGGCCTGGCCGGTCGATCCGTCCAGCGCCTTCCCCACCTATTTCGTGCCCCAGGGCGTCTCGGCCGACATGATCGCCTCGAAATACGGCTTCAGCCGCGATGACGTCGACGCCTATTCGATGGAAAGCCACAAGCGCGCCGCCGCCGCCTGGGCCGACGGGCGCTTCTCGAAGTCCGTGATCGCCGTGAAGAACCAGCTGGGTCTGGTGCAGCTCGACCGCGATGAAACCATTCGTCCGAATACGGACATGCAGTCGCTGGGCGGTCTGAACCCCTCCTTCGCCATGATGGGCGAGATGGCCTTCGACAGCGTGATCAACCAGCGCTACCCCGAGGTCGAGCGCGTCAATCACGTCCATACGCCGGGCAACTCCTCCGGCATCGTCGATGGTTCGGCCGGGGTGCTGATCGGCACGCTGGAGGCCGGCAAGGCCCTGGGCCTGACGCCGCGCGCCCGAATCAGGGGCGCGGCCTCGATCGGCTCGGAGCCCTCGATCATGCTGACCGGCCCCGAGTTCGTGACGAAGAAGCTGCTCGGCAAGCTGGGCATGACGGTCGCGGACATCGACGTGTGGGAGCTGAACGAGGCCTTTGCGGCCGTCGTGCTGCGCTACATGCAGGCGCTGGATATCCCGCACGACAAGATGAACGTGAATGGCGGCGGCATCTCCATGGGCCACCCGCTGGGGGCCACCGGTGCCATGATCACCGGCATCGCCCTGGATGAGCTGGAGCGCTCCGGCAAGGAGACCGCCCTGATCACCCTGTGCATCGGCGGCGGCATGGGCACCGCCACCGTCATCGAACGCGTCTGAGGGAACCGACCATGGAAAATTTCAAGATCGACGTCGACGCCGACGGCATCGCCCTGATCACCTTCGACGTTCCGGGTCGTTCGATGAACACCCTGACCTCGGGCGTGATGGCCGAGATCCCGCAACTGGTTGAACGCATCAAGACCGACGAGGCCATCAAGGGCGCGGTCCTGACCTCGGGCAAGGCCTCGGGCTTCTGCGCCGGAGCCGATCTGGGCGACATGGCCGGCGGGATGCTGGCCGGCGGTTCGCTGCAGGACGCCTATGACGCGGGCTGGAAGCTGAACGGGGCGCTGCGCGCTCTGGAAACCTGTGGCAAGCCGGTCGCCGCGGCCATCAACGGCCTGGCGCTGGGCGGCGGTCTGGAACTGACCCTTGCCTGCCACTATCGGGTGGTCGGCGACGACAACAAGATCCAGCTCGGCCTGCCCGAGATCAAGGTCGGCCTGTTTCCTGGCGGCGGCGGCACCCAGCGCCTGACGCGCCTGATCGGCGTCCAGGCGGCGATGACGGCGATGAGCGCCGGCTCGTCCTGGCGGCCGAACGACGCCAAGGGTGCCGGTGTGGTCCACGAAGTCGTCGCCAAGGGCTCGGAAGTCGACGCCGCGAAAGCCTGGATCAAGGGGGGCGGCAAGGCCGTCCAGCCGTGGGACGACAAGAGCTTCAAACTGCCCGGCGGCGGCCCCTACCACCCGGCCGGCATCCAGAATTTCCTCGTCGGCAATGCGATGCTGAGGAAACAGTCCTACGGCAACTATCCCGCCGTGCTGAACCTGATGAAGGCCGTCTATGAGGGCGTTCAGGTCCCCATGGACGCGGCGCTGCGGATCGAGACCCGCTATTTCATCAAGACCCTGATGACGCCCCAGGCCCAGGCCATGATCCGCAGCCTGTTCCTGTCGAAACAGGAGCTGGACAAGGGGGCCGTGCGCCCGGCCGGCATTCCGGCTTCGGACGCGAAGAAGGTCACCGTCATCGGGGCCGGCATGATGGGCGCAGGCATCGCCTATGTGCAGGCCCTGGCCGGCATCCAGACCATCCTGATCGACCGGACCCAGGAAGACGCCGACAAGGGCAAGGCCCATGTCGAGGGTCTGCTGAAGAAGCGTCTGTCGCGCGGCCAGATCACCCAGGACAAGTATGACGCCCTGCTGGCCTCGGTGATCGCCACCACCGACTACGACCAGATCAAGGGCTCGGACCTCGTCATCGAGGCGGTGTTCGAGAACCGCGAGATCAAGGCCGACGTGACCAAACGCGCCGAGGCCCAGCTGGAAGCCGGGGCCGTGTTCGGGTCCAACACCTCGACCCTGCCGATCACCGGTCTGGCCGAGGCCAGCGTGCGGCCCGAGGACTTCATCGGCATCCACTTCTTCTCGCCCGTCGACAAGATGATGCTGGTCGAGATCATCCGGGGCGAAAAGACCGGTCAGGCCGCGATCGCCAAGGCCCTCGACTACGTCATGAAGATCAAGAAGACCCCGATCGTCGTCGACGACGGCCGCGGCTTCTACACCTCGCGCTGCTTCGGCACCTATGTGGCCGAGGGGATGGCCATGCTCGAGGAGGGCTATGCCCCGGCCCTGATCGACAACATCGGCCGCATGACCGGCATGCCGCGCGGGCCGCTGGAAATGCACGACGACGTGGCCCTGGACCTGTCGGTCAAGATCGCCAAACAGACGGCGGCCGATCTGGGCGACGCCTATCAGCCCCTGCCGGGGTCGGAGATCGTCCGCAAAATGGTCGAGGACCTGGGCCGGTACGGACGCAAGAACGGCATGGGTTTCTACGACTATGACCAGAAGCCCAAGAAACTCTGGGCCGGCCTGTCCGACCTTGCCCCGGTGACGATCAACGATTCGACGCCGGAACTGGTCGAGGACCAGAAGCGTCGTCTGCTCTACCGGCAGGCGGTCGAGGTCGCGAAATGCTGGGAAGAGGGCGTGATCGACGATCCGCGCGAGGCCGACGTGGGGGCCATCCTGGCCTGGGGCTTCGCGCCCTGGACCGGTGGGCCGATCACCATGATCGACCAGATCGGGCTGAAGGCCTTTGTCGAACAGGCCGACGTCTATGCCGAACGCTATGGCGACCGGTTCAAGGTGCCCCAGCTCCTGCGCGACATGGCCGCGAAGGGTGAGACCTTCTACGGCCGGTTTACGGGGGCGAAGGCCGCGGCCTGATCATCGTCAGACGGCTGAAAGGACAACGGCCCCGGGATCGCTCCCGGGGCCGTTTCCGTATCCATTCCGGCAGGGGATCAGCCGCCGGTGAACTCGTGCGTCGTGCCGTCGATCTCGCACATGTCGACGCGCTCGACATAGTCAGAGCCGTCGTCGAACGTGTAATAGAAATCATACATGCAGTCTTCCAGACCATCGTCGATGGTGATCTCGACCGAATCGCCGGGCTCAACCTGGTAGTCGAGGATGTTGTCGCTCCACTCGTCGGACGACGACTGGCCGTACAGGATGGAGTCGATCGTCGCCGAGCTGTTGTTCTCGATCGAGAAGGACACCGAATCGGTCTGGGCGGCAGCCGGAAGGGCAAGGGCCGCCACGGCCGCGACGGTCAGGAACAGATTACGCATTAGGATGGGATTCCCCGGGGCCGGCGGTATGCCAGCCGATCCTGCGGCTGTAGACGAACCGCGATCCCCCGCCTAGGCGGGAGCGAGGTTGCGTCATCTCCCGTCAGCCCCGCGGCCCCCGCAGGGTCAGATGATGTCCAGCGGCTGGGCCGTCGCGGGCGGCGGAAAGGCGCGATCCAGCGTCGCCACATCCTCGGCGTCCAGTTCAATCTCGAGCGCGGCCGCATTGGCCTCGACATGGGCAACGCTGGAAGCCTTGGGAATGGCGATGACGCCCGGCTGGCGCATCACAGCGGCCAGCGCGATCTGGGCCGGGGTGGCGTCATGCCGGTCGGCAACGGCCTGAAGCGCGGGGTGGTTCAGAAGGTCACCGCGCCCCAGTGGTGAATAGGCCATCAGCGGCATGGACCGGTCCTCGGCCCAGGGCAGCAGATCGAACTCGATCCCCCGCGAGCCCAGATTGTAAAGGACCTGATCGGTGGCGCAGTTCTCGCCGCCCTCGATCTGTTCCAGCCGGGCCAGGGTGCGGATGTCGAGATTGGAGACGCCCCAGCGGGCGATCATTCCCTCGTCGACCAGTTCCTCGAACCCGGCGACGATCTCTTCCAGCGGATGGCGGCTCTGCCAGTGCAGCAGATACAGGTCCAGCCGCTCGACCCCCAGCCGCTCGAGGCTCTTCTCGCAGTGGAGCATCATGGTCATTTCGCCGGCGTTCTCCGGCTTGATCTTGGAGACCAGGAACACCTCCTCGCGACGGCCCTCGATGACCTCGCCCACCAGGCGTTCGGAGCGGCCGTCGCCATACAGTTCGGCGGTGTCGATCAGGGTCAGGCCCAGGTCAATCCCCCGCGCGAGGGCCGCCTGTTCGGCGTCGCGGGTTTTCGGATTGTCGCCGATCATCCAGGTGCCTTGGCCCAGAACCGGAACGATCGTACCGTCGGAGAAGCGGGTCATGCGGGTCATGGCGACATCAATGCACGACGCCGCCTTCGGCGCCAAAGCCCCGGATGCAAATATGCCGACACCCTTCAGCACGCGATTGATCCGGACCGGGGGCCTGACGCAGCAGGTGCTGGAGGCGGGACCTGAGAACAGCGATGCACCGCTGGTCCTGCTGATCCACGGCTTTCCCGAACTGGGGGTCAGCTGGCGCGCCCAGGTCGCGGCCCTGGCGCAGGCGGGCTTCCATGCCGTGGCCCCCGACATGCGCGGCTACGGCGGTACCGACAAGCCGGCCCGCACCGAGGACCACACCATCCTGCATCTGGTCGGGGACATGGTCGATCTGGTCCGGGCGTTGGGCCGGACGACCTGTGTCGTCATCGGCCACGACTGGGGGGCGCCCGTCGCCTGGCACTGCGCCCTGTTGCGCCCGGACATCTTCACGGCTGTGGCCGGCCTGTCCGTGCCGTTCCAGCCCCGCCGCGCCGGCGGCCCACCGATCCCGGCCATGGCGGCCCTGTCCGCGCGACTGGGGAAGGGCGAGCTGTATATGCGCCAGTTCCAGGCGGCGGATGCCCACGTCGCGTTCGAAACGGATGTGACCACGAGCCTGCGCAAGAGTTTCCATACCTACGACGGAGCGACCCCGGCCGAGCGCCAGTCCACGGGGTTCATCGCGCCGGGCCAGACCTTCCTTTCCGAGGTGGCGGATGACGCCACCCTTCCGCCGTGGATGAGCCCGGATCATTTCGCCGAATACGTCGCGGCCTTCACCGCCGGAGGCTTCAAGGGTCCGCTGGACTGGTACCGGTGCCTGGATCTCAACTGGTTCCTGACCGCCTTCGTGCAGGGACAGAAGATCCACCAGCCGGCCCTGTTCATGGTCGGAGACCGGGACCCGGTCCGGCACTATGCCGGACAGCATGAGGCGGGGCTGAAGGACTGGCTGACCGGCCTGCGCTCGCAGACTGTTCTGGAGGGAGCCGGCCACTGGCTGCAGCAGGAACGGCCGGACGAGGTGAACACCGCGCTGATCGGGTTCCTGCGCGGACTGTAAGCCTTGCCGTGCCCGGCGTGCGGGGTAGTCTTTCCGCAAACGGGAGCGGATCATGATCGCGATGGACACTGTGGTGGAGGCGCACGCATCCAGACCGGCCGGTGCCGAGGCCGTCGACCTCCTTGGCCGGTGGGAGGGAGCCCTCAGCATCGGCCAGACGAGTCTGCCCCTCGTCGTCCGGGTGGAGCCCGGGCCGGGGGGGATCACCGCCGCATTGGACAGCCCGACGCAGGGGGCCGTGGGCATACCGGTCACCGACCTGACCGTGACCGCCGGCGTCGTGCGCTTCGCCGTGCCGTCCCTGGGCGGACGGTTCGAGGGCGCGGTCTCGGCCGACGGCGGGACCTGGACCGGGATCTGGTCTCAGGGGCAGGCCTCCCTGCCCCTGATCCTCAACCGGACAGGGGCAATCGCCGAACCCGTTGCTCAAAGCTCCGACCGGCCCCAGACACCGGTGCCGCCGTTCCCCTATACCGCGGCCGATGTGAGGTTCCGTAACGCCGGGGCCGGCATTGATCTGACCGGCACACTGACCCTGCCGCAAGGGGCGGGGCCCTACCCCGCCGTCGTCCTGCTGACCGGGTCGGGGGCCCAGGACCGCGACGAGACCATAGTTGGGCACAAGCCCTTCGCGGTCTGGGCGGATGCCCTGACCCGGCGCGGCGTCGCCGTACTGCGCTATGACGACCGGGGTGTCGGCGGCTCCGGCGGAGGCGGGCCGGACGAGACTACCGCTGATTTCGCCACCGACGCGGCGGCGGCGGTGGCCTTCCTGCAGGGCCGGCCGGAGATCGACCCCACGCGCATCGGGCTGGTGGGCCACAGCGAGGGCGGGACCACGGCCCTGATCGCCTCCGCGACCGGAGTTCCGGCGGCCTTCATCGTTCTGATCGCCGGACCGGCGGTGACGGGGGCGGAGATCGTTACCGAACAGGTGGCGCAAATCGCCGCCGCAGCGGGAGCGACCCCGGATCAGATCGCCGACGCCCGCCGGACGCAGGGGGCCGTCATGGCGGCAGTGGTCGAGAACCGGAACGACGGCGCGGCCGCCGCGCGGGCCGTTGAAGCCGTACTGACCGCCGCCGGCCAGAACACGGAACAGGCGAGAGCCGGCATCGCGGCGCTCAGTTCAGGCTGGTACCGTTACCTCGCCGCCTATGACCCGGCTCCGGCTCTCGCCGCTGTGCGCGTCCCTCTGCTCGCGGTCTATGGCGGCATGGATCTGCAGGTTCCCGCCGACCAGAGCCGCGAGGCCCTTGCCCGATTGAAACCCGATGCGGACATCGTCGTCCTGCCCCGGCTCAATCACCTGATGCAGACGGCGACGACGGGCTTGCCGAGCGAATACGGGACAATTGCCGAGACCCTGGCCCCCGAGGCGCTGGCGACGGTCACGGACTGGGTCGTCCGGACCACCGGTGCGCGCTGACGGGCGTCAGACCGGATGGGTTGGCTCGGGCCTGACCGGCTCGGAGCGGGTGGTGACCGCTGAATCTTCCGGCAGGGGGATGAACTCCAGATCATCCTCATCCGGCAGTTTCATCCGGCCGGCCTGCCAGTCGGCCTTGGCCTGATCGAGCCGGGCCTGGGACGAGGCGACGAAATTCCACCAGATCAGCCGCTGCCCCACCGGCTCGCCGCCCAGGGCCATGACGGTCGCCGTCGTCAGGGATTTCACCGTCGGTTCGGCGTGGGGCTCCAGCACAATCATCTGGCCCTCGTGGAAGGTGCGGTCGCCGACCTCGATGGAGCCCTTGGCCACGTAAAGCGCCCGCTCGGACATGCCGCCGGTGCCCTTGCCGGGCGGCGGGGCGGTGCGGACCCCGGGCTGCATCTCCCAGTGGACGTAGAACAGGGGCGAGGAGGTCTTCACGGTCGCGGCGGCCCCGTAGGCTTCGCCGGCCACCAGCCGGGCGAAGAGGCCGCCGTTCTCATAGGCCGGCAGGGCATCCTCGCCATAGTGCTGGAACGAGGGATCGACCTCCTCGGCCCCGTCCGGAAGGGCGATCCAGGCCTGCATGCCGTTCATGGGGCCGCCCTGCGCCCTTTTCAGCGGATCCGTCCGCTCGGAATGGGTGATGCCCTTGCCGGCCGTCATCCAGTTGACCTCGCCGGGCCGGATCGGCTGGGTATAGCCCAGGCTGTCGCGATGCAGGATCTCGCCCTCGAAGAGATAGGTCAGGGTCGACAGGCCGATGTGCGGATGGGGGCGCACATTGATGGCCTCGTCACCCGGCGCGAACTCGGCCGGCCCCATATGGTCAAGGAAGATGAAGGGCCCGATCATGCGGCGGGCATGGAAGGGCAGGATGCGCCCGACCTCGAAGCCGCCGAGGTCCTTCCTGCGGGCGTCGATCACCATCTCGATCATGTCAGGCTCCGTTCAATCCAGGGGCAGACGGGCGATGATCGCCGGCGCAGGCATGGGCGTTGTCTGCGCTCCGTCGCCGTTGAAATCACTCCATTGCGAACGGGAAACGAACACCAGTTCGCCGTTCCGGACCAGCCCTGTCGTCGGTTCATCAATGATCGGCAGATTGGCGGCCAGAACCTCTACGGCAACGATCGCCGTCCAGCCCGGGTCCAGCGTCAGCTTCAGCACCCGCTGGGGGTCTACGCCATTCTGAAAGCCATACAGGACGGTGCCGTCGGAGGTCAGACCGTCCACACCGATCAGGCTGGCGTCCGCCGGGGCCGGGAGGCGCTGAGCAGACCCGGTCGCACGATCGACACGCCACAGGCCGGACGAATAGTCAGCGACGATCAGCGAAGTGCCGTCCGGCGTGGGCACCATACCCTGCGGCGAGCCCAGCGTTCCGGCGGGCACCAGAACGCCGAGTTCTGACCCGCCGGGCGGCAGCGTCAGGATGTCCCCGGTCACCGAGTCCGCGACATGAATCGTACCGTCCGCTGCACGGGCGATATCGCCGGGCCCTCGCTCGGTCGGGCCAGGCGGCAGCGCGAGGCGGGCCAGGATCTCTCCTGTGACCAGATCGATCTTCAACAGGGAAGGCACCGGTCGGGCGGCCCCGGCCTCCAGGCCATGGACCGCAGGCGGCAGGGGTGAGGTCGCCGCCCACAACAGTCCAGCCTCTGAATCAACCGCCATACCCACGATGCCGCCGATCGTGGGGTCAGCGCCCAGGAAGCCAGACACTGTCCCATCATCGGCCACAGCAATGATCGTCCTCCCCTTCACCTGCGACACCAGCCACCGGGCTCCTCGCTCGTCCCGGACGAGGCTCTCGACGAGCACTGCACCATGGATGCGAACCATCTCGGTCAGTCGCCCTTCGCCGAGAGGGGCGCGATTGGCGTCCAGGGCCGCGACCACCGCCGTGAAGCCGTTGGCCGCCGACAGTGTGGACAGGATCCGGTCCCGCATCAGATCGAGGGTCAGCCCGGTTCCAGCGTAGCGCCGGATCTGTGCCAGGGCCTCCTCCACCTGACCCGCCCGGGTGGCGATGCGCGCCCGCAGGATGATCAGGCCCGGATGATTGGAGAGCCGCGCATCGGCCTCGGCCAGCCGCGCAGCCGCGGTCGTCAGATCGTCAGCTCCGGCCGCCGCCACGGCCTCTGA
>JAIEQA010000070.1 GCA_019748095.1 Caulobacteraceae bacterium | reverse complement strand
ACGGCAACTACCACGAACCCCGCGCCCTCAAACCCACCGCAAAAGCCCTCGCCAGAAAATTCGCAGCAGCAAGGTAGCGGACAAGAAGACTCCAACTTCAAATGGAGACTTCAGCTCCGGCGTGAAAACATTGCGCCAACACCCTGCTGAACGGGGGTGGGGGGCCCGGCGTCGCGGCGTTTCAGCCCGAGGTGCGGACCAGAGCGGGTTCGGGGCGGGCCGGGACCGGGTCGATCAGGGTCTGGCCGACCAGGATGACGAGGGTGGCGGTCAGGGCGGCGGAGGCGATCGCGACGGCGACCATCCGGGCCCCCTCGACCAGTGGCCGGTCGCCGAATTGCCGATCCTGATCCATGGCCTGGCCCCGAGTCACCCCGAGGTTCAGGAATCACAGGCGGAGGCGGGACGCAAGTCGTTGAACCGCGTGCGGCATCCGAAAATGGCCGGTCCCGTCGCCGGGGCCGGCCATTGTGCGACTGGAGGTCGGATCAGCCCGTGAAGGGGCGGATCAGGATTTCGACGCGGCGGTTCAGGGCGCGGCCCTCGACTGTGGCGTTGGAGGCCACCGGGACGCGCGAGGACTGGCCGGCGACGAACAGGCGTTCGCGCAGGACCCCGCGACCGATCAGGGCGTCGGCGACCGCCAGGGCGCGGCGCTCGGACAGGGGCTGGTTGATGGCGTCCCCGCCGGACGAGTCGGTGTGGCCGACGATGTCGACAACCGACCGGTCATACTCCTGCAGCACCCGGGCGACATCGGACAGGACGGCATCGAAGCGCGGCTCGATGCTGGACTGGTTGACGGCGAAGGTGACATCGGAGGGCATGCGCAGGACGAGGTTGTCGCCCTGACGGGCCACACCCACGCCGGTGCCGCTGAGCTCGGCCTCGAGCGCGCGCTGCTGGCGGTCCATGTAGGAGCCGACAGCGGCACCGCCCAGGGCACCCACGCCGGCACCGATCAGGGCGTTGCGACGCCCCTGTTCGCCGTTCGAGGTGTTGGTGAGGTAGCCCAGGACCGCGCCGCCCAGGGCCCCGGCGAGGGCACCCGTCGCGGTGTTGTTGCGCGTGGGCGCGGAAGAATAGGGGTCCATGGTGGTGCAGGCGGACACGCCCAGCATGGCGACGGCCCCGAGGCCGCTGACGATCAAATTCATACGCATGGGTGGATCCTTTCGAGATCGATGTGCGCCGGAAACGCGAGCCCTACGGTGAAGGTTCCGGCCTGACTGCAGAATGAACGCGCCGACACATTGCCGCGTCGCGACCCCAAACTGCCAATTTTCATTCGCAAGGGCTATGACAACGGCCCCGACGGTCCGAAGCCGGCCCGCCGCGTTCCACCCGAAAGGCCCCCGCCGTGACCTCGACCGCTGCCACCGTCCCGCCCACCGCCGCTGAAGGCATCACGCCCGTCTCCATGTCGCGCTATGACACCGACTTTCAGGGGTTCAGTGACGCTCTGGGGGCCTCGTTCAAACGCTATGGCTTTGCCGTGGTCTCGGATCACGGACTGGACGAAGCCGTGATCCAGGCCGCGATCGACGACGCCAAGGCCTTCTTCGCCCTGCCCGAGGCGGTCAAGCGCGCCTATCACCAGCCGGGTACCGGCGGGGCCCGGGGGCTGACGCCGTTCGGGGTCGAGGCGGCCAGGGATGCCGCGGCCGTCGACCTGAAGGAATTCTGGCACACGGGCCGCGAACTGCCGGTGGGCCATCCCTATCGTCAGTATATGCGCGACAATGTGTGGCCGA
The DNA here is from genome assembly GCA_019748095.1 of Caulobacteraceae bacterium. Classification (GTDB taxonomy): domain Bacteria; phylum Pseudomonadota; class Alphaproteobacteria; order Caulobacterales; family Caulobacteraceae; genus Brevundimonas. The sequence goes on along the minus strand of JAIEQA010000070.1, from coordinate 9,660 downwards.
CGGAGATCCCGGGCTTCCGTACCCACCTGTACGGGATGTTCGAGGCGCTGGACGCCCTGGGCCGCAAGATCCTGCGGGCCATCGCCCGGTCCATGGAGCTGGGCGACGCCTTCTTTGAGGACAAGGTCGAACTGGGCAACAGCATCCTGAGAATGCTGCACTATCCGCCGGTGCCGGCCGACGCGCCGGGGGTGCGGGCCGGGGCGCATGAGGATATCAATGTCATCACCCTGCTGCTGGGGGCCGAGGAGGCCGGGCTGCAGCTGAAGGATGCGGACGGCCAGTGGCTGGACATCGCGCCGCCGCCCGGTGCGCTGGTGGTCAATATCGGCGACATGCTGCAGCGGCTGACCAACCACGTCCTGCCGTCGACGACCCACCGGGTGGTCAATCCGGCCCCCGAGCGGCGGGGTTTCGCCCGCTATTCCACGCCCTTCTTCCTGCATTTCAATCCGGACTATGTGATCGAGACCCTGCCCTCGACGATCACGGCGGACAATCCGGACCGCTATGCCGGCAAGGCGATCATGGCCGAGGACTTCCTGACCGAGCGGCTGAAGGAAATCCGGCTGCTGTGAGGAAGGGGCCCTCTCCCTCTGGGAGAGGGCTTGAGGTTCGGAGAGCGCAGCGATCCGCAAACCGAAAGGGTGCGGGTTTGCCCTCACCGGTTGGCACCTGCCCTTCACCCTTTGGCTGCTACGCGCCGCCCTTCGGGTCGCGCAAGAACGACGGCGAAGCCGTCGTGCGCTCAAGCCCTCTCCCGCCGGGAGAGGGATAGGGGCAGAGGGGGTCAGGCCTCGACCGCGCCCGGGTTGGGGGCGAACTGACCGCCGCGGCGGTAGCGCCAGAGGTAGGAGGGGGCGATGGCCTCGAGGCCCGTGGGTTCGATGCCGAGGTCGGCGAGGCCGTCGGCTCCGGGCGCGACGACATTGTCGACCTTGAGCATCAGGACCTGATCGCGGGTCAGGACGGGGGCGATGCCGATCAGGGCGGTCAGGCCGGTGATCCGGCCGAGCAGGGCGGCGGCGAAGACAGGGATGGGGGCCAGGATCCGGCTGCGGCCGGTCTCGCGCAGGATATACTGGAGGATTTCCTTGAACGTCCAGACCTCGGGTCCGCCCAGTTCGAAGGTGCGGCCCGCGGCCTCGGGACGGATGGCCGACCGGGCGATGGCCTCGGCCACGTCGCCGACATAGACCGGCTGGAATTTCGTCGTGCCGCCGCCGATCAGGGGCAGGGCAGGCGAGGTCGTGGCCATGTCGGCAAAGCGGTTCAGGAAGCCGTCGCCGTTGCCGAACACGATGGAGGGCCGCAGGATCACCGTCTCGGGCTTGACCGCGCGGGCGGCGTTTTCGGCCTCGCCCTTGGTGCGGCCGTAGTCGGCCCCGGAGTTCGCATCGGCCCCGATGGCGGAGACCTGGACCAGACGGCCGACACCGCCGGCGACGCAGGCCTCGGCGATGTTGCTGGCCCCCTCGACATGGGCGGCGGCGAAGCTGCGGCCCGGGGCCTGGAAGAGAAGGCCGACCAGGTTGACGGCGGCATTCGCGCCCTTCAGCGCCGCCGTCACGTCGGCGGGACGGGTGATGTCGCAGCGGACGGGCTGGATCTGGCCGGGTTCGCCGAGAATCCGCAGGTCCTGGGCGAGGGCCGGTTTGCGCACGGCGACGCGGACGCGCCAGCCGTCGCGGGCGAGGGCGCGGACGGCCTGGGTCCCGACGAAGCCGGAGCCGCCGAAGACGGTGACCAGACCGGGGGAAAATTCGGACATGGAAGCCTGCTCTCGAAACCGCGCGATCGGCCGATCCCGGCCGTGAAACCGGGGGATAGACGATGGACCGGGTGCCCGCAACGCGGGGCGTCGACGCGGGGGGTGCGAAAGCCGTCAAAACCGGTGTTGACCCGCTCCGTGCACTGCCTTAAGGGTCCGCGCCTTCCGGTCGGGAACGCGTTTCGGCGCGCCCCGCCGGGCCCAGGTGGCGGAATTGGTAGACGCGCTGGCTTCAGGTGCCAGTGATAGAAATGTCGTGGAGGTTCGAGTCCTCTCCTGGGCACCAGTTTCGAACGGCGTCGCATCGCAGGATGCGGCGCCGTTTTCGTTTCCGGCGTCTGAATGGTGCGTGCGGGCACCCGGGTCGTGCCGGGCGGTCAGAGGTGCCAGTGATAGTGCTGGTGAGCCAGGGGTGAGCGGGCGTGTTCGGCACCCGGACCTCGGCCATCCTTGCTCACTAGCACTGGCACCATCACCCCTGCGGTCACTCCGCTGTCGAAAGGTGCGGGCCTCGCATCCCGCCCCCTGCTGGTCTAGGAGACGGCATGACTGTTTATCTGCATGAGGGCGATCTGCCCGACGGGCTGAATCTCGGGGCTGAGGTCGCGGTGGATTCCGAGACGATGGGGCTGCGGTTCCGGCGCGATCCGCTGTGCGTGGTCCAGTTGTCGGCGGGGGACGGGGACGCCCATGTGGTGCGGCTGGACCGGCCGGCCTATGACTGTCCCAACCTGAAGCGGCTGATGGCCGACCGGGGCGTGCTGAAGATCTTCCATTTTGGCCGGTTCGACATCGGCATGGTCGAGCTGCATCTGGGGGTCGAGACCGGCCCGGTTTACTGCACCAAGATCGCCTCCAAACTGGCGCGGACCTATACCGACCGGCACGGGCTGAAGGATGTGGCGCGCGAGCTGGCCGGCATCGACCTGTCCAAGGCGCAGCAGTCGTCGGACTGGGGGGCGACGGAGCTGTCGCAGGCGCAGCTGGAGTATGCGGCGTCGGACGTGCTGCATCTGCATGTCATCAAGGACCGGCTGAACGCCATGCTGGTACGCGAGGGGCGGATGGAATTGGCCCAGGCCTGTTTCGACTTCCTGCCCACCCGGGCGCGGCTGGATCTGGCCGGCTGGGACGAGATGGATATTTTCGCGCACAGCTGATGACCGTTCCCGATCCGGCAGAGGACCGCAAGCGCGCCGACGAGGTGCGGCTGGCCGAACAGGCCGGACGGTGGCGCTCGCGTTCGCGCCGGGTGCAGCTGTACCGCCGGCTGCTGCCGATCCTGATCGTGGTGCTGGCGGGCGGGGCCCTGACCTGGACGGTGTTTCGCACCGTGATGTCGGGGGTCGAGCGGGACGCCAGCCAGTCGCGGGAGATCCGTCTGGATAATCCCATGTTCCGGGGACAGGACGCCCAGGGCCGGTCGTTCGTGATCGGGGCTGAAGGCGCGGTGCGCGATCCCGCGACCGGGCGATTCCGGCTGAACGGGCCGCTGCTGCGGCTGAATCTGGGGGGCACCCGGGTGACCGAGATGACGGCCGATGCGGGCATCTACAACGAGGCCGGGCGGACGGTGACCATCGGTCCGAATGTGCGGATTTCGGACGGGGGATCGGGCTTTGTCCTGACCACCCCCGAGGCGGTCGTGGACACGGCGACGGGGATCGTGACCGGGGACAAGGGGGTCGAGGGGCGCGGACCGCTTGGAACCCTGTCAGCTTCGTCCTATGTGATCCGGGACCAGGGCGAACGCGTCGAGTTTCGAGGCTCGGGCGATAACAAGGTGCAGGGGACGATCAACCCCGCGCCATCCGGCAGGTGACCATGTCGAAGACCAGACTGAGCCTTCTCGCGGCCGTGACCGCCCTGTCCCTCGCCCTGCCGGGTGTCGGCGATGCCCAGAACAGCGGGCAGACGGCTGATGCGCCGGTGTCATGGGGCGGGGATCTGTTCGAGTATACGCCCAACGGCTTCACCCTGACGGGCCGGGCCGAGATGACCCAGGGCGGCAACCGGCTGCGCGCGGACCGGCTGACCTTTGTCACTGCCGACGGTGACCTGACGCGGGCGGAGGCCAGCGGGTCCGTCTATTTCGTGACGCCGGAACAGACGATGCGCGGGGACCGGGCGATCTATGATCTCGGTACCGATCAGGTGACCGTGACCGGGGACGTCATCCTGACCCAGGGCGAGAACGTCGTGACCGGTGGCCGGCTGGTCTACAATGTCACCACCGGTAATGCCCGAATGGAGGGCGCACCAACGCCCCACGGCGATCGTGTGCGCGGCGTCTTCTATCCCCAGGGCGCGAACTGAGCCGTAGGGCCCGGTCGAACCCTGAATGGCGCGCAAGGAACTCTCTGCCCTGAATCTGGAGGCGCGGCCGGTCACGCCGGCCGTCACGCCCGAGGCTGTGCGGGGCCTGAGGGTGCGCAACATCGCCCGGGCCTTCGGGGCGCGGCAGGTGGTGTCGGATGTGTCGCTGACGGTGCAGCGGGGCGAGGTGGCCGGGCTGCTGGGGCCCAACGGTGCCGGCAAGACGACCTGTTTCTACATGATCACCGGCCTGATCCCGGCCGACAGTGGCTCGATCTGGCTGGACGGCGAGGACATCACCTCGCAGCCGATGTACCAGCGCGCGCGGATGGGGCTGGGCTATCTGGCGCAGGAGGCCTCGATCTTTCGCGGCATGACGGTCGAGCAGAACGTCATGGCCGTGGTCGAGCTGCACCACAGCGGCAAGGCGATCGAGGAGGAGACCACCCGTCTTCTGGAAGAGCTGAACATCGCCCATCTGCGCCACGCCCCGGCGCAGGGCCTGTCGGGGGGAGAGCGGCGCCGGGTCGAGATCGCCCGGGCCCTGGCGGGCAAGCCCAGTTTCATGCTGCTGGACGAACCGTTCGCCGGGATCGATCCGCTGGCCATCGCCGATATCCGTCAGGTGATCCGCTATCTGGCGGGGCAGGGCATCGGCGTGCTGATCACCGACCACAATGTGCGCGAGACGCTGGACATCATCGACCGGGCCTCGATCATCGCCAACGGCTCGGTGCTGTTCGAAGGCACGGCAGACGAGGTGATCCACGACCCGGAAGTCCGCCGGGTCTATCTGGGCGACCTTTACGCCTGAAGGCCGTTCGCCTCGCGTTAACCGGTCCGCGCCATCCTGACAGCAAGTTCCGGGCCACGGCGGTCCGGCGTCGGGGGCGACAGGCGTGATCGGTCAGAGGCTTGAGGTTCGGCAGGGGCAGGGGCTGGTCATCACCCCCCAGCTGCAGCAGGCCATCAAGCTGCTGCAACTGTCCAACCAGGAGCTGGACGAATACGTCGAGGCCGAGCTGGAAAAAAACCCGTTGCTGCAGCGCGAGGAGCCGGAGACGGCCCCGGACGAGGCGCGCGAGGCCCCGGCCGACACCAGCGAGCTGAGCTTTTCGGACACCGATGCGCCGGACCGGTCGTCCACCGTCGATGCGCGCGAGGACGATGTCTATGGCGACGCTACGCCTGGCGAGCGGACCTCGGACCGGCTGTCGGATGAGGCGGCCGAGCAGCCGGGCCTGTCGGACTGGTCGGCGGCGGGCAAGGGCGGGTCCTTCAATGACGGCGACGGGGGTGAGCGGCCCGAGCGGCACGAGCCGACCCTGTGGGAGCATCTGCAGGCCCAGGCGTCCTCGGCCGGGTTCTCGGCCACGGACCATGCCATTGCCCTGTCGCTGATCGACGGGGTCGACGACGGGGGCTATCTGCGCGGCGAACTGGCGGAGATCGCGGAGCGGCTGGGGTGTTCCCTGGCCCGGGTCGAGACGGTGCTGGGCGTCTGTCAGGGGTTCGAGCCGACGGGGGTGATGGCCCGGTCGGTGCCGGAATGCCTGAAGCTGCAGCTGATCGAGCGCAACCGGTTCGATCCGGCCATGGCTGTGCTGCTGGACAATCTGGAGCTGCTGGCGCGGCGCAATCTGGCGGCGCTGCGGACCGCCTGCGGGGTGGATGGCGAGGATCTGGCCGAGATGATCGGCGAGCTGAAGGCCCTGACGCCGCGGCCGGGGGCGGGGTTCGCCGGCGAGGTGGCCCAGACGGTGATCCCCGATGTCCACGTGCGGCCCGATCCGGCAGGGGGGTGGCGGGTCGAGCTGAACACCGACACCCTGCCGCGGCTGCTGATCGACAAACGCTATCACGCCACGGTCTCGGCCGGGGCGCGCACCGAGACGGAGAAGGCCTTCGTGGCCGATTGCGCGGCCCAGGCCACCTGGCTGGTCAAGTCGCTGGACCAGAGGGCCAAGACCATCCTGAAGGTCGGGTCCGAGATCGTGCGACAGCAGGATGCGTTTCTGGCCTTCGGGGTGGAGTTCCTGCGGCCGCTGAACCTGAAGACCGTGGCCGACGCGATCGGCATGCATGAATCGACCGTCAGCCGGGTGACCTCGAACAAATATGTCTCGACGCCGCGCGGGGTGTTCGAGCTGAAATTCTTCTTCACCGCCGCCATCCAGGCCACGGACGGGGGGGCCAGCCATTCGGCCGAAGCCGTCCGCCACCGGATCAAGGCGATGATCGATCACGAGGATCGGGACGGCGACGTCCTGTCCGATGACCGGATCGTGGAGATCCTGAAGGAGGCCGGCATCGATATCGCCCGCCGCACCGTGGCCAAATACCGTGAGGCGCTGCGGATTCCGTCGTCGGTCGAGCGCCGGCGGATGCTGAACACCGGCTAAGCCTAACGAACCGGTAGGAAAAATCGCGCAAGCGTGACCGAGAAACCGCTGTTGCCGATTGACACTTTCCGCAGTCGGTCGCGTTCTATCCCTATGCAAGTCCAAGTCAGCGGCAAGCACCTGGATGTCGGCGAAGCGTTAGGCTCGCGCATCTCCCTGGAACTCAAAGAGGGCGTCGGAAAATACTTCGAACGCGGCGGTGAAAACGCCGAGGTCGTGGTGTCCAAGGACGGCTATGGCTTCAAGGTGGACTGTTGGGTCCGCCTCGCCTCCGGCCAGACCCTGGTCACGACAGGACTGGGCGGGGACGCCCATGCGGCGTTCACGGAAAGCCTTGAGAAGCTCGAAAAGCGGGTCCGTCGCTACAAGCGCCGGCTCAAGGATCATCACCTCGGCCCGCGCGGCCTGTCGCCCGAGAAGACCGAGGACGCGGCGAGGGACGTCGCCCGCAGCATTGTGCTGCGCGATCCGGATTCGGTCGAGGACGACACCTTCGGCGACGCGAGCCAGGACGGGCCTCCGCCCACGGGCATGGTCATCGCCGAAAGCGTGTCGGAGATCCGCACCATCACGGTCGGCCGGGCGGTGCTGGAACTGGACATGACCGGCTATCCGGTCGTGCTGTTCCGCAATGCGGCGCACGGCGGTCTGTCGGTCGTCTATCGGCGCCCGGACGGCAATGTCGGCTGGATCGATCCCGAGCGGACAGGTTCATTGAACGGACACGGTTCTGTAAAAGGTTCCGGCGCATAAGGCTTCCCAGCGGCGCGCGAACCGTCTAGACGGCGCGCGTCGCGACAGGCCAGCGTTAACCTCGAACCGAGAGTCGGGACGATCCATGGATATTGGTGAACTGCTGGGACGGGACGCGATTGTCCTGAAGGGCGGAGCCTCCTCGAAGCGGCAGGCGTTGCATCTTGTGGCCTCGGCCGCCGCCGCCGCCCTGGGCCTGACCGAGGCGGTGGTGTTCGAAGCCCTGATGGAACGCGAGGCCCTTGGCTCGACCGGCCTCGGATCCGGCGTGGCCGTGCCCCATGCCCGCCTGCAGGGACTGTCCTCGGTCAAGGCGGTATTCGTTCGCCTCGACACCCCCGTCGCCTATGGGGCGGTCGATGACCGTCCTGTCGACCTGTTGTTCGCCCTGTTTGCCCCGCCCCGTGACGGGGCCGAGCATCTTCGGGCCCTGGCGGCGGTCTCCCGGGCCCTGCGGTCGTCGGAAATGCGCGAACAACTGCGTCAGGCGAGAACCCCTGATGCCATCGAGGCCCTGTTTGTCCGCGGGGCCAATGTGCCGGCGACGGCCGCCTGAAGCCCGGGGTTCCGCTCGCGATCGGCGGAGCTTGAGGGGCGGAACCGCCCGGCCCGCCGATGCCGTCAGTGAACCGAGACGGGGGCCAGTTCATGGGCGACCGCAGCGGCGAAGGCTGTCTCACGGTCCAGCATCACGGCGAGGCGCTCACCGTCCGCGCTGTGCACCGCATAGAGAATCCGGTCGGGATCGAGCGCCAGGCCGGCTTCGTCGGTCAGGGGCGCATCGGCCACGATGTCGCCGGCGCTGATTTCGCGCACATAGACGAGATTGGGCGAGCCCAGTCCCTTGAAGTCTTCCTTGGTCATTTCAGGCGTCATCAGGACCGCCTCCTTGTTCAAAAGCGACAACGCCCGGCACCGCTGCGGGTTCGCCGCTGCGTCGTCACGTCGTCCTGTACGGTGTGTGTCAGTCGAGATTGATCGGGATCCGCCGCACCGCCTGGGCCGCGACCGGTCGCGTCAGGTCGACATGCAGCAGTCCATGCTCGAGCCGCGCTCCTTCCACATCGAGGCCGTCCGCGAGAACGAAGCTGCGCACGAACCCCCGGGCGGCGATGCCGCGGTGCACGAAGGCCTGATCGGGTGAGACGCTCTCACGCTTGCCGGCGATGGTCAGCTGCCGGCCTTCCAGCGTGATCGCCAGATCGTCCGGGGCGAAGCCGGCCACGGCCAGCGAGATCCGGACCGATCCCTCGCCGACCTGCTCGACATTATAGGGCGGATAACTCTCTGCCGCCGCCTTGGCGGCGCGGTCGATCAGAGCTCGGGTCTGGTCGAACCCCAGCAGGAAGGGGCTGTCGAACAGCAGCGGGCGGGTCGTCATCGGTCAGTCCTCGAACAAGCGACTGCGTCGAGGTCCCCGCGTGCGGCGGACATCGACGTCTTGCTTCATATGGGGACCCCGCGGCCGCCATCAAGCACCCACCCGGCCGCGTCCAACGGGCCGCGTCCAACGGGCGGCGTCGGACGGGCAACCGTCCCGGGGGTGGTTTCCATCCTGCGGGAAACCGGCGAAGTTCGGGGATGGCCACCGTCCGCGCCGCCCCCCCGTCCGGCCTGGCCGGTCCCCTGCCGCGAGGCAGTGATCCACCCGTCGTGGGGCGTGGCTTCATCGCGGCCTATACCCTGGCCCAGATCGGGGCCTTTATCGGCTTCGTGCCGCTTCTGGGGGTTCTGCTGCCGCTCAAGGCCGCGGCGCTGGCCCCTGAAACCGCAGCGCTTCTGGTCAGTCAGGCGGCCATGTGGGGGGCTGTCGCCGCGGGGATCGCGCACCTTGTCGCCGGGAGCCTCAGCGACCGCACCCAGGTGCGCTACGGCACCCGCAAGCCCTGGATCATCGCGGGTGCCCTGCTCACGGCGCTGAGCTATGCGGGGCTGTCACTGGCGCGGACACCGGTCGAGCTGATCGGCGCGATCGTGGTGTTCCAGATCTGTTTCAACATCCTGTTCTGCCCGCTGGTCGCGGTGTTCGCCGACCATGTCCCGGACGCCCAGAAAGGACTGGTCTCCGCCTTTTCCGGACTGGCCTATCCCGCGGCCAGCCTGTTCGCCGGCCTTGTGATCGCAGTGGTGCTGACCGGTGCCCTGGGCCGATCAATCGCTACGGTTCTGACCATGATGGCCCTGCTGATCCCCTTTGTCGTCAGGACGCTGGCGAGGCCGCCGGTCATCGCTGCGCCGCCCCCCCCGCAGGGCCCGGCCCGGTTCCTGGCCGCCCTCGCCGACCATGATTTCCGGTGCGCCTTCGCCTCGCGTCTGCTGGTCCAGACGGCCATGGCGCTCAATATCCTGTATCTGCTGTTCTATCTTCAGACCCACAGCGATGTGGCCGCCCGACTGCCTGGCCTGAGGATCGAGGCT
>JAIEQA010000155.1 GCA_019748095.1 Caulobacteraceae bacterium | reverse complement strand
GCTCGTTTCATTCCGTCCGTCCTTTCAAGGGCCGGACTCTAGCTCCGCGTGGAGGAAATTCTCAGGGGCACGTCAGGATCGGTCGAGCCTGTCATCGTGATCACCGGCCATGCAGACGTGCCCTTGGCCATTGAGGCCATGCGCGCGGGTGTTGTTGATTTTATCGAAAAACCGTTCGATGACGAAGTGCTTCTGGCCTCGATCCACCGCGTTCTGGATCAGGCGACCAAGGCGACCTCCGCGGATGTCGAACGGCGCGCCTTCGCCTCGCGGCTGGACACCTTGTCACGTCGCGAGCGCGATATCGTCGATGGGCTCGTCAAGGGACATGCCAATAAGGTCATAGCGTTCGATCTCGGAATCAGCCCGCGCACCGTCGAGGTGTATCGCGCCAACGCCATGACCAAGATGCAGGCCGGCAGTCTGTCGGAGTTGGTAAGGATGGTCATGACAACGGGATTTTTCCCAGACTAGCCTGGATTCTCGTACGCGGTCGGATTGGCGCCCGCGGTGTGTTTCCGGCGCGATCGCGGAAGCCGAAGGAGCAGCTCCTGGGTAGGCTTGGCGTTCCGACCCTCGAAGGGGTCTGCCTCAAAGCCCATGCGCGCTATTCGGTACTTGCGGATCGCGCTCAACCTACCGCCTTGTCATCGACGGAGCCTGTATCTCCGTCGTCCGCCCGGACGAAGGACAGTTTGCCGTCGGGTTCGATGAAGCCCCACCGAACCTGCTCGACGGACGAAATGCCTGCCTTGTGCATCTCCGACAGGATTTCATCGGGTCGGAGCCGATCCTTGTGGAGCACCTCCCCAACCAGCCTTCCATGGCGGATGATGACGGCCGGCGGCGCCTCGCCGACTGCACGATACAGTTTCCAACTGTAGCTCATCGTCGAATTGATGAAGGTGAGAAGGAGCAGCGTCGCCGTTCCGATCACGGCCCCACCGACCGTTTCGTCTCCTGCTGTAAGGGCCGGAGAGACGATTTCAGCGACCAGCAGGACGGTGATGAGTTCAAACGGCGACAATTGGCTCAGTTCCCGCTTGCCAAGCACGCGGAAGCCCAGGGTGAGGATGACGTAGATAACAGCGACGCGGACGACCAGTCCGAGCCCCTCTCCTTGCGCCGGGCCAAGCATCCCACCGAGACCTAAGCCTATGACCAACACGAAAACGCCCACACCGAACAACTCTGTGCGGCGGACGCGCACGCGCGGCGAGACTGGCGGAACGCCTGCCGGCGGATCGCTCTCGGAAGTAACCGACGAACTCAACGAAGACTCCTTTCTTCGTGGTGGCGGGCCCAACGAGCCGCCTCAGTTAGAGCTTTTGGGACGCCGCACCCCTGCGTTTTCCCAGGAGTGTATGCCAGCTCACGGCGTCCCAATCACGCATCGAAGGAAGCGCGTCATTGGCGCCCGCTGCTCTCGCCAGTCCGGAATCTGCGCGGGATTGTTGAGCCATTCGAGACTGCGCGCAGCGACAACGCCGGAACGTCCGCTTGAGTTCGGCAAACGACCGGCGCCGGCTTTCAAGCGGCGGCGGGGCCATCGGGGTCGGGATCGGGACTTGGGACGTTCGCTGATTTGCGAGGCGGGAATGGAAGAACCAGGCCCGCATTCTCGTCATCCGGTCGCTCGGTCGGCGCCTTTTCCGTGCGCTGATCGGCTTCTGGTGTTTTCATAACGACACCTCGTTCTCAGGATGGTTGACGTTGATGACCTCAAGACGACGTCGACCTCCGACGCGGTCCTCCCAGGATATCGCTTGACCGACTGCGAGGCCTAGTAAGCCGGCGCCCACAAGCGACAGTACCGACAGCGTGGTTCCAGTACCGTCGGCGTCCTCCGGCATAACGAGCCTCGTCCATCGTGGAGGATCGACGAGACCCTCACGATAGAGGACCAGCGAACCCGGAACCACGACGCGGCTCCACTCATGCGTTTCCGTCACGACTGTCGCGCGCTCTATCTCCTGCAGCAGGGCTCCTGCCTCGCGGGGAGCATCCATTAACCCGTCAAAGGCGGCGGCGGCCAAGCCGGCCAGGTCGCATTCTCGCACCACTATAGGGGGCCGACTTGGCGGCGACGGAGGGGCGACCGGTGCTGTCTGTCGCAGATCGGTCGCCTGCGGCTGCTTCGACTCGCTGATAACTAGGGAAGTCCACACGACATCTCTCATGAATAGAAACGATTGAACGACGAGGAAGGGATGTAGTCCTCAGGCGATGGACAGGTGGACTGCGTGCAGCTGACCCCTTGCAATCGTCAGTTTTGCCAAGGTCCAACCAGACCCTGAGGACTCGATATCGTTGACTGAAGCGCGGACACTCTCGACCGTCGCCTGTCTCGGCCCAATCCACGCGTCTACGGCTTGTTCCGCCGCCAGCTCAGTCGCGCCGACCGAGACGTTGGAGGCCTTGGCCACCGCGCGGGTCAAGGTCATCTGCTCGGCCATCAAGTCCTCGATCAGGCGGCGAACCGCCAGACGGTCGAAGTGATCCGCCGACGGAACTTGGCCCGCGGCCGCGCGCAACCGATCGAAATCGAAGGCGGCGCCGACCTGGTGGTACAGCATGGCCATCGCCGGTTCCGGCCAGCCCGCTTCCTTCGCCAGATCGCCGATGTCGGCGGTGGCCACCAGGGGTCGCAGCATGGCGAAGTCCCGCGCCATGTCTTCCGAGACGCCCAGGGCCGTGAACGCCTCGATCCGGTCGTCGAGCCGCGACTGCTCGAACCGCGACAGCACCGAGGCGCCCGCCGATCGCAACGCATCCGCCGCCGGGCGATAGGCGGCGATCAGACCGTCCACCGTCGCGCCCGACTTCATCGCCCGACGCGCCAGCCACGAGGTCTGGCGGCGCAGCACGGTCGAGATCTCGCGATACAGGGCAGTCTGGGCGTCGGCCGGGATCTTGCCGTCCAGCGCCGACACCGCATCCCAGGCTTCGTCCAGGCGGAAGACCTGACGCGCGGCCTCGAAGGCGATGACCATCGCCCCCGTGTCGCACTGGGCCGACTGGCGTAGACGCTCCGGGAAGGTCGCGCCGCACATGTTGACGATCTCGTTCGACAGGATCGTCGAGATGATCTCGCGCCGCAGCCGGTGGCGCTGCATATCGGCCTCGAACTTCGCCAGCGGGCCGGGGAAGTAGCGAACCAGCGTCTGTTTGAAGAAGGCGTCGTCCGGCGCGGCCGAGGCGACGATCTCGTCGAACAATTCCAGCTTGGAATAGGCGGTCATGACCGCCAGCTCCGGCCGGCTCAGCGGCGTTCCGGCGGCTTTCATCTCGGCCAGTTTCAGGTCGTCGGGCAGTCCCTCGACCTTGCGGTCCAGTTTCCCCTTGCCGCCCAGCCACTGCATGAACCGCTGCTGGGAATCCAGTGCGCCCGCCCCTTCCGCCTGTTGCAGCGTCAGGGCCAGGGTCTGGTCGTAGTTGTGCACCAGCACCTTCAGCCCGACCTCGTCGGTCATCGAGGCCAGCAGGCTGTTGCGGTCTTCCGACTTCAGCGAGCCCGAGGCGATCGCCGCCCCGGTCAGGATCTTGATATTGACCTCTTGGTCGGAACTGTCGACCCCGGCCGAGTTGTCGATGGCGTCGGTGTTGATCCGGCCGCCGCTGCGGGCGAAGGCGATCCGGCCGGCTTGGGTCATGCCGAGGTTGGCGCCCTCGCCAATCACCTTGGCGCGGACCTCGCCGCCGTCGACGCGGATGGCGTCATTAGCCTTGTCCCCAACCTGGGCGTCGCTCTCGTGCGCCGCCTTCACATAGGTGCCGATGCCGCCGAAATAGAGCAGCTCGGCCGGCGCCTTCAGGATCGCCTTCATCAGGGCCGCCGGGTCCAGCACGTCGTCCTGAATGTCCAGCGCCGCCTGGATCTCGGGGCTCAGCTCGATCGACTTGGCCGAACGCGGGAAGATTCCGCCGCCCTTCGAGATCTTCGACACGTCATAGTCCTGCCAGGACGAGCGCGGGATCTTGAACAGCCGATCGCGCTCAACCCACGAGGTCGCGGGATCCGGGTTCGGATCGATGAAGATGTCGCGGTGATCGAAGGCCGCCACCAGGCGGGTCTGCTTCGACAACAGGATGCCGTTGCCGAACACGTCCCCCGACATGTCGCCCACGCCCACCACCGTGAAGGGCTCGGTCTGGATGTCCTTGCCCTCTTCGCGGAAGTGCCGCTTCACGGCCTCCCACGCGCCGCGGGCCGTGATGCCCATGACTTTGTGGTCATAGCCGACCGACCCGCCGCTTGCGAATGCGTCATCCAGCCAGAAGCCGTAGGAAGCCGAGACGCCGTTGGCGATGTCGGAGAAGGTCGCCGTGCCCTTGTCGGCGGCGACGACCAGGTAGGGATCGTCGCCTTCCCAGCGCACCACGCCGGTCGGCGGAACCACCGCACCGCCGGCGGCGATGTTATCGGTGATGTCCAGCAGGCCGGACAGGAAGGTCTTGTAGGCGCGGATGGCCTCGCCCTGCTGGGCGTCGCGGTCGCCCCCGGCGCGCACGATGGCCGCCAGATGTTTGGGGAAGAAGCCGCCCTTGGAGCCGACCGGCACGATGACGGCGTTCTTGACCTGCTGCGCCTTGACCAGGCCCAGCACTTCGGTGCGGAAGTCGTCACGACGATCGGACCAGCGCAAGCCGCCGCGCGCGACAGGGCCGAAGCGCAAATGAACGCCCTCGACGTGCGGCGCCCAGACGAAAATCTCTCGGAACGGCTTGGGCAGCGGCAGGTCAGCGAGTTCGCGCGAGGCAATCTTGATCGAGATGTGCGGCGTCAACTGACCATCCGGGCCGGCTTGGTAGTAGTTGGTCCGCTTGATCGCCTGCACCAGCAGGGCGATCCGACGCAGGGCCTTGTCGTGATCCAGGCTCTTCACCCCCTGAAGGAGGTCGGTGATGTGGGTCATCAGATCGGTGGTCGCGGCCTCGCGCACGACCGCCTCGCCACCCGTCGCCGGATCGAATTTCGCGGTGAACAGCGCCAGGATTGCGCGGGCCACGCCTGGATACTCCCGAAGCGCCTCTTCCTGCACTGCCTGCGAGGGGTCCAGTCCCGTCTGCTGACGATAGCGGGCCAGGGTTCGCACCAGCGCCGCTTCGCGCCAGTTCACCCCGAGTTCCAGCACCAGCCGGTTGAAGCCGTCGCTCTCGGTCTTGCCAGTCCAGACTGCCTCGAACGCCGCCTCGAACGGATCGCGCACGTCGTCGAAGCTCAGCTTCCCGCCCCGGGCGTCTTCCAACAGGAACTCGTGAACGTGGATCTCGTCGGCGCCCGCCGGCTTCAGCGAGAAGCCCCACTCTTCCAGCGTCTTCAAGCCCATGTCCGCCAGGATCGGCAGCACGTCAGACAGCGGAACGGCAGAGCCGCGCCGGTACAGCTTGAAGCGGAAGTTCAGCGGGCCGTCGCGATCCGAGCGGAAGGCGCGGACCACTACGGGATCGCCGCCGTCGTTCAGGCCCGTCGCGTTCAGGCGGTCGGCGGACATCAGGTCCAGCACGCTTTCGGTCGCGTCATAGCGATCGCGATAGCCGGCCCCGAAGGCGTCCGCCCAGCGGGCGCTGACCGGTCCGACCGAGACCTCGTCGACGTCGGCGGCGCGCAGGGCGCTTTCGAAGCGGTCGATCCAGCTGCGGCCGGCCTCGGCGACCTCGGCATCCAGTGCGGCCAGGTCCGGGCAGGGATGGTCACCCGGAGTGACGCCGATGACGTAGTGGATACGAACCAACGGCTGGTCAGACAGTTGCGGATACCAGGCCGACAGGCGGCCGCCCCAGGCCCGGGCCAGGATGGCGCCGATCCGTTCACGGACCGAGGCGTCGAAGCGCTCGCGCGGAATGAAGACCAGCACCGACACGAAGCGGTCGAACGGGTCGTGGCGGGTGAAGGTCTTGATCCGCGGACGGTCGTGCAGGTGCAGGATCCCCAGCGAGATCTCGAGCAGTTCGTCTTCCGTGATCTGGAAGAGTTCATCGCGCGGATAGTTCTCGAGGATGTTCTTGAGCCGCTTGTAGCTGTGCGTGCCCTCGACCTTGCCGGCCCGCTCGAGCGCGTTCCTGACCTTGCGGCGCAGCAGCGGCACCTCGCCGGCGGCCCTGTCATAGGCTTCGGCCGTGAACAGGCCGACGAACCGCGTCTCGCCCGACGCCCTGCCGTCCGCGCCGAACCGCTTGACGCCGACATAGTCCATATAGGCGCGGCGATGGACGCGTGAGCGGACGTTGGCCTTGGCCACCGTCACGGGTTCGCTCAGGTTCAGCTGGCGCTTCATCGATTTTGTCAGCACCGCCGGCTCGTTCGCACGGCGCAGCACCGTGCGCTCCGGATCGGCCAGAACACCCAGACCTTCGCCCGACTGCGACAGGGGCGCCGCGGCCTCGTAGCCGCCGTCGCCGGAGCGAGGGAACTCATAGGCGCGCGCGCCCAGGAAGACGAAATGGTCGGCCTGCAGCCAACGCAGGAAGGCCAGGTTCTCGGCCACCACCTCGGGATCGGTTCCGGCGGGCGTCGCCTCCAGGTGCGCGATCGAATCGCCGATCAGCGCCTGCATGGCCGCATGGTCCGTCACCGCCGCCCGCACGTCCGACAAGGTCTGCGCCAGCGCTTCAGCCAGGACGTCCCGCCGTTCCTGCGGCAAGGCGTCCAGCACCACGATGATGATCGACGTCCGGCCGTTCGGCCCCTCGACGATCGGGTGGAACATGGACCGCACGGTCACGCCGGCCTCGGCCAACTCGCCCATGACGCTGTCGACCAGGAAGGGCCGGTCGTCCTGGATGACGGTCAGGACGTCGGCCGCAGAACAGAGCCCAGGACCTGTCAGGCTCTTCAGTTCCACGATGGTGAAACCTGACTGCCGGCCTTGAGCGGCGCACCAGGCTTCAGCCAATGGGGGCGCAAGTATCGCCAGAGGAGGATTGCCCACCACGTCCGCCGAATAGTCTTCGTACACCTGGGTTAAATAGCCGAGCACCACGGGGCCGGTCTCGATCCCGGTCGCCATTGCGAAGGCACTCAACAGCCGGTCGAACTCAGACGAACCCTGGCCGTTTGCAACTGGATCTGGAGCGTATGCGAACGATGGCTCAAGGTTATGCTGGGGGGAAGACAACGACATTTCCGGCTCCATGCCTACAGAGGGGAACGCGGTCCTCGACCGAATCCCGAGTATGTAGAACCCGGAGCGCCCACTAGCGGGCGCCCCGGGCTAGGATCCTGCTTGCAGACAACCGGCGTGGTGTTCTGCGCGGCGAAATGTCGACCGGGCGATCATGGCTCCTCGCATACAGTAAGATTTCCCGTTGTCAAGCAAGCCCAAATATTGACATCATTCAATCAAGTGTTCGCTGACGCCTTTGACGCCGGTGTCGAATAACTGGCGGAAGGCGCCGCGCTCTCCTCTACGCGGGGGCAATGCGCCGCTTGAGCGGAAACGGCGACAATGGACCACAAACGACAACGTCACCGCGCAAGTTGACATTAGGCCGGACAGGGGCGCATCATCTGGATGCAATGTGGAAATTCGCCATTCTGTCGCGCAATACGCTCCACGCCGGCCGCTTCGTCGGAGGCGTCTAGCCCCAAACTCGCATTGAGCATCTGCTCAGAGTTTGGGGATCATTTTCGTACCTGCTGATTGTTCGCCGTCTGGCTTGATTATTTGGGCCTGGCCATCACGCCTGTTCGAAAGCTTACTTCGCTTACCCAACCAATCATTAGATCTGGCCTTCGTCAGATCAAAGCGGTCAACACGGCCGCTCGAGAATCGGTGCTTGTCATGACGAAAACCAAGGTTCGGGCCGGCAGGAAGCCCAGAATACTCATAACCAATCAGGATCTTGAGCTGCTCGAGTCTTTGGTCGGGTCTTCAGTTTCCCGAACAGCGGCCATTGAGCTGCTCGAGGAAGAACTCGCTCGTGCCGCCGTGGTCAATGACGAGTTCAGCGGGCGTCCCTTCTGCCGCATCGGCAGTTGGGTCACTTACGAAGACCTGGGATCCGGACAAATCCGCAATATCCAGATCGTTCTGCCTGGAGAGGCTGATATCGACAAACGTCGCGTGTCCGTGCTGAGCGCGGTCGGCGCCTCTCTCCTTGGACTGGCGCCCGAGGCGGAATTCGGCTGGACCGATGATGGCGGACGTCCGCATCGGCTGAAAGTCCTCGGCGTCGGGGTCGATCGTCATGCTGACCTCGAGTAAGCGGGACACGCGACTCATCGAGGCCGCGCTAGCCGACGCCGTCTCTGCTGCACGGTGGGAATGGCTAGACCTGGCGACCCGACGGCCGGATTGCGCTCATGATGAGTTGATCCTCGGCCGGGCCGCGGAGTTGGCCTTGTCGCCCATCGCCCGGGATCAACTCCTGTCGATCGCGCTCGAGCGAATTGCAGAAGAGGGTCCGCTGGATGGATCGCTGATCGATGACCGGCGCGACTGCGACGGTCGCGCAACGATCGCCAAACGGGTCTTCAGTCTCGGCCCGCACAAGGCGGCTGACACCGACGCTCTCGTGCGGACGATTGAGGAGCGCCACTCGCGACAGCTCGGTGCAGACGTCCGTTTCGATCTCCTGCCGCAGCACCTCGAGCAGGATGCGATCCTGCACGAATGTTTATGGGATCACCCTGCTCTCCCCGCCAGCGATCCGGTGCGTCTGGCGATGCTCTGCTCTGTGCCGAAGTTGCAGGACCGCGCCCAGGAACTGACCACGCCGGCCACTGGATGGCGGCGATGGGTTCGTCGGTGGGCCACCAAACTTGCGAGGCAAAACGCGATATGAGGGAGCGCCACAATATCATCGGGAGCGAAGTTGGACGGCCACGACCGCCGGTCTATCTGCGCGCTCCGTCAAAGGTTCAAAAGAGGCGCTTCCCGATTTTGCGAACAGTGGCGCTTGGGCTCTTGGCCCTGGTCCTGGTCCTGGTCCCGGTCCTGCTCGCACTCCTGCTCCTGCTCCTGCGATAAAATGACAGAGGATACTCCCGGCCTATCAACGAAGTCAGCGCCCATGGTCATCGGTTTTCTGATCAGCGGCGTGGCGCTGACCTTGTCTGCCAAAATCGTAAAAGTCTTGGGGAGTCGTGTTCACGCTTCCCTCGATGATGTGTTTGATAACGCATTTGGTTTCGCGCCAAACTCAATCGAGGATCGGTTCAATCGATCGCGCGGGCCCGATGGCAGAACCTAGCGCCGTCATGGATCATCTTACGTTTCTGGTTCCTCTCGCGGCTTCGGTCGTGGCCGGCGCGGTCATTGGGTTGGAGCGAGAACTGAACGGCAGCGCCGCAGGGATCCGGACTCACGTTCTCGTGTCGGTGGCATCGACCCTGCTGATGGTCGCGGCTGTCCATCAAGTCGACTGGATGGTGGCGACGCCGCTTGAGTCGATCCGGATTGACCCCACGCGGATGGCGCATGGAATTCTCACCGGGATCGGATTTCTGGGCGCCGGCGTCATCTTCCGGAACGGCTCGACGATCCGTGGCTTGACCACGGCAGCGTCTCTCTGGCTCACGGCGGTCATCGGACTGCTGCTCGGCATCCAATTCTATCCACTGGCCATCAGCGCGGTGGTGATCACCCTGTTCGTTCTGTCAGGACTTCGCCTCACAAGTCGCTTGCTGCCGAAACGATCGCGGGTGGAGATCCTGGCCGGGTTCGTTTCGGGCGCAACCGATCCCGCACAACGAATCACTGCCGCCCTGAAATCAGCAGGATTCGCGATCGTCTCCCTTGACCAGGAGATGGGCCTAGCCGGGTGTGTGGTGCGAATGATCTGTGTGGCGGATGCCGTAGAGGATGGCGAAACCTTGCGGTCGGTGATCAGCGGGATGATCGACGTCGCAACCTATCGGATCCGCCCCAGTGACACAGAGCTAGGCTAGGTGCTGCGTCGAGGGTTAAGCACGCGTGACGGGCTTCGCCTGGGGGCGCAGGGCTCCGAGACGGTGGGTGGTCGAACCTACCTGGAAAGCTCACCCCGAAACTGAACGGCTATCCCGTCGCGTCTCATCGTTTTGGATCAGAGTCCAAACGCGGCGACGCACACCAATAGGGCTAGTCTTCTCGCAGGGCCTCGAACCTGTTGAGGGACGTTTCCAGTGCGGGCGATATGATCCTCAGCTCCTGGAGGTTCCGTTCGGAAAGCAGTGCGAGGACATGCTCGCCCTTGGACGTCAGTCGGAGGTGCACAACACGCCGGTCGATCGACGCCGTTTCGCGAGTCACCAAGTCATTGGCAGCCAAACGATCAACCAGCCCAGCCGCGCTGTGCGATTTCAAGAGGAGGCGGTTGGCCAGGTCGCCAATCGTGATGGTTCCAGAGTAGCTTTGGGCCTTGATCGCCAGAAGAGCCTGATGCTGTTGCGAGGTCAGTCCCGCAGCCTTGGCTCCTTTTTCCGCGAAAGCCAGATACTGGCGGACCGCCTGCCGAAATCGCGCCAGGGCTTCGAAGTCTGCCTGCGTCAAAGCGACCGTCACTGGACACCGCGCCCGTCAAACCCCACCCCTTTGCCAGGAGGTTTGGCGCACCGCTGCGGTTGATCGGCATGAAAGTCAGGCACGATACCTAGAGTTTCCGATTCCGGGCCACCACAGACCACCCCAGGAGGCCGAGCCCGGCCGGGATGGCGACCGCTGCCGCCGCCATCGCGAGCGATGTGTGCGTAAGGCTTCCGAAGACGAGCAGAAATATCCCCGCGAACAGGACAAGCATGCCGCCCGCCGCGCCGATCAACACGCCTTTCACACCCTGTGTCCCGCCGCCGACCGGTCAAACCGGGCAGAACCGTCGAATGGAAAGTAGAGGCGGGTCCCGACGACGGCATGCCCCCGATCCTCAACGGAAAGGTAGACGCCTTGTCCGCACTCGGCGAGCCGCGCCGCCAAGGTCCTGGCGGCAGTCTCGGCTGCGCCTCCGGATCGATATACCAAGGTTTCAAAACGCTGACCGCAGTCGAGGAGCCAGCAGTCGCCTTCAAAACGAACGGCGAGCATCAGATCCTCATCGACATCCGCACGAACATCGGGTGGGTGCCCTGAGACAAGCATTACGACCTCCTGCACATAATTTATATCGTATTGCGATATAAAGCACGAATTTCGATGCTTGTGAAGTAGCCAATCCGTTCAACCCGGCTGGCCTTGGTCGTTCTCCAGAGCTCGACCGGGATAGATCACATGATGGGGCTTCAGCGGTCGGGCGCCGGGTGTTGGTGTCGCACTGACGGTCTTTCCGATTGACGTGACCCCCTGAAACTCCTCCAGGAATAGCTAGAGTCCGCCCCTCGAAAGGACGGACGGAATGAAGCGATCA
>JAIEQA010000080.1 GCA_019748095.1 Caulobacteraceae bacterium | reverse complement strand
GGTCGGGTCCGGCCGCGGGAACGGCGCTTCGTCAGGTGCGCGTCGCGGTCGCCAGGGCCGGAGGCCTCAAGTCCGGGCGGGGCGGCGGCGGTCGCCCCAGCTCGTTCGGCCGGGGGCGGGCGGCGCTGGTGCGTGGTCTTCATGCGGGCGCGTCGCGGCGGCATGTCGTCGTCAAGGCGCGGGTGGTCCGCCGAAGCGCCGGCGGGCTGGCCGCGCACATCGGCTATCTCCAGCGCGACGGCGTGACCCGTGACGGCGAACCGGGACGGCTCTTCGATGCGCGCGGCGAGACGGTCGACGCCTCGGCCTTCGCCGATCGGGCGCAGGAGGACCGCCATCATTTTCGCTTCATCGTCTCGCCGGAGGACGCGGTCGAGCTTGAGAATCTTCGCGCCTACACCCGCGACCTCATGAAGGGCGTCGAAGCGGACCTGGGCGCGCCGCTCGATTGGGTCGCCGTCGATCACTGGAACACGGCCCACCCGCACATCCACGTCGTCGTGCGCGGCCGGCTCGAGGACGGCGCCGACCTCGTCATCAGCCGGGACTACATCAGCCATGGCGTGCGAACCCGCGCGGAGGAGCTGGTGGAGCTGGAACTCGGCTCGCCGAGCCCGCGAGAACAGGCCCTCGCCCTGGGTCGGGACGTGGAGGCCGAACGCTGGACCCGGCTCGATCGGACGCTCGAACGTCTGGCCGACGCGGATCGCCGGGTCGATCTGCGGCCCGGTGGCATCGACGGCGATCCCGCCCATCTCGGGCCCCTGGTTCGCCGGGCGCGGACGCTCGAACGTCTCGGGCTGGCCGACCCGGACGGCGCCGGCCGGTGGCGGCTTCGGGCCGATCTCGGCGGACGACTGCAGGCTTTGGCCCGGGAGGCCGAAGTCGCGGGTCGCCTGGCGGCGGCGGTCGAGGCGCGCGCGCTCGCCCGGGTCCCCGAACAGTGGGCGACCACAGCCCTGTCCGCCGTCGTCGTCGGTCGCGTCCTTGCCCGGGGCCGGGACGATGAATTGCGCGGCACGGGCTTCGCGGTCATCGACGGGCTGGACGGCCGGGTCCACCACATCACCGTGGCGGACGCCGCGGCGTCAGAACCCCGGGTCGACGCCATCGTGCGCGCCAGTCCGCCCTCGCGCGGCGCACATCCGATGACGGTCACGGTGTCCGATCTCGACCTTGCCGGCCAGATCCAGGCGAGGGGCGCGACCTGGCTGGACCGCCGCCTTCTCGATCCCAACCCGTTCGTCAATGTGGGCGGCTTCGCCGATGAGGTCGCGACCGCTCGCCAATCACGGATTGACCGCCTCGTCGCCGACGGATTGGCGGAATGGCGTGGCGGCGGCGTGACGTTCGCGCCGGGTCTGCTGGAGACCCTGAAGGCGCGCGACCTGGGTGCGGCCGCCTCACGGCTCCAGGCGGAAACCGGCCTGGTCTTCCGGCCCATGGTCGAGGGCGAGGAGGTCTCCGGCGTCTATCGCCGCCGCCTGGATCTGGCCTCGGGCCGCTTCGCCATGATCGACGACGGCCTCGGCTTCAGCCTCGCGCCCTGGCGCGCTCCGCTCGAACGCCAGTTGGGGCGCACGGTCGCGGGAACGGTCGGCGCCCGGGGCGAGATCGACTGGCGGCCGCCGCGCACCCTCGGCCGCTGATCCCACATCCTCCCGAAGAAGGAACCGCCCATGTCCGCTGGTAAAATCCTCTGGGGCCAGATCCTTTTGGTCTTCGGCCTCATCCTCGCCGGCGTCTGGAGCGCCACCCAATGGACGGCCTGGCGGCTGGCCTATCAGCCGGCCCTGGGATCGCCCTGGTTCGAGGTCTCGGGCCATTCGGTCTATGCCCCGCCCAGCGTCTTCGTCTGGTGGTTCGCCTATGAGGCCTATGCGCCGCACATCTTCCTGGAGGGCGGGGCGATCGCGGCGGGCTCCGCCCTGGTCGCCATCCTGGCCTCCATTGCGATGGCAGTCTGGCGTTCGAGGGAGGCGGGGTCCGCCACCACCTACGGAACGGCCCGCTGGGGCGAGGCGCGGGACGCCAGGGCCGCCGGACTTTTCGGGGACGACGGCGTGCTGCTGGGAGAATTGGCAGGCCGCTATCTCCGGCACGATGGGCCGGAACATGTCCTGTGCTTTGCGCCCACCCGATCCGGCAAGGGGGTCGGCCTCGTCGTTCCGACCCTCCTGACCTGGGGCGGTTCGGTCCTCGTCCACGACATCAAGGGCGAGAACTGGACCCTGACGGCGGGCTGGCGCGCCCGCTTCGGGCCTGTCCTGATGTTCGATCCGACCAATGCGTCGAGCGCCGCCTACAACCCGCTCATGGAAGTGCGTCCTGGCCCGCTCGAGGTTCGCGACGTCCAGAACATCGCCGACATCCTGGTGGATCCCGAGGGTGCGCTCGAGCGGCGAAACCATTGGGAGAAGACCAGCCACGCGCTCCTAGTCGGGGCGATCCTGCACGTGCTCCATGCGGAGGCCGACAAGACCCTGGCGGGGGTCGCCGCCTTCCTGTCCGATCCGGAGCGCCCCATCGAAGCCACCCTGCGCCGCATGATGACGACGGCCCATCGGGACGGCCGTCCCCATCCGGTGATCGCGGCGGCCGCCCGCGAACTGCTGAACAAGAGCGAGAACGAGCGCTCTGGCGTCCTCTCGACGGCGATGAGTTTCCTGGGGCTCTACCGCGATCCCGTCGTCGCGGCGGTGACCGGGCGGTGCGACTGGCGCATCGGCGACCTGGTCGACGGCGACCGGCCCGTCTCCCTCTACCTCGTCGTTCCGCCCTCCGACATCAGCCGCACCAAGCCGCTGATCCGGCTGATCCTGAACCAGATCGGACGGCGACTGACGGAGGACCTGCAAGCGCGATCCGGCCGTCGTCGCCTCCTGATGCTCCTTGACGAATTCCCGGCGCTCGGCCGTCTCGACTTCTTCGAGACCGCCCTGGCCTTCATGGCGGGCTATGGCCTGAAGGCCTTCCTGATCGCCCAGAGTCTCAATCAGATCGAGAAGGCCTATGGGCCGAACAACGCCATCCTCGACAACTGCCATGTCCGGGTCGCCTTCGCGACGAATGACGAGCGCACCGCCAAGCGGATCTCCGAGACCCTGGGCACGGCGACCGAACTGCGGGCGATGCACAACTATGCCGGCCATCGCCTGTCTCCCTGGCTCGGCCATCTGATGGTCTCGCGTCAGGAAACCGCCCGCCCGCTGCTGACTCCCGGCGAGGTGATGCAACTGCCCGCGACGGACGCCCTGGTTCTCGTGTCGGGCTGCGCGCCGCTTCGCATCAGGAAGGCGCGCTACTATGCAGACCGCGAACTCGCCGGCCGGGTCCTGTCCCCGCCGACGTCGCGCGGAGTGATCGCAGGCGCAGAGGCGGCGCTTCCATGGATGGGGGCGACGGCCGCCGAAGCGGATCGACAGGTCCCGCCATCCGCGCCCGCCGACGACGGCGGCCTGCGCTGGGAACAGGATCCGGAAGCGCCTGACAAGGCGTTGGAGGAGGTCGGGTCCGACCTGGGCGCGCCCGCGTCGGATGCGACGCCGGAGATCGGGGACGACGAGGACGCCGAGATCCTGTCCGACGATCTAGGCGCGCGCATGCGCCGCGTCGCCCGCCAGGCCGCCCTCGATCCCGACGATGGCGTCGAGCTTTAGGCCGCCCGATGAAGAAGCCCTTTCTGACGGTCTACCTCACGCCGGATCTGCTGGATCTCCTGGTTCGCCACGCGAAGACGCGGGGCGTGCCCAAGTCGACGGTGGCCGAGGCGGCCATCGCCAGTTTCCTGACGCCAGACGCCGCCCAGCAGCAGGAGGCGGCCCTGGGGCGGCGGCTGGATCGCTTGAACCGCCACGCCGACCGTCTCGAACGTGACCTGGAAGTCGCCGTCGAGATGCTCGCCCTCTTCGTGCGGTCCTGGATGGCCGCGACGCCCGCGCTTCCGGACGCGGCGCAGGCGGCCGCCCGCGCCCGAGGTCGGGACCGCTACGAGCGCTTCATCGAAACCCTCGGCCGCAGGCTCGCCTCCGGTCGATCGTTCAGCCGCGAACTCGCGGTGGAGCTGGAGGCGGCGTCGCGCGATGAAGCGCAGGGCGCCCGCGCCGCCGATGTCAGGACCAACGGCGCAGACGATGCTCCAGCCGACGATCCAGCTTTCGCACCTCCATCCGATAGGCCGGGGTGAGGCGCGGGTTGTAGTACAACCGGTTGTGCAGGATCAGGCGACCCACGCTGGCCGAGCGAAGCGCATTGGTGACCAGGCCCCCGGCGCCGCCGAGGCTGCAGTCGGCCGAGAGTCCGCGCAGTCCGCGCGCCAGGCCCAAAGGAAGGTCGCCGGTGTAGAATTTGCACTCGGCCTGGAGGCAGACGTCCCGGTAGCCGGGGTGTTCCCTGGCGGCCCGCGCCGCCCGGGCCGCGGCCGCCGGAAGAACCAGGACGTCGCATTCGTGCGCGACGCCGGAGCGCCCCGTCACCATCACGCCCAGATGGACCTCAAGCGACGGGACCCCCGGCTTGGTCAGCACCGCGAAGGTGAACGGCGCCGTACTGTAGATGACTCCGGGCCCGCGACGCAGCAGAAGGGTGCCGGACCAGTGCCCGTTCGGCGTCGAGTAGCTTACTGTCCAGCGCAGCCGGCGCGCGGCTTCCAGCACCCGCGTCCAGACATAGGCTTCGTAGATGTCTTCCAGGGCGTCGGCTGTTCCGTAGCCGGAATGGGCCAGGCCGCGCAGGGCGACGCGGATTTCGTTGAGCAGTTCAGCCTTGGTTGCGGATGGCACGGCGCAGGCTCCCGATGGAAAGGAGGGCCCGGCTTACCGCGTTGCGCCGTTCGGTCTCGCGTTGCCGCCCTATGACGGTCGGTCCGCGCCAGCCCGCTTCGTCGAAAAGCCTCTCCGGCGCGCTGGCGGCCTCCCTGTAGTCCTTTGGCAGGTCCGGATCGGCCTTGAAGACGACCTCGCTCCACTCGCCCGCGTCGGTCACGCTTTCGTCCAGTTCGCGCAACTCCTCCAGGACGCGTTCGGCCCGGTTCAGCAGAAGGATGGTTCCGCCGACGCGAGAGCCCGCATCGGGCACGCGGATGTCGAGGTAGGGGTCGAGGCCCGCTTCCCGCACGATCCCCTGGAGCGCGACCAGCACCCGTTCATCGTCATCCCCGGTGTCGAAGAAATCCGTCATCCCGCCGATCGCCTGTCTTTCTGCGCGGGGACCCTACTACGCCCTCGTCGCTGTTGAACGCCCCTGATTTACGGTTCTCTTGTCGCCCCGTCCCGGATCGCCCCGCCGATCCGCTTCCACCGACGGGATCGCAATGACCGCTCAGGCGCGCAGTCTGAAAATGCTCCGCACCGCCTTCGGGCCGGCGCTGATGGCCGCGCTGGCCGACCCGGACGTCGTGGAGGTCATGCTCAACCCGGACGGACGGGTCTGGGTGGATCGTCTGGCGGCCGGGCTGGAACTGACGTCGCATCGACTGGAGCCCGCCGAGGGCGAACGGGTCGTCCGTCTGGTGGCGCACCACGTCGGCCTGGAGGTCGACGGGGCGCGCCCACGCATCTCTGCTGAGTTGCCGGAAACCGGCGAGCGTTTCGAAGGTCTGCTGCCGCCGCTCGTCCGGTCGCCCGCCTTCGCGATCCGCAAGCCCGCCGTCGCCGTCTTCACCCTGGACGACTATGTGGCCTCCGGCGTCATGCGCCCGGGGCAAGCGGACCGGCTCCGCCGCGCCGTCGCGGAGCGTCAGAACATCCTCGTCGTGGGCGGCACCTCGACCGGCAAGACGACGCTGGTCAACGCCCTGCTCGCGGAGATGGCCGGGAGCGATGACCGGATCATCCTCATCGAAGACACCCGCGAGCTTCAGTGCGCCGCGCCCAACACAGTGGCCCTGCGCACCAAGGACGGCGTGGCGACCCTCACCGATCTGGTGCGCTCCGCTCTGAGGCTGCGTCCGGACCGCATTCCCATCGGGGAGGTGCGCGGCGCCGAAGCCCTCGATCTGGTGAAGGCGTGGGGCACTGGCCACCCGGGCGGAGTCGGCACCCTCCACGCCGGGTCCGCGCGCGGCGCGCTCAACCGCCTGGAGCAACTCATTCAGGAGGCGGTCCTCGTGCCGCCCCGCGCCCTCATCGCCGAGACCATCAACCTCGTCGCCGTCCTGGCCGGCCGGGGCGAGGCGCGTCGGCTGGTCGAACTCGCCGTCGTCGACGGCCTCGACCCCGACGGCGGCTACCAGCTCTCACCCGTCCTTGCCTGACCCTTCCGTTTACCTGGAGCTCTCTCATGACTTCGCATCACCGTCCCGCCCTCGCCGCCGCCGTTCTGGCGGTCGCCGTCGCCGCGGCGTCTCCGGCCCTCGCGGGCGGTTCGTCCATGCCCTGGGAAGCGCCCCTGCAGTCGATCCTGGAATCGATCGAGGGCCCCGTGGCCAAGATCATCGCCGTGATGATCATCATCGTCACCGGCCTGACGCTCGCCTTCGGCGACACCTCGGGCGGCGCGCGCCGGCTCATCCAGATCGTCTTCGGCCTCTCCATCGCTTTCGCGGCGAGCTCCTTCTTCCTCAGCTTCTTCTCCTTCGGCGGCGGCGCGCTGGTCTGATGGCCGAGCCGCTTCCCGATGACTTCGTCGCGCCCGTCCATCGAGCGCTGATCGAACCAATCCTCCTGGCCGGCGCGCCGCGCGCCCTCGCCATCGTCAACGGGACCCTGGCCGCCGCCCTAGGCCTCGGCCTGCGGCTCTGGCTCGTCGGCGCCGGCGTCTGGCTCGTCGGTCACGCCCTCGGCGTCCTCGCAGCCCGCCACGACCCGGACTTCGTCGAGGTGGCGCGACGCCACCTTCGCCTGCCTGCTCTCCTGGATGTCTGATCATGTTTTCGCTTCAGGAATATCGCGCCCGGCCGCGACAACTCGCCGACTTTCTGCCCTGGGCGGCGTTGATCGCGCCAGGGGTGGTTCTCAACAAGGACGGCGGTCTCCAACGGACGGCGCGCTTCCGCGGGCCGGACCTGGACTCGGCGACCAACGCTGAACTGGCCGGGGTCGCCGGGCGTCTGAACAACGCCTTGCGACGTTTGGGATCGGGCTGGGCGATCTTCGTCGAGGCGCAGCGCAATCCCTCGGCCGCCTACCCCGAGAGCGCCTTCCTGGATCCGGCCTCGGGACTGGTGGATGCCGAACGCCGGGCCGCCTTCCAGTCCGATCGGGCCCATTTCGAGAGCGCCTACTATCTGACCCTTGTCTGGCTGCCGCCGGCGGAAGACCGCGGCCGGGCGGCGCGCTGGCTCTACGAGGGCGGCGCCGAGAAGGGCGTCGACTGGCCCGCCCAGGTGCGTGGCTTCATCGACCGCACCGATCGGCTGCTGGCCTTGATCGAGGGGTTGATGCCGCTGGCGGTCTGGCTGGACGACGAGGCGACGCTGACCTTTCTCCACGCCACGGTCTCGACCGCTCGCCACCCGGTTCGCCTGCCCGAAACCCCGATGCACCTCGATGCGCTCCTGGCCGACCGGAGCCTGGTCGGCGGGCTGGAGCCGCGTCTCGGCCAGGCGCATCTGCGGGTTCTGACCGTCATCGGCTTTCCGACCGTGACCTGGCCCGGCCTGCTCGACGAGCTGAACCGGCTGGCGTTCGACTACCGCTGGACCACGCGCGCGATTTGCCTGGACAAGACCGACGCCGGGCGTCTGCTCGGCCGCATACGCCGTCAGTGGTTCGCGAAGCGGAAATCGCTGGCGGCCCTGCTCAAGGAGGTGATGACCAATGAGGCCTCCGCCCTGGTGGACACGGACGCCGGCAACAAGGCGGCCGACGCCGATCAGGCGCTTCAGGATCTCGGCGCGGATGGCGTGGGCTATGCGCTGGTGACGGGGACCATCACGGTCTGGGACGATGACCCCGCGGTCGCGGACGCCAGGCTGCGCCAGGCGGAGAAGATCGTCCAGGGCCGGGACTTCACCTGTATCGCGGAGAGCCTGAACGCCGTGGAGGCCTGGCTCGGCGGCTTGCCGGGTCACGTCTACGCCAATGTGCGCACGCCGCCGATCTCCACGCTCAACCTCGCCCACATCATGCCCATGTCCGCGGTCTGGGCCGGGCCGGACTGGAACGCGCACCTGGACGGGCCGCCGCTGTTTCACGCCCGGACCGAAGGCTCGACGCCCTTCCGCTTTTCCCACCACGTCGGCGACGTGGGTCACACCCTGATGGTCGGGCCGACGGGCGCCGGCAAGAGCGTGCTGTTGGCCCTCATGGCCCTCCAGTTTCGTCGCTATCCGACCTCGCAGGTGTTCGCCTTCGATTTCGGCGGCTCGATCCGGGCGGCCGCCCTGGCCATGGGCGGCGACTTCCATGACCTCGGTCAGGCCCTCAGCGGTGAAGAGCGCGGTCTGACCCTGCAGCCGCTCGAAGGGATCGATGATCCCGCGGAACGCGCCTGGGCGCAGGCCTGGCTCGTCGACCTTCTCGCGCGGGAGGGGGTGGCGCCTGACCCCGAGACCAAGGCGCAGATCTGGTCCGCCCTCTCCAGCCTGGCCGGCGCACCCGCCGGCGAGCGCACCCTCTCGGGCTTCGCCGCCCTCGTTCAGAGCAGCGCCGTGAAACGGGCGATCGCGCCCTTCACCCTGGAAGGCCCATGGGGGCGGCTCCTGGACGGGGAGTTCGAACATCTCGGAACCGGATCGGTGCAGGCGTTCGAGACCGAAGGCCTGATCGGATCGGCTGCGGCGCCCGCGGTCCTCGCTCACCTCTTCCACCGGATCGACGCGCGTCTCGACGGGCGGCCGACGCTGATCATCGTGGACGAGGGATGGCTCGCCCTCGACGATCCGGGTTTCGGCGCCCAGCTGCGGGAGTGGTTGAAGACCCTGCGCAAGAAAAACGCGTCGGTCGTCTTCGCCACCCAGTCGCTCGCCGACATCGAGCACAGCGCGATCGCGCCGGCCATCGTCGAGAGCTGCCTGACGCGCCTGTTCCTACCGAACGCCCGCGCCCGCGAGCCCCAGATCGCTGCTGTCTATCGCCGGTTCGGCATGAACGATCGCCAGATCGATATCCTCGCCCAGGCGACCCCCAAGCGGGACTACTACTGCCAGTCCCGCGCTGGCGATCGGCTGTTCGAGCTTGGCCTCGGGCCCGTGGCGCTGGCCTTTTGCGCCGCGTCCTCCGCGACCGACCAGGCCGCCATCCGCGCGATCCTCGAAGAGGTCGGCCTCCCGGGGTTCGGCGCGGCCTGGCTCCGCCACCGCGGCCTTTCCTGGGCCGCCGACCTGCTTCCAACCGCTTCACCCCCCGGAGACCCGTCATGATCCGTTCGCCTCTGTCCGCCGCCCTCGCGGCCGCCGCCGTTCTTCTCGCCGCGACCGCTCCGGCCCAGGCCCAGGTCGCCGTCTATGATCCGACCAACCACGTCCAGAACGTCCTCCAGGCCGCCCGCGCCCTCGAACAGATCAACAATCAGATCCAGTCCCTGCAGAACGAGGCGGCCGGCCTGACGAACCAGGCGCGCAACCTGGCGAGCCTGCCGTACTCGTCGCTGCAGACGCTGCAGGGCCAGGTCGATCGCACCCGCGGGCTCCTCGCCGAGGCCCAGACGCTCGCCTATGACATGCGAGAGATCGAGGCGGCCTTCGACGGCCGTTACGGAGCGGCGCAAATGTCCGCGTCCGAGCGGGATCTGGTGGCGCGGGCCCGCGCACGCTGGAACTCCTCCGTGGCGGGATTCGAGGACGCGATGCGGCTGCAGGCCGGCGTCGTCCAGGGTCTGGGCGCCACGCGCCAGGAGATGGACCGCCTCGTCGGCGCCAGCCAGACCGCCACTGGCGCCCTGCAGGCCGCCCAGGCCGGCAACCAGTTGCTGGCGCTGCAGTCGAGCCAGCTGGTCGAACTCACCGCCCTGCTGGCCGCCCAAGGACGGGCGGATGCCCTGGAGGCGGCCGATCGGGCCGCCGCCCGCGCCGATGCGCAAGCGCGCTTCCGGCGCTTCATGGGCAGCCCGCAACAATGAGGGCGCTTTTTCGCAGCGATCCTCTGGGCGTCGCCACCGTCATCATCGCGGTCTGCGCCATTGGCGCGGCCGCGATGGCGAGCCGCAGCGCCGCGCCCCCCGCGCCCGTGGTCAGGTCGGCGACGAATCCCGCCGCCGGGGAACTCGCTCGCTGCCGAAATCTGGGCGAGGCGGCCGGCGCCGACCCCCGCTGTCATGCCGCCTGGGCGGAAAGCCGTCGGCGCTTCTTCGGCGGGGGAGAGCGGCCGTGAATGACTCCGGCGTCATCGACCGCTTCTTCGAGGTCTTCAGCCGCTACATCGACAGCGGCTTCGGCCTGCTCGGCGGAGAGGTCGCCTTCGTGGCGACGACCCTGATCGTCATCGACGTGACTCTGGCGGCGCTGTTCTGGGCCTGGGGGCCGTCCGACGACATCCTCGCCCGCCTGGTCAAGAAGACCCTGTTCGTGGGCTTCTTCGCCTTCCTGATCGGCAACTTTCAGCGGCTGTCGGAGATCGTCTTCGCGAGCTTCGCCGGCCTCGGTCTGAAGGCGTCCGGATCGGACATGTCCAGCGCAGACTTCCTGCGGCCAGGCAAGCTAGCGCAGGCGGGGATCGACGCCGGCCGGCCCATGCTTGAGGCCGCCGCCGAGATGTCCGGCTTCCCGGGCTTCTTCGAGAATTTCGTACAGATCGCGGTCCTGATGGTCGCCTTCCTCATCGTGCTGATCGCCTTCTTCATCATGGCGGTCCAACTCTTCGTGACCCTCATCGAGTTCAAGCTGACCAGTCTTGCCGGCTTCGTCCTCATTCCCTTCGGCCTGTTCGGAAAGACCGCCTTCCTCGCCGAGCGCGTGCTCGGCAACGTCGTGGCTTCCGGCGTGAAGGTCCTCGTCCTGGCGGTCATCGTCGGCATCGGTTCGACGATGTTCGACACCTTCGTCAACGACTTCTCCGGCCAGCCTCCGGCGCTCGAGGATGT
This sequence comes from Caulobacteraceae bacterium, assembly GCA_019748095.1. Classification (GTDB taxonomy): domain Bacteria; phylum Pseudomonadota; class Alphaproteobacteria; order Caulobacterales; family Caulobacteraceae; genus Brevundimonas. Next base: position 179 of record JAIEQA010000080.1, on the reverse strand, counting down.
TCTGGCCATCACCCTGGCCGCTCTTAGCCTGACCGGACTGGCGATCTTCGGGCCGGGCATCGCTTCGGGACTGATCTCGGGCGCGCCCCAGTTGAGCGCGGGCGCCGCGGTCGGGACCGGACTCGCCGTCGGCGGCGTCGCCATGGCGGGCGCCGCGGGCGCCCGGCTGGCGGCCGGGG
>JAIEQA010000016.1 GCA_019748095.1 Caulobacteraceae bacterium | reverse complement strand
ACGCGGCGCGAAGCCTCGATCCCCACCTTGCCGGTGATGTCCTTGGCGGCGGCCGGGCCGATGCCATGGATGTACTGAAGCGCGATTTCGACGCGCTTGTTGGTCGGAATGTTGACGCCAGCGATACGGGCCACGTAGCTCTCCAGATGCGCGGGAACAGACGCAAACAACGCTCCGGTCAACAGACCAGGAGCGTGCGCGTCTTTCGCGGAAGCGGGCTTTATACAGGGGATTCGGTTGGCGTCAACGGCCCCGCCGAGTTCAGCAGTGCCAGCAGGCTTCGGCACCGATCGGACTGCCCGGAGGCGTGGGCGTTTCGACCTGGTTTGCCGCCAGCACCTGGTCCAGACGCGCCCGGTCCTGAAGCAGGCCCCCCAGCCAGCGGTCGTGGGCCCGCTGGACCGGATCGGCGGCGCGCGAGACCGCCAGACGCGCGGCCAGGACTTGAAGCCGGTCGTCGATCACCGCGACCGATGTGGCGGACAGGTCGTCCGAGCCCAACAGGGCGGCCAGGGTCAGGGCCGTACGGGCCTGAACCCGGCGTGCGGGCTCCCCCAGACGGCCGGCCGCCGGGGCGAACACGGCGGCGGTCACAGTGTCGACCGTCTCGGCCAGACCCAGGGCTGAGGGATCGCGTCGGGCGGCGTCGGTCAGGCGCTCGACCCGCTGGGGCGCGAACAGGGCGGCCAGGGTGATGTCGGCGGCGGCCTCGGCGGCACTGCCCGCATCGAAGGCCCGCCCCTGCCGGGAGGCGAACACCTCGATGTCATGCTGGGGATCACTGTCGCCCGATTGCTGTGCGGCGAGCAGGCCCAGCAGGGTGTCAGGCAGATCCAGCTCCGCCGGTGTCAGGGTGGCCAATAGCCCTTGAAGGGCAGCGCGCTGGGTGGCGGCGGGCACCGGCGTTGCGGCCTCACGCCCGTCGCCGAGCACCGGATAGCCATAGTCCAGCCCGCCGACCAGCTTGGCCACGGCGTCGATCTGATAGCGGTGAAACAGGTAGATGGGCACCAGCCGGCGACGCAGGTCGTTGACGGCCGAGCCCTCCGGCAGGCTACCCAGCCCGAACCGGCCCAGTGCGATCCGGCGGACCTGCATCAGGTGCTCCAACTCCGCCACCGGGTCAGAGCCGTTGTCCCACAGACTGCCCCACACCTGGGCGTCGCCGCCGGTGCGGGCATCGGGATCGGAGACGAACCGCCAGGTCCCGGCCCCTGCCGCTGCCCGGCGCTCAAGCTCGGCAGGCTCGGCATCGGCATACAGCCAGTCGATGGCGAACCTGTCCCAGCCCCCCATCCCGACGGCGTAGGCGTCGGTGAAATCCAGGCGGTCCCCGTTCACCGCGATCTGCGGGACGGGATAGTCCATCACCGAGGCCCGCCCCTGGGTCGAGGCGGCGAAATTGTGCAACAGGCCGATCGCGTGGCCGACCTCATGCGCCGACAGCTGGCGAATCCGGGCCAGCGCCACCTCACGCGGATCGTTCGGTCCGCCCGTCCCGGTCTGGTCGGCCCCGACCAGACCTTCAAAGATCAGCATGTCCTGCCGGATGCGCAGGGAGCCCAGCAGGACGCTGCCCTTGACGATCTCGCCGGTGCGGGGATCGACCACGCTCTGGCCATAGGACCAGCTGCGGGTCGCCCGGTTGACCCAGTTGATGACGTTGTAACGGGCGTCCAGCGGGTCGGCCCCCTCGGGCAGCACCTCGACCCGGAAGGCATCGATATAGCCGGCGCGTTCAAAGGCCTCGGCCCACCACTGGGCCCCCTCAACCAGGGCCGACCGGATCGGCTCGGGCGCAGCACGGTCGACGTAAAACACGATCGGCTCGACTACGGTCGAGCGGGCCGCCGACGGATCGGTCTTCACCAGCCGGAAGCGATTGGCCACCCGGCTGACAACCGGCGCGTCCAGCGGGGCGGAGAAATCCGTGATCAGGGTGGAGAGGGCCCCTGTGCGCGGATCATACGGCCGGGGCACAAAACCCGTGTCCGGCAGCCGGATGAAGCTGTGCCGCACTGTGAACGTCGCCAGACGCGCGTCCGGCGCGATCTGGTTCAGGACCCGCCCGGGATTGTCGACCGCAAAGGTCAGCCGGCCTTCCAGTTCAACATTGTCGGGAAAGGACCGGGCGGCCGAGGCGTCGACCATCGTCAGGTCATTGACCGGACGCAGTGTCCCCTGCCCGGCCCGGGCGAGGCCCTGAACGATTCCGTGGGCGTCGCGGGTGATGAAGCTGGAGATGTCGACCAGCACCGATCCATCCGCCGCCGTGCTGACAATCTCGCCCGACCAGACCGTGGACCCGACAAAGGCGTCGCGCGCTGCCGCCTGTTCCTCCGCCGAGCCGGCGGTAGCGCGGTAACGTGGGTTCTCGAACTCCGCCAGCACCCGCCCCCCGATCCGCCGGAAGGCCAGAATGTTGGTGGGGCCGATCTGGGCCCGATCCAGCCCGGTCACAGCCGATCCGACCCCGGTGCGCAGGGCGGTGTGATGGATGACGCGCGCCAGGGTTCCGTCACTGGCAGCCGGAGGCAGTTGCAGCAGGACCCGCCCCTTATCCGCGTCAGGGAACAGGGTCAGCAGGCCGTCCTGGCGGGTCAGACCAGACACCGACTCGCTCCAGGACGCCGGATCGGTCCGGGCGGCGGCGGTCCCGCCATAGCCCCCGAGGGCCAGCACCAGGGCGATCGCCGTCGCCGTCCTGCCAAATCCGAAAGCCATGCCATCCCCCTGCACTGAGCCGTTGCATTGGGGCGTGATTGCCGCCGGGCTGTCAAACGGCGTCAGCCGCCCTGACGGCCGAAGCTGACCGTTACGGTGACGCGGAAGTCTTCGACCGCGCGGCCGGACGCGGTCGTGGGCGGGCGAAAGCGGAAATGCGTCTCGGCGATCCGGACGGCGGCCTCACCGAAGCCGAACCCGCCCGGCGTCTCATCGACGACGCGGCAGGCTTCCAGCCGGGTGTCGGACCGGATCAGACAACTGACGGCACTGCGCCCCGACTGCCTGCGCCGGCGCGCCTCGGGCGGAACGAAGGCGAGGATCTCCCCGTTCGAAGCCCCGCGCAGGATCAAGGGGCCCGAACCCGAGCCCGGCCCGTCGCCCTCGCCGGTGCCGGAACCTGTTCCTGCTCCCTGCCCGCCCTGTCCCATCCCGGCGTTCAGGCTGGCAGTCGCGGCCGCCCCGACGACCGGAGCTGGACGCGGTGCCGGCGTTGGCGGTGCGATCAGCTCAGGCGGAACCTCGGGCGGCGTGGGGGTGACGTGCACGCGGGATGGCGCGGCCGGGGCCCCGCCGCCCGGCGGTTCAATAGCCGATGGTTGAGGTGGGGGCTCCGGCACCGGGGGGACAGGCCGGACCAGTTCGACGGAGACAGGCGGCGGCGGGACCGCAACGATGGTCTGGACCCGGTCAAGCCCGATCGCCGCGAACAGGGCCGCCTGGACCAGACATACCAGGGCAAACGCACCCGCCCGTTGCAGCCGGGGGGGCGTCGGGATGGAGGATGTCCGCACCATGGAGCCTTATACCCTGTCCCGCGTGAACGTTCGGGACAGACCAACGCTCAGGCACCGTTCAGGTGGCAGTGCCGTCCAGCGCCGCATCAATGGCGGCGGCGACGGTCTCGATCGACCCCATGCCATCCACCTCGGTCAGCAGACCGCGCGCGCTGTAATAGGGCAGCAGGGGCGCGGTATTGCGGTTGTAGGCGTCCAGACGGACCTTGAAGCTGTCCGGATTGTCGTCCGGGCGACCCTGTTCGGCATAGCGTTTCGAGATCCGCTCCATCAGGGCGGCGTCGTCGACCTTGAGCCGGACGACACGGTCGATCTGCTTGCCCAGCCGGGCGAGGCTGCCGTCGAGAGATTCGGCCTGGGCAATCGTGCGGGGAAAGCCGTCGAAGATGGCCCCACCGGCGTCCTCGGCCTCTTTCAGTCGCGACTCGATCAGGGCGATGACGATGACGTCGGACACGAGTTCGCCGCGCGACATGATCGCCTGGCACTCGAGGCCCAGCTTGGAGCCTGAGGCGATGGCCTCGCGCAACATGTCACCGGTCGACAGCTGGACCATGCCGCGCTGTTCGACCAACCGCTTGGCCTGGGTGCCCTTGCCGGCCGCAGGGGGCCCGAACAGGATCAGATTCATGCTCGGTGCCCCTCCCTGGGCCTTGGGCTGAAGTAGCGCGACGCGCGGTAGCCCGGCAAGATTGGGCTCAAGTCCCGCGACGCGCGATAGCCCGCCAAAGGTCTAACGACGGACAGGCGTGGGCGCGCCCCGCCCGCCACGGCCGCGCAGCTTGGCCTTCTTGATGAGGCCTTCGTACTGGTGCGCCAGCAGTTGGGACTGGATCTGGGCCACAGTGTCCATCGTCACGGACACGACGATCAGGATCGAGGTGCCGCCGAAATAAAGGCTGTTGCCCATCTGGGCGACCATCAGCTCCGGCAGCAGACAGACGGCGGTGATGTAGGCCGCGCCGATCACGGTCAGACGGGTGAGGACATAGTCCAGATACTCGGCCGTGCGCTTGCCCGGACGAATCCCCGGCAGGAAGCCGCCATATTTGCGCAGGTTCTCGGCCGTGTCCTCAGGGTTGAACGTGATCGAGGTGTAGAAGAAGCAGAAGAAGATGATCAGGGCACCGTACAGCACCATGAACAGGGGCTGCCCGTGGCTCAGCTGGGCGGTCAGAAGCGGCAACCAGCTCATCCACGCCGGCAGGTCCGCCGTCGCCGTCATCTGGGCCACCGTGGTCGGCAGCAGCAACAGGGACGAGGCGAAGATCGGCGGAATGACGCCGGCGGTGTTGACCTTCAGGGGCAGGAAGCTGCGCTCCCCGCCGGCCATCCGGTTGCCTTCCTGGCGCTTGGGATACTGGATCAGCAGCCGGCGCTGGGCCCGTTCCATGAACACGATGAAGACGATCGTCGCAATCGCAAGAACGGCGAGGAACAGCAGCACGAAGACCGACATCTGACCCTGCTGAGCCAGCCCCAGCATACGGGCCACCGTCCCCGGCAGAACCGCCACGATGCCGGCGAAGATGATCAGGGAGATCCCGTTGCCGACGCCGCGCGCCGTCACCTGTTCACCCAGCCACATCAGGAACATGGTGCCCCCGGTCAGGGACACGACCGTGGTGGCGATGAAGAACAGTCCGGGTTCGTCGATCAGACCGGGCTGGGCGTTGAGGCCAACAGCGATACCGAACGACTGGGCCAGCGCCAGAACAACCGTCAGATATCGGGTGTACTGGTTCAGCTGCTTGCGGCCGCTTTCGCCGCCTTCCTTCTTCAGCTTCTCCCACGGCGGATAGACCGCGCCCATCAGCTGGACGATGATCGAGGCCGAGATATAGGGGGTCACGTTCAGGGCGAAGACCGCCATCCGCTCCACGGCACCGCCGGAGAACATGTTGAACATGTCAAGGATGCCGCGCTGGCCGTCCGGGTTCTGGAAGAACTGGAGGAAGGCCTCGGAGTTGATCCCCGGGATCGGCACATAGGTCCCGATGCGATAGACCAGCAGGGCCAGAAGCGTGAACAGCAGACGCTTGTGCAGCTCGGTCGCTTTCGCGAACGAGCCCATGTTCATATTGGCGGCGAGTTGTTCGGCGGCCGAAGCCATGTGTCGTTACCCCGACTTGTCAGAACGCGACGAGAGATCCGTACGAATCCGACGCCTTCGTCCAGATAGGCGAAGGGCGGCCCCTTAGCGAGACCGCCCCCCACGCTTTATTGTTACGCCTTGGCTGCGGCCGTGCGCGTGGTGCGGGCCGAGATCTTGTTGGCGTCGCCCCGGGGAGCCTTGGCGGCCGGAACCTTGCCCTTGGCGGCGTTGCGCTTCTCGACGCGCGCAGCAGCCTTGGCTTCCGCCGCGATCCGCTCCTGGACAACCGAGCCACCAGCGGCCTCGATCGCCTTGACCGCGCCGGCCGAGGCCGACCACACGACCAGCTTGAGAGCCGACTTCAGCTCGCCGGTGCCCAGGATACGGACACCGTCCTTGGTACGGCGAATCACGCCGGCTGCCACGAGGGCGTCGCCCTTGATCTCGGACTTGGCGTCCAGCTTGCCGGCGTCCACGGCGTCCTGCAGACGCCACAGATTCACTTCGGCCAGCTTCAGGGCATTGGGATTGTTGAAGCCGCGCTTGGGCATCCGCATGTACAGCGGCATCTGGCCACCCTCGAAGCCGCCGATGGCGACACCCGAACGGGACTTCTGGCCCTTGACGCCGCGACCGGCGGTCTTGCCCTTGCCCGAGCCCGGGCCACGGCCGACACGCATGCGCTTCTTGTGGGCTCCTTCGTTGTCGCGGATTTCATTCAGTTTCATGTGCCTGATCCTTTCGGGTTCTAGCGCCCGGGCCACATCAAGGAGACGGGACCGGACTCGGCTGTGTGTTCGTTGGTGCTAGTGAAAAGTGCCAGTGAGCAAGATCAACAGCGTGATCGGGCTCACTAGCACTTGCACTCTTCACTTATCAACGGCCGGATCCCGGCCGCCGGGCTTACTTTTCGACGATCTCGGTCAGGTGGGCGACCTTGGCGATCATCCCGCGGACCGAGGGGGTGTCTTCCAGCGTGGACTCGCGGCCCATGCGGTTCAGACCCAGACCCATCAGGGTGGCGCGCTGGTCCGACTTGCGGCGGATCGGCGAACCGGTCTGTTTGACGGTCACGGTCTTGGTGTCAGCCTTGGCCATGCTCAGGACTCCACAGCTTCGGGCGCAGCCTCAGGTGCCGAAGCACCGTCGTTGCGGCGGCCCATCAGGTCCGAAACCTTCTTGCCGCGCTTGGACGCGACCTGACGCGGCGAGGACTGGACTTTCAGTGCCTCGAACGTGGCCCGGATCATGTTGTAGGGATTCGACGAACCCGAGGACTTGGCGACCACGTCGGCGACGCCGAGGGTTTCCAGGACCGCGCGCATCGGACCGCCCGCGATGACGCCGGTTCCCGGAGGGGCGGCGCGCATCATGATCTTGCCGGCGCCCCAACGGCCGTTGCCGTCGTGGTGCAGGGTGCGGTTCTCGCGCAGGGGCACGCGGATCATCGTCTTCTTGGCTTCCTCGGTCGCCTTGCGGATGGCTTCCGGCACTTCGCGCGCCTTGCCATGACCGAAGCCGACGCGGCCCTTGCCGTCACCGACGACCATCAGGGCGGCGAAGGAGAAGCGACGACCGCCTTTGACGGTGGCCGCGACGCGGTTGATGTGGACCAGCTTCTCGACGATGTCCGAATCCGGACCGTCGACGGCCGGGCCGTTGCGGTTGTTGTCACGCCGGTTGCGGTCGTTTCCGCCGCCGCCGCCACGTTGGGGTGCTTGCGCCATCTGTGCGGTCCTTAGAAGTTCAGGCCGGCTTCACGCGCGGCATCCGCCAGCGCCTTCACCCGTCCGTGATAGATGTAGCCACCGCGATCGAAGACCACATCGGTGACGCCCTTCTCGATGGCACGCTGGGCGACCAGCTTGCCGATGGCAGCCGCGGCCTCCTTGTTGGAGCCCTTGGACGTGCCGGCCTTGTCGCCTTCCAGCGAAGAGGCGGACGCCACGGTGATGCCCTTGGTATCGTCGATGATCTGGGCCGAGATGTTCTTGTCCGAGCGGTGCACGGACAGGCGCAGGCGGCCGTTGCCCATCGCCTTGAGGCGGCGACGGTTGCGATCGGTACGGCGCGCGGCCTTTTGCTTGAGGGTGGTTGCCATGGCTTACTTCTTCTTGCCTTCCTTGCGACGCACCTTCTCGCCCGCATAGCGGACGCCCTTACCCTTGTAGGGCTCGGGGGGCCGCAGCTTGCGGATGTTGGCGGCCAGTTCGCCGACGACCTGCTTGTCCGGTCCCGATATCTTGATCTCGGTCTGCTTCGGCACCGCGAAGGTGACGCCGGCCGGGGCCTTGACGTCGACTTCGTGCGAGAAGCCCAGTTGCAGCGACAGGTCATTGCCCTTCATGGCGGCGCGGTAACCCACGCCCACCAGTTCCAGGGTGCGCTCGAAGCCGTCGGTGACCCCGACGACCATGTTGTCGACCAGGGTCCGCGACAGACCCCACATCGCGCGGGCGCGTTGCGTGTCGGCGCGGGCGTGGAGTGTCAGTTCGCCATTCTCCTGGCGGACCTCGATCTCCTCGGCCACGGTCCAGGACCGCTCAGCCTTGGGACCCTTCACGCTGACGGTCTGGCCGTCGATGGTGACCGTGACACCCTTGGGCACGGCGATGGGACGTTTTCCGATACGGGACATCTTTAGTAGACCCTGCAGAGGACTTCGCCGCCGACGTTGGCGTCGCGAGCGGCAGCGTCGGACATGACGCCCTTCGAAGTCGAAAGGATCGAGATGCCCAGGCCGTTCTTGACCGGCTTCAGGTCGGTGATGGCCGAATAGACGCGGCGGCCCGGCTTGGACACGCGTGCGATCTCGGCGATGACCGGCTGGCCGTCGAAATACTTGAGCTCGATCTCGAACTGCGGGAATTCACCGGGGTTCTGAACCAGCGAATAGCCGCGGATGTAGCCCTCGTCCTGCAGCACGTCGAGGACGCGCTGACGCAGACGGGAGGCCGGGGTGAGCACTTTGGAACGCTTGCGCATGGCCGCGTTCTTCATGCGAGCGATCATGTCGCTCAGGGGATCGTTGATCATCATGTCTGTCGCTCCCCTTACCAGCTGGACTTGGTCAGACCCGGGATCTGACCCAGGTTGCCGAGTTCGCGCAGCGCGATCCGGCTCATCTTGAGCTTGCGATAGAAGGCCCGCGGACGGCCCGTCACTTCGCAGCGGTTGCGGATCCGGACGGCGGCCGAGTTACGCGGCAGCTCGGCCAGCTTCAGGCGGGCGTCGAAACGCTCTTCCAGAGGCAGGCTCTCGTCGTTGGCGGTCGCCTTGAGGGCGGCCCGCTTCGCGGCATACTTCGCAACCAGGGCCTTGACGGCCTCATTGCGGTTTACGGCGCTTTTCTTTGCCATTGTGCTTTTCCCTTCCCGCTCAGTTCTTCACGAACGGGAACTTGAACTCGGTCAGAAGCGCGCGCGCCTCGTCATCAGTCCTGGCCGTGGTGCAGACGATGATGTCCATGCCCCACATCTGGTCGATCTGGTCGTAGTTGATCTCCGGGAACACGATGTGTTCCTTGAGGCCCATGGCGTAGTTGCCGCGACCGTCGAACGAGGTCGGCTTCAGGCCACGGAAATCCTTCACCCGCGGCAGGGCGATGGTGATCAGACGGTCGAGGAACTCGTACATCTGGTCGCCACGCAGCGTGACCTTGCCGCCGATGATCATGCCTTCGCGCAGCTTGAAGCCGGCGATGGAGGTGCGGGCCTTGGTCGGCACGGCCTTCTGGCCGGCGATCATGGTCAGGTCCTTGAGGGCCGCATTGGCCTTCTTGGAATCCGCAACGGCTTCACCGATGCCCATGTTCAGGACGATCTTGTCCAGCTTGGGCAGCTGCATCGGGTTCGTGTAGCCGAACTTCTCGGTCATCACGGCGCGGATGCGGCTGTTGTACTCGTCCTTCAGACGAGGGGTGTAGGCAGTGTCGGCCATCAGATGACGTCTCCCGTCGTCTTGGCGAAGCGAACCTTCTTGTCGCCTTCCATGCGGAAGCCGACGCGGCTCGCCTTGCCGTTGGCGTCGGCGATCGCGACGTTCGACAGGTGGAGCGAGGCTTCCTTGTTCTTGATACCGCCCTGGGGGTCACCCTGGGACGGACGGGTATGGCGCTGGACCATGTTGATGCCCTGAACCATGACGCGGTTCTCGGTCGGCATGACCTTGGTCACTTCGCCGCTGCGGCCCTTGTCCTTGCCGGCGAGGACGACGACGCGGTCGCCCTTTTTGATCTTGGCGGCCATGGTTACAGGACCTCCGGGGCCAGCGAGATGATCTTCATGTGGTTCTTGGCGCGCAGTTCACGGGGAACCGGGCCAAAGATCCGCGTGCCGACCGGCTCGTTCTGTTTGTTGACGATGACGGCGGCCGACTTGTCGAAACGGATGACAGAGCCGTCCTTGCGCTGGATGTCCTTGGCCGTGCGCACGACGATGGCGCGGACCACTTCACCCTTCTTCACGCGTCCCCGGGGAATTGCTTCCTTGACCGAGGCCACGATGGTGTCTCCCACCGAGGCGTAGCGGCGCTTTGCGCCGCCCAACACCTTGATGCACATGACCCGGCGAGCGCCCGAATTATCGGCCACCTCCAGGTTAGTTTGCATCTGGATCATGAGATCCGTTCCTTCTTAAGACGCGGAGGCCGGGGTGTCCTTGGACAGGACCTCCCAGCGCTTCAGCTTGGACTTGGGTGCGCATTCACGAATGCGCGCGACATCGCCTTCCTTGAAGGCATTGCCTTCGTCGTGGGCGTGATACTTCTTGGACAGACGCACGGTCTTTTTCAGGACCGGGTGCAGCAGGGTGCGCTCGACCTTGACGACGACAGTCTTGTCGCCCTTGTCGGACACGACCACGCCTTCGAGAATACGTTTGGGCATAGGTGTTCCTTACGAGGCCGACCGCTTCTCACGCAGAAGCGTCGAGATGCGGGCGATGTCCTTGCGCACTTCCGAGACCCGATGGGTCTTTTCCATCTGGCCGGTGGCGGCCTGGAAGCGCAGGTTGAATTGCTCTTTCTTCAGCGAGAGCAGCTGGTCGCCCAGCTGGTCCGGCGTCTGCGAGCGCAGATCGGCGATCTTGGTCATCAGGCGGCGTGCTCCACGTGCGCGATACCGGCGTCCAGGCGGGTGACCACCTTGGTGCGGACCGGCAGCTTGGCGGCACCCAGACGCAGGGCTTCGCGCGCCACGTCGTCGGCAACGCCGTCGATTTCGAACAGGATCCGGCCCGGGTGGCAACGCGCCGCCCAGTGATCCACGGCACCCTTGCCTTTGCCCATGCGGACTTCGGCGGGTTTGCCCGAGACCGGAACGTCCGGGAACACCCGGATCCAGACCCGGCCCTGACGCTTCATCTGGCGGGTGATCGCGCGGCGGGCCGCCTCGATCTGACGCGCAGTGATGCGTTCCGGCTC
>JAIEQA010000112.1 GCA_019748095.1 Caulobacteraceae bacterium | reverse complement strand
CCCTGATTGTAGCTTTGGCCGTAGCCATACGACTGGGCGGAAGCCGTGGCCGGGACGAGGGTCGCGGCGGCTGCGAGGGCAGCGACGGCGGCTGCGGAGCGGGCTAGGAAGGCGGTCATGACGTGAACCCCTGTGACGGGCGCCGGGAAGATCCGGCGTCCTGTTGGGTCCAGAACTAGGCCCCCGAACCTGAACGCGCTTTGATCGGGGCGTTCATCTTCGTTCAGGTTTCCGATCCGGAGCAGACCCGGATAGAAGCCCGCGATGACCATGACGCTGAAGATCACCCGGATGGCGGGGCAGGGGGACGGCGTTGCCGATACCCCGGATGGCCCGGTATTCGCTCCGCTGACCCTGCCGGGAGAAACGGTGCGTGGTGAGGTCATCGACGGGCGGATGGAGGCGGTTCAGATCGTCGAGGCCAGCCCGGACCGGATCGCGCCATTGTCGCTCCACTATGGCAATTGCGGCGGCTGTTCGCTGCAGCACTGGGCGGCCGGACCCTATCTGGACTGGAAGCGGGATCAGGTGATCTCGACCCTTGCGAGGGAACGGATCGAGACGGACGTCGAGGCGACGGTGGCGGTACCGGCGGGGACCCGTCGCCGGCTGGCCCTGCATGCGCGACGGCTGGACGACGGGCGGGTGGTGCTGGGCTTCAAGGCGCGCAAGAGCTGGCGTCTGGTCGAGGTGACGGCCTGTCCGGTGGCGGATCCGCGGCTGGTCGAGGCGTTTCCGGCGCTGGCCCGGGTCGCTGCGGCTTTTCTGGAGCATCCGAAGTCGGCGCCGACCCTGCATGTGACCTGGACGCTGGACGGGCTGGATGTAGACGTCACCGGGGTCGAGCGGCGCTCGGGCGGGCTGTCGGCCGACCGGCGGATGCAGGCCATCCGGGTCGCGCGGGAGGCCGGTCTGGCCCGGTTGAGCCTGGCGGGCGATGTCCTGATGATGGAGCGGCAGCCCCGCGTGTCGTTCGGTCCGGCCCTCGTGCCGCTGCCGGCCGGCGGATTCCTGCAGGCGGTGCCCGAGGCTGAGGCGGCGATGTCGTCGCGGGCCGTGGCCGCCGTGAAGGGGGCGAAGAAGGTGGCCGATCTGTTCTGCGGGGCGGGGACGTTCACCTTTCCGCTGGCGACGGTCGCCTCGGTGCTGGCGGCGGACGCTTCGGTGCCCGGGATCGCGGCGCTGAAGGCCGGCATCGTCTCCACCCGAGGGCTCAAGCCGATCGCGGCCGAGGCGCGGGACCTGTTCCGCCGCCCCCTCACGCCGCATGACCTGAAGGGCTGCGAGGCCATTGTGTTCGATCCGCCCCGGGCGGGGGCGATCGAGCAGACGGCGCAGATCGCAGGGACAAAGGCCGCCGTGGTCGTGGGCGTGTCCTGCAACCCCCAGACCTTCGCCCGGGACGCCCGGGTGCTGATCGACGCCGGATTCCGGCTGGAGACGGTGACGCCGGTGGACCAGTTTCTCTGGTCGGCCCACGTGGAACTGGTCGGAATTTTCAGGAGATAGGCGATGGACGACGTGGACGAGGACGGCGGTGGCTTCGACGTGGATGACTGGGGCCGCCTGACGCCCTTCACGGGGGCCGTGGCGACGCTCGAGGATGTTCAGGCCCGCCGGGCCATCTTCGCCCTTGGCGACACCGATGATCCGCGTCCATTGGCCATGGAACTGCCCCAGCCCGTCATCTGGTGGGATGAGGACGGCGAACAGGCCGCCATCGCAGTCCAGGCTGAGAGCCACATCGGGCCGGATGGCGAGACGATGGAGGTGCTGGGTGTCATCCTGCCGGACGGGGAGGGGGCCGTGGTCCTGCTGGAGGATGTCGATCTGGTCGACGACACGGACCCGACCTGGCGGGATCTGGTGACGCGCGCCATCGATCCATCCGCCGCGTTCCACTAGCCGAACAGCTCCAGCTGCGGCCGGGCGTCGGCCGGGACCCGGAAGCGGGTGACATCCAGATCGTGGCGCGGGCCGTCGAGGCCATAGCGTTTCACGGCGGCCTTGAACCGCGCAGAGATCAGGTCGGCGACCGGGCCAGTGCCCTTCATCCGCTGGGACCAGTCGGCATCATAGTCCTTGCCGCCCCGGGTCTGGCGAACCAGGGACATGACCCGGGCGGCGCGGTCAGGGCGGGCCTCGGCCAGCCATTCGAGGAACAGGTCCTTGATCTCCAGCGGCAGGCGCAGGGTCACATACATGGCCGTGGTCGCCCCGGCTGCAGCGGCCGCCTCCAGCACCGATTCCAGCTCATGGTCATTGAGACCCGGGATGACGGGGGCAAAGCCGACGCCCACGGGCACACCGGCGTCGGCCAGCCGCCGGATAGCGTCGAGACGGCGGGCGGGGGTGGCGGCGCGGGGTTCCATCGTGCGCGCGAGATCGCGGTCCAGCGTCGTGATCGACACGAAGGCACTGGCCAGCCGGTCGCGCCCCATCGGGCCCAGGATGTCCACATCGCGGGTGATCAGATTCGATTTGGTGATGATGGAAAACGGCTGGTTGAACCGCTGGAGGACCTCCAGCAGGCCGCGCGTGATCCGCTGCGTCCGCTCGACCGGCTGATAGGGGTCGGTGTTGCCGCCTATGTGGATGCGTTTGCAGACGTATCGCGGCGCGAGGAGCTCGCGTTCCAGGAGACGTGGCCCCTCGGGCTTGAAGAACAGCCGGCTCTCGAAATCCAGGCCCGGGGATAGGCCCATGAAGGCATGGGACGGACGGGCGTAGCAGTAGATGCAGCCATGTTCACAGCCTTTGTAGGGGTTGATCGACCGGTCGAAACCGATGTCGGGGCTGGTGTTCTTCGTGATGATCGTACGGGCGTGTTCGGGGGTCAGGGTCGTGCGGAGAGGCGTGGGCGTGTCGTCATCAGCGGTCCAGCCATCGTCGAACGCCTCATGCGTGGTGGCCTCGTAACGGCCGGAAGCGTTGGTGCTGGCACCACGTCCTTTCGTCGTCCTCGATGCGGCGGCCATGGGAGGAAGATAGCGCGAAGTGAGAACAAAGCAAGAACGAACGCGGCGTGTTATCTCCCTCTCCCGGCGGATGAGGGCTTTAGGCTCGCAGAGCACAGCGATGCGCCAGCCGAAGGGTGAGGGGTTACGGTGCGAAAGGGTGAGGGCCAGACCCCTCACCCTTTCGCGCAAGTCCGATCGCCCTGACGGGCTCCCGGGCGCTCAAGCCCTCTCCCACCGGGAGAGGGATCAGGCCTTTGCGGCCGCCTTTTTCGCCGGAGCCTTTTTGGCTGCAGGCTTCTTCGCAGCCGGCTTCTTCGGCGCGGCTGCCTTTGGAGCCGCCGCCTTCTTCGCCGGAACCTTCTTGCCCTTGGCGGGGGCGGCGAGGGCGCGGGCCGCCAGCAGGGGCACGGCGACCTCGAGGGTCATGTCCTCGGGGGCCGTCCCCTTGGGCAGGGTCGCGTTGATCTTGCCGGACTTCACATAAGGGCCGAAGCGGCCGGCCATCACATGGACCGGTTCGCCGCTTTCGGGGTGGGCTCCCAAGTCCTTCAGCGGCGCGACGGCGGCCCCGCGTCCGGCGAACTTGCCGGCGCGTTTCTCGGCCAGCAGGACCACAGCGCGGTTGAGGCCGATCTCGAACACCTCATCAATGTCGGCGACATTGGCATAGGTCCCGGCATGCAGGATGAAGGGGCCGTAGCGGCCGAGGCCGGCGGTGATCGGCTTGCCGTCCTCCGGGTGGTCGCCGACCGGGCGGGGCAGGGCCAGCAGGCGGACGGCCTGTTCCAGCGTCAGGGTCGCGGGGGACCAGCCCTTGGGCAGGGATGAGCGTTTCGGCTTTTCCTCGCCCGGGACGGCGGTTTCGACATAGGGGCCGAAGCGGCCGATCTTCAACGCGACCGGCAGGCCGGTGGCCTCGTCGATGCCCAGATCCCGGTCGCCGCCGGCCTCGTCGCCTGCGTTCTCGCCCGCGCCGAAGCCGCGGGTGTAACGGCATTCCGGATAGTTGGAGCAGCCGATGAACGACGACCGCATCTTGAAGCTGGCCTTCAGATGCAGCCGCCCGGACTTACACAGCGGGCATAGACGGGAGTCGGAGCCGTCCTCCTTCTCCGGGAAGAGGAAGGGGCCGATGACGGTGTCGAGCTCGTCGATCACGCCCTGGCGTTCCAGCACGGCGGCGGTCGCGGGTTTCAGCTTGGACCAGAACTCGCGCAGCAGGGCCTTGAAGTCCATTTCCCCGGCCGAGACCTCGTCCAGCTGGGTCTCAAGGGCGGCGGTGAAGTCATACTGGACCCACTGGCCGAAGAACTGCTCGAGGAAGGCGGTGACCAGACGGCCGTTGTCCTCCGGGATGAAGCGGTTCTTGTCCATGCGGACGTATTCGCGGTCGCGCAGCGTGGTCAGGATCGAGGCATAGGTCGAGGGTCGGCCGATGCCGAGCTCTTCCAGCTTCTTGACCAGGGTGGCCTCGGAGAAGCGGGGCGGGGGCTCCGTGAAATGCTGGTCGGTGCGGATCGCCTCGACCCTGGCCCTGGCCCCTTCCTTGAGCGTCGGCAGGCGGGTGGAGTCATCGTCCTCCTCGCTCTCGGTGCCCTTCTGCTTTTCGTCGCGACCTTCCTCATAGACGGCGAGGAAGCCGTCGAAGGTCACGACCTGGCCGGTGGCGCGCAGGCCGGTCTGTCCGTCTGCTGTCTCCACCTCGACTGTCGTGCGATCCAGCCGGGCGGCCTCCATCTGCGAGGCGACCATCCGCTTCCAGATCAGCTCGTAGAGGCGCTGCAGATCACTCTCCAGCCGCAGGGAATCCGGCCGGCGGGCGATGTTGGTCGGGCGGATCGCCTCGTGCGCCTCCTGGGCGTTCTTGGCCTTGGTCTTGTAATAGCGCGCTTCCGCCGGGACGAAGGCGGGGCCGAAGGTCTCGCCGATGACTTCGCGCGCCTGGGCGATGCCTTCGGGCGTCGTCTGGACGCCATCGGTCCGCATATAGGTGATCAGGCCGCCGGTCTCGTCGACGCCTTCGTACAGCTTCTGGGCCGCGCGCATGGTGCGCTGGGCGTCGAAGCCGAGCTTGCGCGACGCCTCCTGCTGCAGGGTCGAGGTGGTGAAGGGCGGGGAGGGGAAGCGGCGGACCGGCTTCTTCTCGATCGAACGGATGGTGAAGTCGCCGGACTTGATGGCGTCACGCGCGGCGTGGGCGGTGGCCTCGTCCCTGATGTCCAGACGCTGGACCCGCTTGCCGACGTGTTTGACCAGACGGGTGGTGAAGGGCGGGCTGTCGGCGGCCAGATCGGCCTCGATCGACCAGTATTCCTGGGGCCGGAAGCGTTCGATCTCCAGTTCACGATCGACGACGATTCGCAGGGCGACGGACTGCACCCGGCCGGCCGACCGGGCCCCGGGGAGCTTGCGCCACAGAACCGGCGACAGGGTGAAGCCGACCAGATAGTCCAGAGCGCGGCGGGCCAGATAGGCCTCGACCAGTTCCATGTCGATCTGGCGCGGATTGGCCATGGCCTCCAGTACCGCCGCTTTGGTGATGGCGTTGAAGGTGACGCGTTCGACGTGGGTGTCCTTCAGCGCCTTCTTCTTGTTCAGCACCTCCAGCACATGCCAGCTGATCGCCTCCCCCTCGCGGTCGGGGTCGGTGGCCAGGATGACGCGGTCAGCGCGTTTGGCCGCGGCGGCGATTTCCGTCATCCGGGTCGAGGCGCGGGCGTCGACCTCCCACTCCATGGCGAAATCCTCGTCAGGCTTCACCGAGCCGTCCTTCGACGGGAGATCGCGGATGTGGCCATAGGAGGCG
Organism: Caulobacteraceae bacterium; assembly: GCA_019748095.1. Taxonomy (GTDB): domain Bacteria; phylum Pseudomonadota; class Alphaproteobacteria; order Caulobacterales; family Caulobacteraceae; genus Brevundimonas. Next base: position 5,248 of record JAIEQA010000112.1, on the reverse strand, counting down.
AGGACCTCGAAGCCGGAGCCGAGGTATTTGTTGATGGTCTTGGCCTTGGCGGGGCTCTCGACGATGACGAGATTCATTCGGGCTCAGTCTGGGAGGAGGGGCGCAGAACGTGGTTGGCCCGGCGCGGCATGTCAATCAGGGGAATCGTCATCGCGGAATTCGCGTGATGATCGTGAGGGCCGGCGGCGTCAGAGCGAGGCTGATCCGCCGGGCAGCAGGGTCGCGCGTCCGACAAGGCTGAGCTCAAGCAGTGCAGCAGCCACGGCTCCAATCGGTGCGTCGAGGGCCCGGGCCAGCTCGTCGCGGGGCGTCGGCGTTGGGGACAGTAGCGCCGCGACCCGCTCGAGGAAGGCGGGATCGAGATCGCCAGTCGGGGGATCAAAGGGCGATTCTGCCGGTGGCTCGCGCAGGGTGCGGAGGGTCTCGAAGGCGCGGCGGACATCCTCGATGCCCTCGCACAGGATGGCCCCCTGACGCAGCAGCTCATTGGGGCCCTTCGAGCGCGGGTCGAGGGGCGAGCCGGGAACGGCGAAGACGTCGCGGCCCTGCTCGGCCGCCAGCCGGGCGGTGATCAGGGAGCCGGAGCGCAGCTCGGCCTCGACCACGATGATCCCACGCGACAGGCCCGAGATGATGCGGTTGCGACGGGGAAAGTCCTTCGCCTGGGCGCGGGCTCCCATCGGGCTCTCGGAGACGATGCAGCCGCGCCCGACGATCCGGCCATAGAGGTCGGCATTGTCGGGCGGATAGATGTCGTCGACGCCGCCGCCCAGAACGGCCACCGTGCCGGTCTCCAGCGCTCCCTGGTGGGCGGCTGTATCGATGCCCCGCGCCAGACCGGAGGCGACGACGTAGCCTGCCTCGCCCAGGGCCGAGGCCAGACCCCGGGCGATTCGCTGGCCCCCCGCCGAGGCGATCCGGGCCCCGACGACGGCGAGGGTCTCGCGCGACAGCAGGGCGATGTCGCCCCGGGTCCAGAGCAGGGGCGGAGGCGGGTCCAGCACCGCCAGTGGCGGCGGATAGCCGGTGTCGCCCAGTACGATCAGGGTCGCGCCGGCTGTGGCCCCCGCCGCCAGTTCGGCCTCGATCTGCTCTTCCGGGGGGAGGGTGTAGCCGTGATCCCCGCCTTTGCGGATCAGATCAGGCAGGGCGGCGAGGGCGGCGGTGGCGCTGCCGAACCGGTCCAGCAACTGGCGGAAGGTGACCGGCCCGACCCGGTCGGCGCGGGCGAGGCGCAGGCGGGCGAACCGTTCCTCTTCCGGCAGGGTCATCGCCGGCCCCTAGGTCTTGCGGGCGCCGATCCGGGGTTCGGCCCCCTTCAGCAGGCGGCCGATGTTCTCGTGGTGGCGGATGTAGATCAGGATGGCGGTGACGACGGCCAGGACGAAGACCGGCTGGGGCGCGGGCAGACCCGCCACGGGCAGGGGCAGCAGGGCCAGGGCCGGTGTGGCCGCCGCCGCGATCAGGGCCGCCAGCGAGGAAAAGCGCAGGGTGAAGGCCACAAGGAGCCAGGTCGCCCCGGCCATCAGCCCCAGCGGCCAGCAGGCGGCGATCATCAGGCCAAAGAAGGTCGCTACCCCCTTGCCGCCCTTGAAGCCCAGCCAGACGGGGAACAGGTGCCCCAGAAAGGCGGCCCCGCCGGCGATGGCCCCGGCGGCTTCCGAGCCGAACAGCTGACGGGCGATCAGAAGGGCGACGGCTCCCTTGCCGGCGTCGAGCACCAGGGTCGCGAGGGCTAGGTCCTTGCGGCCGGTGCGCAGCACATTGGTCGCGCCGATATTGCCCGAGCCGATGCTGCGGACGTCACCCGCGCCGGCAGCGCGGGTGATCACCACCCCGAACGGAATGGAGCCCAGCAGATAGCCCCCCACCGCCACCAGGGCGAGGGTTCCGAGCGCGGGCCCGACCAGATCCTGCAACCGATTCGCTCCCTTGCGACGTTCGGGGCGAACATGCGTTGCCGCACCGGTCTCGACAAGGGTCGGGCAGGGTTACCGGTCACGTCGCCCGCCGCTATGACAGGGTCCCGTCCTGTCCGAGGTCCGTCATGTCCCGTCTCGCCGTCTCTGTCCTGATCCCGGCCCTGTTTGCCTCGGCCTGTGTGGCTGCGCCCATGGGACAGACCCCGGTGACGCCGGTTCTGGCGTCGTATTTCGACTGTGTGCGGCAGGGGGGCGGGGTGGTGCTGTCGGCGCATCGGGCTGTCTCGGCGCCCGACCATCCGGAGAACTCGATCGCGGCCATCGAGGCGACCGGACGCGCCATCCCGGGGGCCATTGTCGAGATCGACGTCGCCCTGACGCGGGACGGGGCGCTGGTGCTGATGCATGACGACACGCTGGAGCGGACCACGACCGGTCAGGGCCGGGTCGCGGACCTGATGCTGGCCGAGGTGCAGGCGGTCCGGCTGGAGGCCGGTGACGGCACGGTGACGAACGCGCCGCCGCCGACCCTGGACGCGGCACTGGCGGCTGCCGGACGCGCCGGGGCCATCGCCAGTATCGATCTGAAGCCGGCGGACGAGTCCGCGACGATGGCTCTGGCGCGGGCCGTGGTGGCCGGGGTGCGGGCGGCGGGGGCACAGGACCGGGTGATCCTGATCACCTATTCGGCGGAGACGGCGCGGGCGGTGGCGGCCCTGGCACCGGAGATGATGATCTCGGCCGGGGTCAATGACCTGGCCGATTTGGCGGGGTTGAGCACGCCCCAGATCCTGGCCTGGACCGGGACCCGCGAGGCGCGGCCGGCGTTGTGGGCGGCGCTCGGGGAGGCGGGGGTCGAGGTCCAGTTCGGGACGCTCGGGCGGCCCGGTCGGCGGCTGGACGATCTGTACGCCGCAGATGGAGACCTGTCGGAGTATCGCGTGCTGGTCGAACAGGGCGCGGTGGTGATCGGCACGGATACGCCCCTGGCCGCCCGCAGTGCGCTGGCCGGTCCGCTGGCGGCGGCCGGGCGCTGCGCAGGGTCCTAGAGCCCCAGCTTCGCCTTCAGGATGTCGTTGACCGAGGCGGGGTTGGCCTTGCCGCCGGTGGCCTTCATGACCTGGCCGACGAACCAGCCCAGCGCCTGGGGTTTTTCGGCGACGGCGGCGGCCTTGTCGGGGTTGGCGGCGATGATCTCGTCGACGGCCTTTTCGATCGCCCCGGTATCATTGACCTGGACCAGACCGCGGGCCTCGACCACCTGACGCGGCGAGCCCTCGCCGTTCCAGACGTGGTCGAACACCTCCTTGGCGATCTTGGAGGAGATGACGCCCTCCTCGATGAGGGCGACCAGTTCGGCGACGTGGGCGGCGGGCAGGGGGCTTTGCGAGAAGTCGAGATGGTCGGCGGCCAGACGGGCCGACAGCTCGTTGGTGACCCAGTTGGCGACGAGCTTGGCGTCGCGGCCCTTGGCCGCCGCCTCGAAATAATCGGCCTTGGCCTGTTCCGAAATCAGGACGACGGCGTCGTATTGCGACAGGCCGTAGTCAGCCATCAGGCGACGGCGTTTCGCATCCGGCAGTTCGGGCAGGCTCGCCTTGATGGCGTCGATCCAGGCCTGTTCCAGCTCCAGCGGCAGCAGGTCGGGGTCGGGGAAGTAGCGGTAGTCGTTCGCCTCTTCCTTGGACCGCATCGAGCGGGTCTCGCCGGCCGTGGGGTCGTAGAGCCGGGTCTCCTGATCGATCTTGCCGCCGTCCTCGAGGATCTCGATCTGGCGGCGGGCCTCGTAGTTGATGGCCTGGGAGATGAAGCGGAACGAGTTGACGTTCTTGATCTCGCACCGGGTGCCCAGATGGCTGAAGTCGCCCGTGGCCTTGAACTTGTCGTACTGGCCGGCGCGGCAGACCGAGACGTTGACGTCGGCGCGCAGATTGCCCTTCTCCATGTCGCCGTCGCAGGTGCCCAGATAGATCAGGATGGTGCGGATCTTCTTGACGTAGGCGACGGCCTCTTCCGGCGACCGGATGTCGGGGCGCGAGACGATCTCCATCAGGGCCGTGCCGGCGCGGTTCAGGTCGACATAGGATTCGGTCGGCGACAGGTCGTGGATCAGCTTGCCGGCGTCCTGTTCCAGATGCAGGCGCTCGACGCCGACGTTGAAAAAGGAGCCGTCCTCGGCCTCGACCTCGACCACGCCCTCGCCGACGATCGGGAAATACAGCTGGCTGATCTGATAGCCCTGCGGCAGGTCGGGGTAGAAATAGTTCTTCCGGTCGAACTGGCTCTTGCGGTTGATCGCGGCGTTCAGGCCCAGACCCGTTTTCACGGCCTGTTCGACGCAGTGTCTGTTCAGCGTCGGCAGCATGCCGGGAAAGCCGGCATCGATGAGCGACACCTGCTCATTGGGGCCTGCGCCGAAGCCGACGGCGGCCCCGGAGAACAGTTTGGCGTTCGACGCCACCTGGGCGTGGATCTCCAGCCCCATGACGATTTCCCACAGGCCGGTCCGGCCCTGGATCAGATTGGATGTGGTGGTGGTGTCGGTCATGGAGCCTGATTAGCGCCGGGGAAGGGTTTGCGGAAGTTCCTGTCTTGAGCCTGTCGCGATTTCGAGGTCATCTGTCGCCACACTTTTCCGGAGCCTGTCATGATCAAGTCCATCCTCGCTGCCGCCGCCCTCGCGGCCGTGTCCACCGTAGCGGTCGCCCAGACCGCGCCCGCCCAGTCCCATGCCGGTCATGCCGCTGCGCCTGCCGCGGCCGCCAAGCCGACCATCAACAGCTCGATCAAGGACCTGCTGGCCTATCCGGCCACGGCGGCGATCCTCGAGAAGCACCTGCCGGGCGTGTCGCAACACCCGGCCCTGCCGCAGTTCCAGGACATGACCCTGGCCGATGTCGCCCCCCTGTCAGGCGGGGCGATCTCCGCGACGGTCATCACCGCCATCGACGCTGACATCAAGGCGCTGCCGGCCGGTTGATCAAGGTTTCCTCCCCGTGCGGAGCATGGGGAGGGGGCAGCGAGCCCTTCGCGAGCTGACGGAGGGAGCGAGACGGCGTGTGAGGTTGGGGGTGCTCGCCCGTCGAGACCCGGTCGCCCCCTCCGTCGCCTCGCTGATCGCGAGGGTCCACCTCCCCATCGCCCTCCGGCGATGGGGAGGAGACATTTTGGCCATGCGTCATCGTCCTCACGGTGGCCCGCGAGGGTCGGGGAAGACGGCGGAGCGCGGGCGGTTGCCCGGAACCGATGTGGCCCCCTGCTTTCGCGTTACGGGGACCGGGATAGTTTTCGGCTCGCGCAGGCGCTCCGCCGCGACCGGTTCGCGT
>JAIEQA010000066.1 GCA_019748095.1 Caulobacteraceae bacterium | reverse complement strand
CTGTCGTGCACGAAGGAGCGGATGGAGGCGGAGGCGAGGACGCCCTCGACCGTCAGCGGCTATGACCGGATGCCGCTGCGCCAGTTCGACCGCTGGACCGACGGGCGGCGCCAGCATCTGTTCCTTCAGCCGCTGAACACCTCGGGCTTCGCCGACGGGACCCCGCGCGACCTGATGGCCGGGGTCGATGCCGATGTGCCCGGCCAGCCCCAGGGCGACGAGAGCGCCTTTGCCATCTCGCCCGACGGGCGGACGCTGGTCTATTCGACGCAGACGCAAGGGGCGGGCGAGGCCTTCACCAACAATTCGGACCTGTTCCGGGTGCCGCTGGACGGGGGCGAGGCGGTCAATCTGACGGCCGACAACCCGGCGGCCGACGGATCGCCGGTCTTCTCGCCCGACGGGCGGCGGCTGGCCTGGCTGGCCGGGCGGCGGGAGAACGTCGGGGGCGATCAGGCGCGGATCATGGTGGCGGCGGCGGACGGCTCCGATCCCCGCGACCTGGCTCCCGACTGGGACCGGGGGCCCGGGTCGCTGACCTGGACCTCGGACGGACGGGCCCTGCTGGTGACGGCGGCTGACGACGGGCAGAACCGGCTGTTCCGGATCGATGCGGTGACCGGGGCGGTGACGGCCCTGAGCGGCCGGGGCGCGGTGTCGGGCGTCGAGAGCCGGGCGGGCGTGCTGGTCCATGCCCATGACAGTTTCGCCGCCCCGACCCAGATCCTGACCGGCACGGGCGAGGAGGCCCGGGTGCTGACCCGGCACAATGCCGGGGTGCTGGCCGGGCTGGCCCTGCCCGAGGCCGAGGCCTTCACCTTTGCCGGCTGGAATGGGCAAGAGGTGCGCGGCTGGGTGTTCAAACCGGTCGGCCATGTCGAGGGACGGCGCTATCCGGCGGTCTATCTGATCCACGGCGGGCCCAAGTCGCCCTGGACCGAGAGCTGGTCGTATCGCTGGAACCCCCAGACCTATACCTCGGCCGGTTATGCGGTGGTGATGATCAATTTCCACGGCTCGCCGGGGTATGGCCAGGCCTTCACCGACTCCATCAACGACCACTGGGGCGACCGGCCGCTGGAGGACTTGCAGAAGGGCTGGGCGGCGGCGCTGGCGGCCAACCGCTTCATCGACGGCGACCGGGCCTGCGCGCTGGGAGCCTCCTACGGCGGCTATATGGTCAATATGATCGCCGGCAAGTGGAACGGGCCGTGGGCCTGTCTGGTCAACCACGCCGGGGTGTTCGATGTGCCCCAGCTGATGAACGCCATGGACATCGGCAATTTCATCTGGGAGTTCGGCGGGCCCAGCTGGGAGCGGATGGACCTGTACCGCGCCTTCAGCCCGGGAGACTTCGCCGGCGACTGGGAAAAGCCCATGCTGGTGCTGCACGGCGAGCGCGATTTCCGGGTCCCGCTGGAGCAGGGGCTGGCCACCTTCTCGGCCCTGCAGCGCCAGTCGATCCCCAGCCGGTTCGTGCGCATCCCCGACGAGAACCACTGGGTGCTGAAGCCGCAGAACTGGGTCGACTGGCAGCGCGAGATCCTGGACTGGACGACGCGGTGGACGGCGGAGGGGCGGTAGGGGCTACCAGAGGCGGGAAACGCCGAAGTCGTCGAACAGACGTTCGTTCGAAACGAGGGTCATCTGGTTGAGCAGGGCCTGGGCGATCAGCATGCGGTCGAAGGGGTCGCGGTGCGTATGCACCATCGCACCGGCCAGGCGGGCCTCGGCCGTCGAGAGCGAAAGAAGGACGAAGTTCTCGGCTTCCATGTCGCTGTCGAAGTCGTTGGCCAGTCGCTCTGCGGACGGGAGCCTCCCGAGCCGGTGCTTCTGGGCAATCTCGAACGCCGAGACAGGGCTGACGAACACGGCATTGTCCGGGTTGCGGATGGCCGCGCCTGCGGCTTGACCGAGGCGTGGGCTGTTCTCAAGCCACCAGACCAGCGCATGGGTATCGAGCAGCAGGTTCAATACTGGTGCCCCTCGCCTTCCCAAAGTCGCAGGTCCTCTTCGGACATCGGCTCGAAGAAGCTGTCATCAAGCGCCACCAGCCCCTTCAGCCGGCCCGGCGTTCGGGGCAGACGGGGCTTCGGCGGGTCCGCAGGCTGGACCGCAACCATCCGCACGGCCGGCTTGTTGCCCCGGGCGATGATGACCTCCTCCCCCCGTTCGGCGGCGGCGATCAGTCTGGACAGGTGGGTCTTGGCGTGGTGGACCGTCACCGTGGGCATCGCGATGTCTCCCTTGGTCCCACCCACTTAGCTAATCTGCCGATCCGCCGCAACTTTCGTCCCTGCCCGGCTCGCCCCGGAGGACCCGCTCACTCCTCGGCCGAGGCCACAGCCGCCTCCAGCAGAGCGCCCATCGAAAAAGGCGTTTGCCTGTACGCGGCTTTCCAATCGGGCCTGTGCCGCTCCAGCATGTCCGCCTCGATCGCACCGAGCACATAGAAGCTGGAACGCCGCCACATCGCGAGCCCCTGGTCGTTGATGGCGCGCAGGCTGGTCGCCAGGCCCAGTCGCCGGTCAAGCGCAACGGCGGCGATGTCCGGATCCGATCGACCGGCGATGTCGGCCAGCGTCAGCTCGGACCAGCGCGCGACCCCTTCCTGTCCGGCCTGGAATTCGTAGTAGAGCCAGTCCGTCTCGCCCACGATGGCGCGGGCGGCGCGGCGCGCCTGCATATACCCGGTCATGCGTTGCCCGGCCTCCGGGTCTTCCGGTGCCTCGAGCCAGGCCAAGGCCGCCCGGTTCATACGCCCGAAGGCGACGCCGACCTCGGCCCGGGAATAGGGGAAGGGGTAGTCGAGCATCCAGCCGACGTCCGTCTGGCCCAGCCGGGACCCGACCTGATCCACACTCGGCTGATACGCAGGCAGCGCGGCCTGGTACTGGTGAAAGGTCTCATGCAGAAGCGTGATGACCCAGTCCGCCCGCGTGGCTTCCAGCGCATCGGGCAGCCCCATCATGATGACGGGCTGGTCGCCGAGCCAGGACGCGGCGGCGAGATCGACCGGCAGCTCCCGGGGACGCGTCTGCAGCGTGCAGCCGGTGACGGGGTCGGTGCCGGCGGGCGTGAAGCCCTGCAGGACCGGGGCGCAGAACAGCGTCTCGCGCGACCCTTCCACGAGCAGGATCGGCAGTGGGGTCTCGCTATAGCCCTCCCAGACCGTGTCACCGGACCGGATGATCAGCTGGCGGGCGTCATGGATCATCGCCCGCACGTCGCCGGGCGGCAACTCCGTCGAGAGCAGGGCCAGCACGGCGGCTGAAGCAGCGATCATTCTTTCGCTCCGCGTTCGTCGAAGGGGACCAGAGTGGGCGACGCGGCGGCCGGCGTCCAGCGCGACCTGGCCCCGGGGCCCGGCCCGGGTGTGACCGGCAACTTTCGCTGCCGACCGCCCGGTGCTAGGCCAGCGGCACCCCCGTTCCAGGAGCCGCCCCATGCGTCACCGTTCCCTGCTTTCCGCCTGCGCCGCCGTGGTCCTGCTGAGCGCCCTGCCCGCCCTCGCCGAGGCCCCGGTGACGGGGGGCCAGAGCGCCGAAGCGGCCTTCACCTATAGCGACATGCTGGCGGCCAACCGGCTGTCGGATCCGCGGGTGTCGCCGGATGGCCGCCACGTAGTCTATGCGGTCCGGGCCACGGACATGGCGGCCAATCGCGGGGTCACCAGCCTGTTCATCCAGGACCTGAATGGTCAGGGCGAGCCGCGCCGGCTGGCCATCTCGGACGGCGGCGCCAATACGGCGCGCTGGGGATCGGACGGGGCGTTGTATTTCCTGTCGGGCCGCTCGGGGTCGAGCCAGGTCTGGAAGACCGACGCGACGGGGGCCACAGCCACCCAGGTCACGACCCTGCCGCTGGACGTCAATGCCTATCGGCTGAGCCCGGACGCGTCGAAGGTCGCCGTCTCGCTGGCGGTCTATCCAACCTGCGGGGATCTGGCCTGTTCGGTGGCGCGGGGCGAGGAGGCCGCCGCCCGCAAATCGACCGGTCAGGTCTATGACCGGATGTTCGTGCGCCACTGGGACACCTGGGCCGACGGGACGCAGAACCATCTGTTCGTACTGAACACGGATGGGTCGGGCGCCCCGGTCTGGGTGACCCACGGGTTCGACGGCGACACCCCTTCCAAGCCCTTCGGCGACGAGGGCGAGTTCACCTTTACGCCGGACGGATCGGCGGTGGTCTTCTCGGCCCGGGTGGCGGGGCAGAGCGAGCCCTGGAGCACCAATTTCGACCTGTTCCGCACCAACGGCCTGACCGGCCAGGGGTTCACCAACCTGACCGACGACAATGACGCCTGGGACACCGGGCCGGTGTTTTCGCCGGACGGCCGGACGCTGGCCTATCGCGCCATGGCCCGGCCGGGGTTCGAGGCCGATCGCTGGCAGATCACCCTGATGGATGTGGCCACCGGTGCCAAACGCCAGATCGCCGCCAACTGGGACCGGTCAGCCGACAGCCTGCAATGGTCGGCGGACGGGCGGACCCTGTATGTCGTGGCCGGAGACGTCGGCCAGACCCGGCTGTTCGCCATCCAGGTCGCCAATGGGTCGGTCGTGCCGATCACCGGCCCGGGCCATGTCTCGGCGGTCGAGCAGACGCCGTCCGGGTTCGTGTTTGCGCAGGACAGTCTGACCTCGCCGTCCGAGCTGTTCGTCAAGACCTTCCGCGGGCGCGAGATGCCGCGCCAGATCACCAATGTGAACCCGCAGCTGGACGCCCTTCAGTTCGGCGAGGCCGAACAGTTCACCTTCGCCGGCTGGAACGACGGGACCGTCCACGCCTATGTCATCAAGCCGGCGGGCTATGTGGAGGGGCGGAAATACCCCGTCGCCTTCCTGATCCACGGCGGACCGCAGGGGTCGTTCGGCAACGCCTGGTCGTACCGCTGGAACGCGATGACCTATGCCGGGGCCGGCTATGCGGTGGTGATGATCGATTTCCATGGCTCCACCGGCTACGGCCAGGCCTTCACCGACGCGATCTCGCAGCATTGGGGCGACCGGCCGCTGGAGGACCTGCAGAAGGGCTGGGCGGCGGCGCAGGCGAAATATGACTTCCTCGACGGCGACAGGGCCTGTGCGCTGGGGGCGTCCTATGGCGGCTATATGGTCAACTGGATCGCCGGAAACTGGGCCGATGAGTTCCAGTGCCTGGTCAACCATGACGGCATCTTCGACACCTTCGGCATGGGGTATGCGACCGAGGAACTGTGGTTCACCGAGTGGGAGAACGGCGGCACCCCCTATGACGTGCCCGAGGCCTATCAGCGGTTCAATCCGGCGAACCACGTCGCCAACTGGTCGGACCCCATGCTGGTGATCCAGGGCGACCGCGACTTCCGGGTGCCGACGACCCAGGCCCTGTCGACCTTTACCGCCCTGCAACGGCGCGGGATCGAGAGCCGGCTGGTGGTCTTCCCGGACGAGAACCACTGGGTGCTGAAACCGCAGAACAGCCTGCAATGGCACACCGAGGTGTTCGGCTGGCTGGACCGTCACCTGAAACCGCAGGACTGATCTCCATGGCCCCTCCCTCCCCGGAAATGCCCGATGGTCAGCTGGTCGGGCGGGTCATCGCCATGCCCGCCGACACCAATCCCGAAGGCGACATCTTCGGCGGCTGGCTGCTGGCTCATATGGATCTGGCCGGGTCCACGCCGGCCTTCGACCTGGCCCAGGGCCGCTGCGCGACCGTGGCGGTGGACGCCATGGTGTTCCACCAGCCGGTCTCGGTCGGTGACGAGGTGTCGCTGTATGCCACGGTGCTGAAGACAGGCCGGACCTCGGTGCGGGTCCGGGTCGAGGCGTGGAAACGGCCGCGCTCGACGCAAGGGGTTTCGCGCGTGACCGAAGGCGTCTTCACCTATGTGGCGATCGATGCCGAGCGGAAGCCCCGGCCCCTGCCCTCAGCAGGCGAGGTCGATCTCGACGGCGTCTGAAGACCCAGGCGGCGGCTCCGGGGCCTGGAAGTCGAGGATGGCCCCGGTCAGGTTGGCGTTGTCGAAATCGGTCGAGACCTCGGTCCCGTCTTCCTTGACGATGGCCCCGGTCACCGCGCCGGTGAAGTCCGCGAAGGCCAGTTGGCAGTCGGCGAAACTGACACCGCGCAGGTCACAACCCCGGAATTTCGCGCCGCGCAGATCGGCGTGGCGGAAAACGGCACCGGTCAGCTGGCTGCCCGAAAAGTCGACATCGATCGCCCGGATGCCGCCAGCGCGAAGCCCGGCCAGACGGCGACCGGCAAAGGCGTCAGCAGCAGGGCGGACGTCGCGACCCGAAAGATCGGCCACCTGCCCCCGCTGGCCGTTGCTGGCGACCCAGGCCTCGGCGTCGTCGAGCGCCTGACGCACCGCGCCCTCGCTGGCGCGGGCGGAGGCATCGGGGTCCAGCACACAGGTGGCGAGGGACACCGCGTCGATCCGCACACCGCGGAGATCCACCCCGGTCAGGATGGTGTCGGCGAAGCGGCAGCCGCGAAGATCGGCACCCGTCAGATCGGCGCTGGCCATGTCGGCCCCGCTGAAGTCCGCATCCTTGAGCCGGGCATTGCCCAGCCGGGCCCGCTTCAGCGAGGCGTGACGCAGGTCCACGCCCTGACGGATCTCTCCGTCCGCACCGGGGCGCGGTGCCGGGCGATCGGGATCGGTGCTCCAGACCCGGAAGGGGCTCCTGGCCTCGGTCCGGGCGAGGCGGGCGTCGCGCAGGTCGACCCCGTCCATCCGCGCCCCGTACAATTTGGCCCCGCGAAGGCTGGAGCCCCGCAGATCGGCATTGGTCAGATTGGCGGCCCGCAGATCGACGTCGCGCAGATCGCAGCAATACAACAGGGCCGAGGACAGGTCGGCCGCCGCCATCTTCGCGTTCGAGAGATTGGACCCGGTCAGGTCGACCCCGGCCAGACGACGCTTCTGCAGCATGGCCCCTGCGAGGCGGAAGAATCGCAACACCAGCCGACGCCCCCCGGGGAGGCCGGTGACGAAGCGCTCATGCAGCTGGATCTCGGCCTCGAGGCCCTGCATCTGGCGGTTCGGAACGGTCATGAACCAAGCGTGACCGCAAAGCGTTTCCGAACCGTGTGCGCGGACCCTGACGGTCGAAAACTTGACCCCCCGCCCCCCCGCGCCTACCTGACCGATATGGCCATCCGACGCATCCTGACCATCGACAACACCGCCGACCTGGCGATCCTGAAACAGGCGTCAAAGCCTGTCGACGCCGTGGACGACAGCGTCCGCGCCCTGATGGATGACATGCTGGAGACGATGTACGACGCTCCCGGTATCGGGCTGGCGGCCGTGCAGATCGGCGACCTGCGCCGGGTGGTGGTCATGGATCTGGGCGACGGACCGGTGCCCGAGGGGGCCGAACCCGATGCGGACGGCGAGGAGCCCCGCGTTCCCAACCCGCGCTTCTTCGTCAATCCGGAGGTCCTGTGGGCCTCGGACGAGACCTTCTGCTACGAGGAAGGCTGTCTTTCGATCCCCGAGTATTTCGACCAGGTCGAGCGACCGGCGCGGGTGCGGGTCGCCTATCTGGACCGCAAAAGCCAGAGGGTCGAGGAAGAGATCGAGGGCCTGTATGCGGTCTGTTTCCAGCACGAGCTGGACCATCTGAACGGGGTGCTGTTCATCGATCACCTGTCGCGCCTGCGCCGCGACCGCGCCATGTCCAAGGTCAAGAAGACCATGCGACTGAGGGAGGACGCCTGATGGCCCATGCCCGGACCCGGATCGTGGATCCGCAAGGTCGCCGCCGCCTGACGCGGTCAGAGAAGATCGGTCTGGGCTCGGTGCTGACCCTCGTGGGCGTTCTGGCCATCGGTCTGGTCGCCGGAGTGGTGCTGGACCGGCTGCTGGACTTTGACGACGCCCTGGACGCCGGTGGCGAATGGGACGAGGGCGGCGGGGTCTTCACCCGCTGGCAGTAGGTCTGTCGGGCCATCGCGGATTGTGTTACAGTAACGCATGGCCAGCTCAGCAAAGCGTGTCGCAAACCACCGCGCCCGGATGCGTGAGCAGGGTCTTCGGCCGGTCCAGATCTGGGTACCCGATACCAGCCGGCCTGGCTTTGCCGAAGAAACCCGGGCCTGGGTCGAAAGCCTGAAGGACAAAGCCGCCGAGGACGCGCTCGACGAAGCCATGGAAGCCGAGATGGCCGCGATCGAGGGCTGGGTGTGGACCGAGGATCGCTGATCCTCGCAGCCCTTCCAGGCGATATCGGGAAAGTCAGACCCGCGCTTGTGATCCAGTCGGCTGCCTACCCGGACACATCCGCTGTCGTCGTGTTGCCGCTAACCTCCGACGTTGAGGGTCCGCCGGGGCCGCGCGTGGAATTGTCGCCGACGGCGGAAAACGGACTGCGATCCCTGTCGCGCGTCATGGTCGACAAGATCGGCATCGTTCGACGCTCAAAAGTCGGCCCGCCCATCGGCCGCCTCTCCAGGAACGACATGGCAGAGATCGATCGCGCGCTGACCCTGTTCCTCGGCATCGGGGGCCGCTAAACCCCGGCCATGCGCCTCGCCTTTATGGGGACCCCCGATTTTGCCGTGCCGTCGCTGGCCGAGCTGATCGCCTCGGGTCATGACATCGTCGCCGTCTATTCCCAGCCGCCCCGGCCCAAGGGGCGCGGCCAGAAGCTGACGCCGTCACCGGTGCAGGCCTTTGCCGAGACCATGGGGCTGCCGGTATTCACCCCGGCCTCGATGAAGGCGGCCGAGGCCATCGAGACCTTCCGCAGTCTGGATCTGGATGCCGCCTGTGTGGTCGCCTATGGCCAGATCCTGAAGCCCGAGGTGCTGGAGGCACCGCGGCTGGGGTGTTTCAACCTGCATGGGTCGCTGCTGCCGCGCTGGCGCGGGGCGGCCCCGATCCAGCGGGCCATCATGGCCGGAGACCGCCAGACGGGCGTGCAGATCATGCGCATGTCCGAGGGTCTGGACGAGGGCGACATCCTGCTGGGCGAGGTGCTGCCGATCCAGCCGGACGACACGGCCGCCACCCTGGCCGACCGGATGGCGACCACCGGGGCCAGTCTGTGGACCCGGGCGCTGGCGGCGATCGAGCGCAGCGCGATCACCGGGACGCCCCAGGCCGGCGAACCGACCTATGCACGGAAGATCACCCCGGCCGAGGCGCGGATCGACTGGGGTCGCAGCGCAGCGGAGATCGACTGTCACATCCGCGGCCTGTCGCCCTTTCCCGGGGCCTGGTTCGAGGCTCCCGGTCCGGACGGGCCGGTGCGGGTCAAGGCCCTGCTGTCGCGGGTGAGCCTGAAGGGTCAGGGCGCGCCGGGCGAGGTGCTGGACGACGAACTGCTGATCGGCACCGGCGACGGGGCAGTGCGGCTGTTGCGGGTGCAGCGCGAGGGCAAGGCGCAGGCGTCGCCGGCCGACTTCCTGAACGGGTTCGCCCTGCCGGTCGGGACCGTGCTGGGCTGATGCCCCGCTACCGGTTGACGCTGGAGTATGACGGCGGCCCCTATGCCGGGTTTCAGGCCCAGGAGGGACTGCCGACGGTGCAGGGGGCGGTCGAGACGGCCATCCACGCCTTCTGCGGCCAGAGGGTGCGGATCGCGGCCGCCGGGCGGACGGACTCGGGCGTCCATGCCACGGGTCAGGTGGCCCATGTCGATCTGGACAAGGACTGGCCGGCCGCGACGGTGATGAATGCCCTGAACGCGCATCTGATCCGCGAGGCGGTGGCGGTGCTGGACTGTACGGCGGTGGCCGACGACTGGCATGCGCGGTTCTCGGCCACGGGGCGGAAATACCTGTACCGGATCCTGAACCGGCCGGGGCGGCCGGCGCTGGAGCGGGGGCGGGTCTGGCATGTGCGCAAGCCGCTGGACGCGGAAGCCATGCAGGCCGGGGCGGCCCGGCTGATCGGGCACCACGACTTCACCACCTTCCGCGACCTGGCCTGCCAGTCGAAGTCGCCCGAGAAGACGCTGGATGTGGCGACCGTCCGGCGCGTGGGCGAGGAGGTGCATCTGGTGTTCGAGGCCCGGTCCTTCCTGCACCGGCAGGTCCGCTCCATGACCGGGACCCTGGTCGAGGTGGGGCTGGGGCGCTGGTCGCCGGACGACGTCAGTGTGGCGCTGGAGGCCCGCGATCGCGCGGCGTGTGGGCCGGTGTCGCCGTCGGACGGGCTGTATCTGACCGGGGTGACGTACCCCTGATCGTTAAATCGCTGTCATGTACCGACAGCTACCTTGCAGCGCATGGTACCTTGCGATAGCCTCCTGACATCACAGGAGGTGTTCGGAATGCCCGAGACCATAGAGATACAGTTGAAGAAGGGGGTGTTGGGACTGTGCGTCCTTGCGCTTCTGGCCCGTGCCGACAGCTATGCCTACGAGATCGCCAGCCGGCTGTCGGATGCGATCGACATGGGCGAGGGCACGATCTACCCGCTGATGCGCCGCATGCAGACCGACGGACTGGTGGAGACCTATCTGGTTGAATCCGCGTCAGGCCCGTCGCGCAAATACTATCGGCTGAGCCCGGCCGGCCGCGAGGCCCTGGCCGCCCAGTCCGCCGAATGGACCCATTTCACCCGCGCCGTCGACGCCATCGTCTCGAACGAGGTCGCCCACGACGCCCAACCGGGAGAGCCCGCATGACGCGCGCCGAGTTCCTCAGTCGTCTGAAACAGGGCCTTGTCGGCCTGCCGATGACGACCGCCGCCGAGATCGTCTCGGACTATGAGACCCATTTCGACGACGGCGTGGCCGCCGGGCGGACCGAGGCCGAGGTCGCGGCCGCCCTGGGCAATCCCGACCGTCTGGCCCGCGAACTGCGCGCCGAGGCCGGGGCCCAGCGCTGGCATCAGGAGAAGAACCCCTCCGCCGCCGCCGCCGCCGTGTTCGCGGTGCTGGG
>JAIEQA010000003.1 GCA_019748095.1 Caulobacteraceae bacterium | reverse complement strand
TCGGTCCGGCTCTCTGACCAAGGGCTCCCTGCCGCTTCGGCGGACACGGAAATCCCGGGCAGGGTCCAGGCTCCCCGTCTTTAGCGCTTCGGTGCGGGGCGACGGAGAACCGGACCGGTATCGATGAACGACGACGGGGCGCAATCCCCGGCGGACCGGCATCGGGCAGGAGCCGCCAGAATACAGCTGACCGTCTCCGGGTTCGCCCGCAGGCGCTGACGCCAGGGTTCTGAACCTCAATGGCCAAGTCCCAACCCGGACTTGGTGGGGGGACGCAAACACCGGTTCGTCCGGACTTGCGTCCCCTCGCTCAATTCCGGGCCGGCCCATCGCGGCCAGCCCTCGGCCGCAGGGCCCGATTGCCGCGCATATGCCGCACCGCCTTCCCTTGCATCCCCGACAGCCCTAGGTTTCGGGCATGAAGTCCCGCGCGAGTCAGTCCGTCGTCAGTCGCCGCCTCGTCCTCGCCGGCGGCGTCGCCGTGACCGCCATGGGACTGGCGTCCTGCTCCGGGTCAGAAGCTCCGGTGGATGAACAGGGCCGCGTCAGGATCCGCTTCGCCACAGACTGGCGCGCCCAGGCCGAGCAGGGCGGGTTCTACCAGGCCCTCGCCTCCGGTGCCTATGAACGGCGCGGTCTGAACGTCCAGATCATCCAGGGCGGCCCCGGTGTGAACGTGCCGCAGTTGCTGGCGTCCGGAGCCGTGGAACTGGGCATGGGGTCCAACAGCTTCATCCCGTTGAACCTCGTGGCCGAAGGTGCGCCGGTCAAGGCCGTCGCGGCCTTCTTCCAGAAGGACCCCCAGGTCCTGATCGCCCATCCCGATCCGTCCCTGACCGGCATCGCCGATCTGGCCGGCCGCCCCTTCCTGCTGGCCGATGCCTCGATCACCGCCTTCTGGGTCTGGTTGAAGGCCAAATATGGCTTCACCGACGATCAGGTCCGCAAATACAACTTCAATCCAGCGCCCTTCATTGCCGACGAACGCGCCGTCCAGCAGGGCTATCTGACCTCCGAGCCCTACACGATCGAGAAGACGGCCGGGTTCGAACCTCGCGTCTTCCTTCTGGCTGACGAGGGCTACCCCTCCTACGCCACCATGGTCCTGTCCCCCGACGGCTTCGCCCGGGACAACGCGGCGGCGCTGCGCAGCTTCATCGCGGCCTCGGCCGAGGGCTGGCGCGATTATATACGCGGCGATCCCGCCGCCGCCGACGCCCTGATCCGCAAGGCCAATCCGGAAATGACCCAGGACGTGCTCGACCAGGCCCGGGCCAAGCTGAGCGAATACGGCATCGTGGACGCGGGGGACGCCGCACTCTACGGCCTCGGAGCCATGACACCGGAGCGATGGCAGGCCTTCTTCGAGGTGACCTCACAGGCCGGAGTCTATCCGGCAGACCTGCGCTGGCGCGACGCCTTCACCGACGCCTTCCTTCCAGGCCGTGGCTGACCGGTTGTTGACGGCCGCGCAGGTTCGGCTGGACGGCGCGATCGTCCGCTACCCTTCCCTCGACCGTCCCCTCGGCCCGATCGACCTCAGCATCGCCCCCGGAGAAGTCGTAGCCCTTGTCGGGGCCTCCGGGGCCGGCAAGTCCACCGCGCTGCGTCTGCTGGCCGGGCTCGAAACACCGGCCGCAGGTCGGATCGAGCGTGCGCCGGACACGGCGGCCGGTTTCGTCTTCCAGAGCCCCACACTCATGCCCTGGGCGGACGCGCGGACCAACGTCGCCCTGCCCCTTGAGCTTTCCGGCGTGCCCTCTGCCGAGGCCCGACAGCGCGCCGATGCAGCCCTCGCCGCCGTCGGTCTCGGCGACCGCACCCGGGCGCGCCCACGCCAGTTGTCCGGCGGCATGGCCATGCGCGTGTCCCTCGCGCGGGCTGTCGTCGGCAACCCCGACCTGCTGCTGCTGGACGAACCGTTCGCAGCGCTCGATTCGGTCACCCGTCGAGGATTGATCGAGGATCTGCACCGCCTCTGGGCCACGCGCGCGCTCGCCATGGTCTTCGTCACCCACGATGTTGAGGAGGCCGCCTATCTGGCCCGCCGGGTCGTCGTCCTGTCCTCCGCCGACGGCAGGGTCGTGGCTGATATTGCCATGCCGGGCTCGCTTCCCCGTCCTGCAGCGTGGCGCCGTGACCCCGCCTATCGAGAGGCTGTGGAGACTGTGGCCGACGCCCTCGCCGCGTCCATGGGTGTCGCCTCATGAGACATCTGACCCCTGCCCTGCCCCCGCTCGCCCTGACGGCCGTCCTGCTCCTGGTCTGGGAGGTCGCCTGTCGACGTCTGGCGATCCCCGTCTATTTCCTCCCCCCGCCGACAGCCGTCGTTCAGGCGCTGATCGACAATGGTCCGGTTCTGGCCGGGTCTGCGCTCCAGACCTTCTGGATGGCGTTCAAGGCACTGGTGGTCGCGGTCGGGCTGGGCGGCGGCCTTGCCGTTCTCGTCTCGCTCAACCGGTTCGCGGAGCGCGCCATTGCCCCGCTCGCCGTCACATTGCAGGTCACTCCGGTCGTCGCCATAGCGCCCCTGGTCCTGATCTGGGTCGGGCTCGATCACGCAGACCGCGCTGTGACCGCCCTTGCCGCTGCGGTCGCTTTCTTCCCGGTCTTCTCCGGCGTCCTCACCGGCCTCAAGGCGACCGACCCGGATCTGGAGCGCCTGTTCGACCTGCACAAGGCCACGGCGCTCCAGCGTCTCTGGCGTCTGCGCCTGCCCTCTTGCCTCCCCTTTGCCCTCGAGGGCATCCGCGTGGCCAGCGGTCTGGCGATCATCGGCGCCGTCGTGGCGGAGTTCGTATCCGGCTCCGGCGCGACCCAGGGGCTGGCCTGGCGCCTGCTCGAGGCCGGCAACCGGCTGCGTACGGCTGATCTCCTGGCGGCGCTGTTCTGTCTCGCGGTCATGGGGCTGGCGCTGAACGCAGCAGCGACAGCGGCCCGTCAGTACGGACTGCGGCACCGGGACGGACACCTTTAATCCCCGTTAGCCCGGGGTTAAGCCGCCAGCGCCTACCATCGGTCCAACGTCCCTTCGGACGGGAGTCCGCCCTTGCAGAACCGCCCCTACCGACCCTTCACGCGGCTGATCGCGACGGCGTCGGGCGTTGTGCTGCTTGCAGGTGCGGCGGAGGCCCAGGTCGCGGCCAGCGACGGCGCAGCGCGCTATCTCTCCTGGCCCAATCGCCCCGCCTCGACGACCCCGGGGGATCAAGCCGCGCGGACCCGGGCGCGCACGGATCTCATTCCCCGCCGCATCGCGCCGTCCCATGCGGTCCAGCCACCCCTGCACCAGGCTGCGCCGCCTCCGGTGCAGACGTCACGCGGTCTGACCCCCGCCGGGGCATGGCTCACGCCCCGGACCGTCCCCTCGTGGGCCCCCGGTGCGCCCGATCCGACCGCCATGGCCGCAACTATCCTGACGCCAGTGGCCGCAGGGCCCGACATGGCATCCGGCCCGCCGCCCGCCGCCGACCCGATGGCCCCCCGCCGCGACGCGCCAATCTTCCGCCTTCAGCCCCAGGGACCGGGTGCTGCGACGGGGACGCCAACGGCAGCCGGGGAGGCTCCCGGCCGTGACGGTCCAGGCGTTGGAACGCCCACCGCCCAGGGGGCTC
Source organism: Caulobacteraceae bacterium (assembly GCA_019748095.1). Taxonomy (GTDB): domain Bacteria; phylum Pseudomonadota; class Alphaproteobacteria; order Caulobacterales; family Caulobacteraceae; genus Brevundimonas. Next base: position 7,140 of record JAIEQA010000003.1, on the reverse strand, counting down.
GCTACTATTCCGTGCACCGGGATGCGGGACGACAGCCTGATCCGACTGTGATCCCGGACCCGGTCTTTTTTGACAGTGTCACGCTCGACCTGGCCGAGCCACCGCAGACCGAACCCCTGATGCGTGATGCCCAGGGCCGCAGACGCCCTGTCGCCAACGCTGACCCGAGTTTGCCATGAGCGACGCCGCCGCTACCGCGCCCGTCGAGACGGGTTCGCGCCTGCCCGATCTCGTTCAACTTGCCCAGGAGGGCTCCAGCGAGAAGCGGCGTGCCCTGCTGCGTGAACTGACTGAACACTTCTTTGGCCCGGCCAGACGCAGCGCTGCCGAGGATCAGCTCTACGATTCCCTGCTGACCGACCTGGCGGCAGAAATGGAAACCGCCGTACGGGCTGAACTGTCCGCCCGTTTCGCCCTGTCCCCCGATGCCCCGCGCGGCCTGATCCGGCGTCTCGCGAATGATGAGGTCGCCGTCGCCGAGGCCGTCCTTCGCGCCTCCACTGTTCTGACGGACGAAGACCTGCTGGGCGTGGTGCGCACACGGGGCCAGGAACATCTGCGCGCCATCTCTGAACGTAAGACCGTCTCCGAGGCTGTCTCCGACATGATCGTCGAGCGCGGCGACGACGAGACCCTCGGCACCCTGCTCCGCAACGAAGGCGCGCGCCTGTCACGGACAGCGTCGGAAACGGCCGTCGAGCGTGCCAAGGTCAATCCGGCTCTCCACGCGGCGACGGTGGAACGGGCCTCCCTGCCCGCCGATCTGCTGAATGACATGTACTTCGTGGTCGAGACCCGGCTGCGACACCGAATCCTCGAACAGAACGCCGCCATGGACCCGGTCCTGCTTGAAAGCGCCCTCGCCGCAGGGCGGGCTCGCGTCGCCGCCGATGACGGCAGCCTCCCGGCGGACTACAGCGAAAGCCTCGCCTATGTGGAGGAACTCGGGGCCGCCAACCAGCTGACCCCCAATATGCTGGCGCGCTTTCTTCGTTCGGGCAGCCGGACCTCTTTCCTGATCGCCCTCGCCCAGCTTGCCGACGTGGATTTCCTCACCGCCAGCCAGATCGTGCAGCGTCGGGAACTCGATGCCCTCGCCGTCATCTGCAAGGCCGCAGACCTCGACAGGGCGCTGTTTCTGACCTTTGTCGTCGTCATTCTGGGCGGCGAGGCAAACGCGATCGGCCAGGCCCACGCCTACGCCCGCCTGTATACCGAACTCCAGCGAGAAGCCGCCCTGCGCACCCTTCGGTTCTGGCGAATGCGGCGCGAGTCCGCCGTCGCTGCCTGACACGAAAAAGCCCGCCTCCTTTCGGAAGCGGGCCTTTCGCGGCTGGAGCCGTGGATCCTACTTCTTGACGGCGCGGGGCGCGCGGGCGGGTTTGCGTCCACCCTGTCCCAGACCCATCTGCTTGGCCAGATCGGACCGCGCCTTGGCATAGTTCGGGGCCACCATCGGATAGTCTTTCGGCAGACCCCACTTCGCGCGGTATTCCTCGGGGCTGATGTCGTATTTGGTGCGCAGGTGACGCTTCAGCGACTTGAACTTGCGACCGTCCTCCAGACAGATCAGGAAGTCGGGGCTGATCGACTTGCGGATCGGAACGGCAGGTTCCTTGGGCTCCGGCTCGGCTTCAACCACACCGGTCGAAACCTGGGACAGGGCCGCATGGATATTGGAGATCAGCGACGGCAGGTCATTCGCCGCCACGCTGTTGTTGCCCACATAGGCGGAGACGATGTCTGCCGTCATCTCCAGAAGTTCGGACCGCTCGTCCAGTCTTGTCGCTTCCACAGGAATGTCCTTGCCTAATCTTGTCGCACTACCGCGATTGGGAGTTTTGGAAATAAGGATATCCGCGGCCGAAAGCAATGGACTTGAAGACAGGACCTTGGCGAACTGACCGACAGTGTCGGCAGGCACTATAGTTTCAGGAGATCGCGCTTGCGGTCAGCGGCCGAAGTTCTCCGCCAGCGCCATCATGGCCGCCCGCTCCGGCGCAGAATACTCGTCCAGCGCCTCATCGTCGCCTTCACGGATGGCTCTCAGCAGAGCCGGAGACAGGGCTGACGACAACGACCAGTTCCAGTAACGCAGCACAGTCTGGGCCCGGTCGACCGCCAACATCTCATAGGTGACCTGAACCCTCTCCCAGTCCGGATGGACGCGCCCGTCCGCAAGGGTCTCCGGCCTGCGCATGGAGCGCCACAGGTTCTGCAGATCCACACGGGTCAGGCCCGTCGCCTTGCACAGAATGGCCAGCGGTTCGCCCCCGGTGTCGCCGAGGATCTTGGCCCCTGTCAGGGGTTTGATCCCCGACAGGTAAGCGATCTCGGCCGCGAGGTCGGGGCTCAGACCGTCCGTCGCAGCCACGCCGACCGCCTGTTCCAGACTGCTGTAGGGGCTCTTTTCGATCGCCGCGCGATTGCGTTGGCGGCGTTCGATAAACTGCAGGGCCTTTCTCGAAACCGGATCCTGCCAGCCCTCGGCAGCCGCCATGGCGAAGACGTCCTCGACCACTTCCTGCATGATCTCACGGCTGACGGCGAACCGTTGCAGGATCGTCTTGCGATCCTCGGCTCCGCACCACCAGAACATCACATAGGCCCCCGACGGCCTCAGCTCCGGCCGACGCAACAGTGGACCACACAGGGTCGGGACCTGACGGGACAGGCTGACCACCGCCTCGATTCCGGGCTGGGACAGACGCGCGGTCGTGTTGCGCAGGACCCCATCGACCACGCGGTCCTCGCCGAAAGCGATCAGGGTTTCCGTAACGATCTCGGACAGGCCCCGGCGCCGCGCCATCAACAGGCGATGTTCGACCCCCGTGTCGCGGGCACAGGCCACCAGATCGGCGTCCGTGAGGGAGGCGCACTGCTCGATCAACAGCCCGGCGACCGTCACCTCGTCCCGCAGCAGCATCCGCGCCAGGCTATTGGGCAGTTCGGCCAGCGGAGCGAGCCGCTCGGCCACCCGCTGCCGTTCGCGCGGGGCCGCCAGCCGCAGCATTTCCACCAGCAGGTCCCCGGTCACGGCCCGCTCGAACGCATTCACCCGGCTGCCCGGCAGGGACACGACATCCGCCAGCCGCTTCAGCAGCGCCTGCCGCGCGCGGAACACCGGCGGCGGAGCGTGAGGCGACGGGGCGGAAACCGGTTCGGACATGGTGCCCGACGCTAGGGGCGGTTCGGTTAACCGCCGCCTTACAGCCCCTCGAACAGCGCCGTCGACAGATAGCGCTCGGCGAAACTGGGGATGATGACCACCAGCGTCTTGCCGGCATTCTCCTCCAGCGCTGCCAGCCGGAACGCCGCGACCAGCGCCGCGCCGGACGAGATCCCCACCGGCACGCCTTCGGTACGCGCCACCCGCCGGGCCATCTCGAAACTGTCCTCATTGGAAACCTGCTCGACCCCGTCGATCATCGCGCGGTCGACGATGCCCGGCACGAAACCCGCGCCGATGCCCTGGATCTTGTGCGGGCCCGGTTCACCGCCGGACAGGACGGGCGAGGCCGTCGGCTCGACCGCGATCATCCGGACCGACGGTTTCAGCGCCTTGAGAGCCTGACCGACCCCGGTGATCGTGCCCCCCGTGCCCACGCCCGAAACGACGATATCGACCGCCCCGCCGGTGTCGTTCCAGATCTCCTGCGCCGTCGTCGCACGGTGGATGGCCGGGTTGGCTGGATTGTCGAACTGGGCCGGGCTTATGCTGTTCGGAGTGCTCGCCAGCAGCTCCTGCGCCCGCGCGATCGCGCCCTTCATCCCCTTCTCCGCCGGGGTCAGCTCCAGCTGGGCCCCCAGCAGGGCCAGCATCTTGCGCCGCTCGATCGACATGCTCTCCGGCATGCACAGGATCAGCCTGTAGCCCTTGGCCGCAGCCACAAAGGCCAGGCCGATGCCGGTATTGCCCGAGGTCGGTTCAATCAGAACGCTGCCCGGTCCGATCTTGCCGGCCGCTTCCAGCGCCTCGATCATCGCCACGCCGATGCGGTCCTTGACCGAGGACGTCGGGTTGAAGAACTCCAGCTTGGCCAGCACGGTCGCCTTCGCGCCCAGTTCCGCCGACAGGCGTGGCAGCCCGACCAGCGGCGTATCGCCGATGGTGTCGATGATCGAACCATAGACCTTGCCTCGCCCGATCGTACGGCGGCCCTGGTCCTGGACAGTTTCGGTCATGGCAGAAGCTCCAGCTGGGTAACGGTCAAATGGTGGGGACACAGAAGATGGGGCTTGATCCCCTATCGCAAAGGCCAGACCGGGATCAATTTCCGGGCGACGCGAGGGTTGCATCCCGCATCACCCGAACTGCGGTGGTGCATCCGGGGACCGCTATCGCCCGGCATCGGACGGGTCTCATCGCGATAGCGCACCGTGGTCGCCCAATCCGTGTCATACAGCGCGTGACGGATTGCGATCGCGGCATCATCGGCGGGCCCGGACGGCTCGACGGCCTGCGGCTACCGGTCTGCTTCCTCGTGGGCGGGGCGTGGAATAACCAGACCCGGGAGGAGCGGCCGCTTGATTGAGTATGATCTGGACGAGGACGGAAACACGCTCCTGTTGTCCATCGTCAACAGCCCGATCGCGTCTGTGATCAGCAATCCGCGCCTCGCGGACAATCCCATCATCGCGGTCAACCAGGCGTTCTGTGACCTGACCGGCTATGACGTTGAGGAGATTGTGGGTCGCAACTGCCGCTTCCTGGCCGGCCCTGCAACAGAACCCTGGCTGACCGACCGCATCCGACAGGGCACGCGGGATCGAAAACCGACCCTTGTTGAAATCCTGAACTACAAGCGGAACGGACAGCCATTCCGGAACGCTGTGCTGGTGGCCCCGGTGTTCCTGCCCGACGGGGAGCTGGAGTATTTCATCGGGACCCAGGTCGAACTGGCCGAAGACGCGATCGGCCCGTCCTCAAGCCGACACCACCACGCTGTTGAAATCGTCAGGACCCTGTCCCCGCGACAACGCGAAGTCCTGCAACAGATCGCGGCAGGTTATCGCAGCAAACAGATCTCCTTCAATCTCGGTTTGAGCGAGAAGACGGTGAAAATGCACCGCGCGCTCATACTGGAAAAGATCCACACCCATAACGTCGCTGATGCAATTCGACTGGCAGTCGAAGCCGGCCTGTGAACGTCCCACTAATTCATCCAGCCCGGCAATACGGCCTAAAGACCGTATGGAGATGACTCTCAGGCAGGATTAAGTCCTTTCAGACGGCTACTCCGGTTTCGCTTGCTCCGACGATCTTTCTGACCCGGACCCACCAGAGCCGACAAGAGAGGAACACTGCAATGCCGACTATCGAGATCGGGCAATACCTGCTCGTCTACAATGCGTTCTCGTTCACCTTCGCCACCATGGCCGCAGCGACCCTGTTCCTGTGGTTCGGCCGGTCCCAGGTCGGACCGGCCTACAAAACAGCCCTGACAATCTCCGGCCTCGTCACAGCGATCGCGGCCTACCACTATTTCCGGATCTTCGAGAGCTGGGAAACGGCCTACGAGGTCCGCGACGGCGTGATCACGGTCACTGGCCTCGCGTTCAACGACGCCTACCGCTACGTCGACTGGCTGCTCACCGTGCCGCTTCTGCTCATCGAACTGGTTCTGGTCATGCGGCTGAGCCAGTCGGAGACGATGTCCAAGTCCGTCAAGCTGGGCTTCGCCGCCGCACTCATGATCATCCTCGGCTATCCGGGCGAGATCGCGGACGACAACACGACACGCGCCATCTGGGGCACCCTGTCCAGCATCCCGTTCGTCTACATCGTGTGGGAACTGTTCAAGGGCCTGGGTGCCGCGATCGAGCGTCAGCCTGAAAGCGTGCGCGGTCTGATCAAACAGGCCCGACTGCTGACCTTCATGTCATGGGGCTTCTATCCCATCGTCTACATGATCCCCTACACCAGCCTCGGTGGCGGTGCCGCCGAAACCTACGTGCAGATCGGCTACACGATCGCCGATATCGTCGCCAAGGCCGGCGTGGGCGTGCTGATCTACATCATCGCGGTCCGCAAGACGGCCGTCGAATATGGCGAAGCGACCGGTCAGGCGTCTCTCAAGGCCTGACCCTTCCAGCCAGATAATGGTCCGGACAGCCCTGCCGGCTGTCCGGACTTTGTCACCACGGAGCGCCTGCCTTGGCCACATCCACCACCATCGACGGCGCGTCGGCCCGGGGCCTCCCCGGTCCCCGTCTCATGATCGGCACCCTTGCCCTGGCCCTGCTTTCGCTATGGGCCGGTGTCCCGCTCTCGGGAGGTTTGGCGACAACACTGGCCTGCCTGGCCCTGCTGGTGTTCGGCCTGCCGCACGGCACACTGGACCTCGAACTGATCCGTGCCAGACTGGCCGGCCCCTGGACCGGAATGGTCGCCCTCGTCCTTATCTATCTGGGCCTCGCGGCGGCCATGTACCTGGTCTGGTGCATCGCTCCGGTCATGGCACTTGTCGCCTTTCTGGCCATCGCGGTCGTTCATTTTTCCGAAGACTGGGACGGTGCCGGTCCGGGACTGCTGCGCGCCAGCCCGGCACTCGCCCTGCTCGCCGCGCCCGCCCTTCTGCACCACGACGCGCTTTCGTCCATCTTCATCGCCCTGACCGGCCGCAGCGAAGCAGCCGCCGTCGCGGACCTGCTGCTTGTGCTCGCCCCCGTCGCCGCCGGAGTGGCGGTCATCAGCGTTCTTTCGCTGTGGCAGGCCGGCCGGCGCGATCAGGCGGCGGGGGCGGTCGCCGCCGTGGCCGGGATGGTTCTGCTGCCCCCCATCGTCGGCTTTGCCCTCTACTTCTGCCTGTTCCATTCCCCGCGCCATTTCAGCGACAGTGTCATGGCCCTTGGCCGCAGCGGCCTCGCCGGCTGGGGACGGGTCGTGATTCCCCTGACCCTCGCGGCCGGCGGCATCGCCCTGCTGGTCTTCGGTGCCGGCATTCCCACTGCCCTCCCGGACCGGATCATGGCCGCCAGTTTCATGACCCTGTCGATCCTGACGGTTCCCCACATGCTGGCCCCACTGGTGATCCAGGCTCTCACGCGGTCCCCCGCGTCCGCCCGCCAGACCTCGCTCAGCAGCGCCGCGCCGACGTCCGCCCGGATCTAGAGCCAGCCGGCCTCGCGCAAACGGGC
>JAIEQA010000026.1 GCA_019748095.1 Caulobacteraceae bacterium | reverse complement strand
TAGCCGCTGATCGAGATGGAGTTGAACTTCGGCGTCTCCTGCGCCGTCCAGGCGAAGATGTCGGCGATGATCCGCATCGAGGGTCCGGGCGGATAGATATAGGTGTTCCGGACCATGAACTCCTTGAGGATGTCGTTCTGGATGGTCCCGGTCAGGGCCTTGTGTTCGACGCCCTGTTCTTCCGCTGCGACGACATAGAGGGCGAGGATGGGCAGGACCGCGCCGTTCATGGTCATCGACACCGACATCTGGTCCAGCGGAATGCCGTCGAACAGGGTCCGCATGTCGAGGATGGAATCGATCGCCACCCCCGCCATGCCGACGTCGCCGGCCACCCTCGGATGGTCGGAATCATAGCCCCGGTGGGTGGCCAGATCGAAGGCGATCGACAGCCCCTTCTGCCCCGCCGCGAGGTTGCGCCGGTAGAAGGCGTTGGACGCCTCGGCGGTCGAGAAGCCCGCATACTGGCGGATGGTCCAGGGGTTGGACGCATACATGGTCGGATAGGGGCCGCGCACGAACGGCGCGAACCCGGGCAGGCCGTCGGTGAAGTCGAGATCGGCGATGGCCGCCGCGTCATAGGCGGGCGCGATGTCGATGCCTTCGGGCGTGCGGACGGCGTCCCGGACCGGCGGCCCGGTCAGCGGCGACAGGTCGAGCTTCGCCTTGGTGAAATCGGGCATGGTCATCGCGCTCCCCCCCTTCCGCTCATCCCTGCGATACCAGGGCCCCAGTGGTTTCGTGAGGCACGGCGCATGGGACTGATGTCAGGGACAGCGCGGAAGAGGCCCGTCGCCCAAAGACCTGGGTCCCCGCTTTCGCGGGGATGAGCGGAGAGAAAGGTCATTGTGTTTCGCCCTCGAAGGCCGCGGCCCAGCGGAGCGGCGTGAGTGGCTCGCATCGCTCGCTGCAGGTGGCGGGAGGGTGGGCGGCCCCGCCCTCGACCACGACCGGCCGCACGTCCCCGTCGACGAATTTCGTCACCCCCACGATCTGGCCACCGCCCTCGGCGAGGGCCCGCTGCCCCGCCGCCCGCGACGCTGCGATCCGGCCCTGAAACGCGCCTCCGCGCAGGGAGGCGATGACCCCGCCTTCCCGCTCGATCCGCTGGAACTCGGCCCAGCCCGCCTCGGCAAGGTCCCGTGTGCGATGATCCAGATACCAGGAGCCCGCCGCCGGATCGGCCACACGGCCGATGTGCGCCTCTTCCATCAGGACCAGCTGGGTGTTTCGGGCCGCGCGCCGGGCAAAGGCATCGGGTCTCCCCGCAGCCCGGCTGAACCCGTCCAGCACCACCGCATCCGCCCCCCCGACCGCGCCGGCGAACCCCGCCGCCGTCAGTCGCAACAGATTGGGCCACGGATCCCGCGCCGCCAGCATCCGCCGCGATGACCGCGCCTCTATCCGCGCGGGGGTCTCGTGACCGAAGGCCCGGCTGATCGAGCGCCAGATCAGTCGCAGTGCCCGCACTTTCGCAAGGCTGTCGAAATACTCCGCATCGACGCTGACCCCCAGAACCGTGCCGGCCAGCGCCCGCTCCAACGGCAGGCCCGCCTCCACCGCCGCCGTCAGATACGTTGCGGCACAGGCGGCGGCGAAACCCAGTTCCTGTCCCGCCGAACCGCCCGCCTCATGCGCCGCCCGGCCCGTGGCCAGAAAGAAGGTCGCCTCCGGATAGGCCCCGGCGTGGCGCGCGGCCGTATTGGCAGCAAGACGGATGTGATCCTCGATCGGCCGGGGCGTTCCGCCGGCAACCGCACAGGCTCCGAGCGGGTCCATATGGAACATCAGCTTCGCGCGCGGTGACCCCTTGGCCACGACCGCCAGGGCATTGGCCGCATCCGGTCCGTCGATGCCGGCCTCCAGCCCGACCGGGGCAAGCTCCAGCGCCACCCCCGCCAGCGCCCGGCCCATCGGCTCGGAATCGGCCAGCACCGCGCCCGACAGAATGACCGAGGCCGCCCCGCCCTCGAGATCCGCCAGCACCGCCGCATTGACCGCCCCGGCCTCGTCGCCCTCGATCAGGGTCCGCAGATCCCAGGCCCGGCCGTCGGCGTCGGACGGTCGGGGCGCGAACACGGCATCGGTCGCATTGGCCCGGCCATACAGGGGCCGCGTGCTCAGGTGGTCGGCATCCAGATGCACCAGTCCCTCGACCGGCCGTCCCTTCAGCGCCTTCTCGGCCTCCGCGCGCCAGTCGGCCGGCGAGGGGATGGGGAAGGTCTGGGTCAAGGCGAACTCCGGGATGGTGAGGCCGCCCTTTTGCGACCACGCCGCCGCTCCGTCCAGCCCGGCCCCGGGATCTCACCGACCGATATCGACGACGGCGCCCATGGGCCGGAATTAATTCCTGAAATCCCCTTGCCTTCTGAAAGGCCGGTCCTCATCTCCCCATCCAGGTCTTTGACAGGTTGAAAAGACACCGTGCCGCTGCCGGTGAAGCCACGGCCGGATTTCGCATAACCCCGTCACCATGACATTCTTGGGTCCGGCAAGCCGCTGAAATGCAACGGTTTTGTTTTTCGTCACCCCGTTTTTGTCACGCTATTTTTGTCAGGGTGACGCGCGATCACGGGAACGCCCGGGATGGGGCACGGCAGATCAGGCCCTGGAGCCCACCCTCACGCCAGAGCCTGATCGTTTGAACAGATCTGTGGCCTTGGTCCGCCGAAAGCGTGACGCTGGCGCTCGCTCAGCCCCGGAACCCGGGTCGAGGCATTCGCTGGTTACCCGGCCGCGACGACCGAGCAGTGGATCTCGCCGACGCCCGAGAAGCTGCAGACCGAACGGGCACCGATCGGCACGCTGTGCACACCGGTGACGGCTCCGGTGGAGATCAGCGTCCCCTCCGCGACCGGCCGGCCCCGACGGGCGCAATGTTCGATCAGGAAGCGCACGGATTCCAGAACGCCCGCCGGGATGGAACCGGCGGTTCCGGTCCCGATGGATTGACCGTCCACAACCGTCTCGACCTCGATTCCCTCGAGCCGGGCGGCCCAGTCCTCGATCTCGGGGCCCAGCACGAGGCCGCCGTTATTGCCGAAGTCGGAGGCGACCACCGCCGATCCCAGATCGTTGATGGTCGGCAGAGGACTACCCGCCAGTTCGACCCCGATATGCAGGGCCGTGATCGCCCGGATGGCCTCATCCAGGGTCCAGTCCATCTTGTCCGGATCGACCTTGCCGACCCGGGCCACGAACTCGGCCTCGACCGCGGCGAACCCACCGACGATCGCCGGCAGTTCCGTCGGGGCCGCACCGGCGGTCCAGAGATTGCGCCGGAAAACCGGCCCGGCCAGCCGCCGTGCGTTCAGGGTCGCCTGCTGCGCAGGCGGAACCATGCCGACTTTCCAGCCGACGATCTCGTCCGGAAACAGGCCGATCGCGACCTCCTGGGTCGCATAGGCCTCGTCCATGCTGGTCGGCTTCGAACCGGGATAGTCCGGCAGGCCGAACCGACCCAGACGCGCCTCGACAAACCGCGCGGCGATATCAGACGCCTCACCCGGCTGGTAAACGTCCGCCACGCTCATGCTGCGCTCGCCGAATACTGATCCATGCCCGTCACGCCTCGTCCCGCTCACATTATGTCCCGCGCCGGTCTTTCGCCGGGGCTGGATGATTGAAGCGGATGGTAACCGGTGTCAACGGACTTCCAGCCCGGCCTCCCCTCCTGCGCTCAGCCATGGCGTCCAAACCGGTGCGGATGTATGCCTGATCCGGGAACTGCGAGAGACCGAGCTTGACCGAAGACGACCCGACCCAGACCCGCACCGGCAGCCGGCCCGGAAAGCGTCCGACGATCAACGACGTGGCACGGGTCGCAGCCGTATCCAAAAAGACGGTCTCGAGGGTCATCAACCAGTCGCCCTTCGTGCGCGAGGAGACCCGCACCCGGGTCAACGCCGTGATTGCCGACCTGGGGTTCACGCCCGATCTGCAGGCCAGAGGCCTCGCCTTCCGGCGCTCGTTTCTGGTCGGGATGATCTACGACAACCCCAGCCCCAACTACGTCGTCAACATGCAACAGGGCGTCCTTGATGCCCTGCGGGGCTCCGGACTCGAACTGGTCGTCCACCCCTGCCAGCGAACCTCCCCCACGGTCGTCTCCGACATCCGCACCTTCGTGGAGCGCCAGAAGCTGTTCGGCGTCATCCTGCCCCCCTCCATGTCCGAGGACGAGCGGGTCATAGAGGTCCTGCGCGAACTGGATTGCCCCTATGTGCGCATCGCCTCGGTCTCGCTGGACACGCCGGGCTCGATGCTCGTCACCAATGACCATCTCGGCGCGGCCGAGGCCGGTCGGCATCTGGCCGACCTTGGTCATCGTCGAATCGGCTTCATCTCCGGACCGGCCCTGTTCCGCTCCAGCGCCGAACGCGGCGGAGGCTTTCGTCGCGCGCTTGCAGAGTACGGCCTGACCTTGGACGACCGCTATGTCGCCGAGGGTGCCTATACATTCGAGTCAGGCGTGGAGGCGGCGCAACGCCTGCTGGCCATCGACCCGCCCCCCACAGCCATTTTCGCCGGCAATGACGAAATGGCCCTGGGCGTGTTCAAGGTCGCCCGCGATCTGGGGATGGAGATCCCGCGCGACCTTTCCGTCGTCGGCTATGACGACCTTCCCATGGCCTCGCGGGTCTGGCCAAATCTCACCTCGGTCCGCCTGCCGATTCGCGACATGGGCCGGATGGCCGCCGAGCGGCTACTCGCTCCGATGCGCGGTCTCGACCCGGCCGAATTGAACCAGCAGGAAGTGCTGCCGTCGCTGGTTGTTCGGGACTCAGCGACGGCACTGAAAGTCTAGGACGACAGGCCTTTCGGCCGCGCCCCAACGCGTCAGATGATGCCCTTGATATAGTCCCGGATGCCTTCGTCTTTGGCGTTGGCCAGGAAGTATTCCGAGAAGCGTTCGCCAGCCACGGCGGCCTTGAGCAGGTCCTGATCGACCGTCTGAAGAACCGTCAGCATGTCGTGGCAGGTGACGTCCTTGAGCGTTTTAAGGATGCCCCGGTTCCGGGCCATGATCTCGGCGCGTTCCTTGGGATAGCCCAGGCCGCTCTCACCGTCGAACAGCTTGCGATAGACATCCTGAAGGTTCAGTTCGGCCGCCCAGCCAAAGCCCTTGGCGTAAGGCATCGAGATCGCATTGCCGTCGTTGATCTGGGCAAACAGGAACGCGTCGGTCGGGTCGATGATCAGACCGCAGAAGACACCGGGCATGGCGTTACACGCCAGCATTGAGCCCGTGCCCGTACCGCAGCCCGTCACCACGAAGTCGGCCGCTCCCGAGTTCAGCAGAACGCCTGCCAGAAGGCCGTTCATGACATAGGTCAGCGACGCCTTGTCCTCGGCCGCATACATGCCGTAGTTGAAGACCTGATGGCCGAGCGGCTCCGCAACAGCCGTCAGGGCAGCATGGATGATACCGTTCTTGGCGGCCTGGCTGTTCTCGGTGATGAGCGCGATTTTCATGGTTTTCCTCTGCGGCGTTGGGAGAGTGGGCCGCCATCATTTGCATGCGGATATGACACCGGTTACCAGTGGGCACAACCCGCAGCCGTCACTACCATGGTGAGCCGCATGCGCTCTATAATCTTACGTGAACTAGGATTGAATCGATGCCCGTCAGCCCTTTCGACCTGACCGGGAAGGTCGCCCTGATCACCGGCGGAAACACCGGCATCGGCCAGGGCATCGCCCTCGCCCTCGCCGACGCCGGGGCCTCCATTGCCTCGGTCGCCCGCCGCGCCTCCGACGAGACCGTCGGTCACTGCCTCGCAAAGGGAGTAAAGGCCGTCTCGATCCAGGCCGATCTCGGCTCCATGGAACCGATCGAACGGATCCTCAATGAGGCCACCGCCGGGCTGGGGCCCGTGGACATCCTCGTCAACAACGCCGGCATCATCCGCCGCGCCGACGCCGTGGACTTCACCGAAGCCGACTGGGACGATGTCATGAACGTCAATCTGAAGTCGGTGTTCTTCCTCAGCCAGGCCACTGTCCGCCGGATGATTGCCGATGGTCGTCGTGGCAAGATCATCAACACCGCCTCGATGCTGTCCTACCAGGGCGGCATCCGGGTGCCGTCCTACACCGCATCCAAGTCGGGAGTCGCCGGCCTGACCAAGCTGATGGCCAATGAGTGGGCAAAGCATGGCATCAACGCCAACGCCATCGCACCTGGCTATTTCGCCACCGACAACACCCAGGCCCTCCAGGACGACCCAGTGCGCTCGAAAGAGATTCTGGGCCGCATCCCCGCCGGCCGCTGGGGCCAGCCGTCCGACATCGGCGGCGCGGCAGTCTTCCTGGCCAGTGCAGCCAGCGACTATGTTCAGGGCATAACGCTTCCGGTCGACGGCGGCTGGCTCGCCCGCTGATCTGCGGCTAGCGTAACGGCATGACCATCCTCTGTTTCGGCGAGATGCTGCTGCGTCTGACGCCCGATCAAGGCGAACTGCTGCTGCAGTCGCCCGCCATGACCGTCCGGCCCGGTGGGGCCGAAGCCAATGTTGCCGTGTCGCTGGCACGTTACGGGGCCCCCGCTGCCCTCACCACCGTCCTGCCTGACAACGCGCTCGGCCGCGCCGCGCGTGACGAGGTCCGCAAGCACGGCGTGGACACCTCTGGCGTGGCTTTCCGGCCCGGACGGATGGGGTTGTACTTTCTGACGCCCGGTGCCGTTCGCCGACCGTCCGAAGTTCTCTACGACCGCGCCGGCTCGGCCTTTGTCCAGCATGTGGAAGACGCTCTGGACTGGCCGAAGCTTCTGGACGGGGTCGAATGGTTGCACCTGTCCGGCGTCACGCCCGCCACCGGACCGACCGGATCGGCTGCCGCACTCGCCGCCATCGCCGCCGCCCGGACCGCCGGGATCAAGGTCAGTTTCGACGGCAATTTCCGCGGCAAGCTCTGGGCCGAATGGGCCGGTGATCCGCCGCGGGTCTTGGGCCAGATGCTGGCGGGTACCAGCCTGGCCTTCGCCGACGACCGCGACTTCGCCCTCGTGCTCGGCCGATCCTTCGATCACGCCGATCCGGCCGAGCGACGGCGTTCAGCGGCGGAGGTTGCCTTCGAAACCTGGCCGACGCTTGAGCGCATCTGCTGCACCCTGCGGATCAACGACAGCGTCCAGGACCAGACCCTGTCGGCGGTGATGATCACCCGGGACGGCGAGCACCATGCCGCCCCCATTGCCCTGACCGGCGTCGTGGACCGTGTCGGGGGCGGCGACGCCTTCGCCTCAGGCGTTCTTTTTGGTCTCTGGCGCGGTTGGTCCAATGATGAGTCGCTGGCCTTCGGGCTCGCCGCCGCCGGGCTGAAACACTCGGTTCCAGGCGACTTCAACCTGTTCGACGAGGCTCACGTTCGCTCCGCCATGGCCGCCGACGGGTTCGACATTCGACGGTGACCAGCCCCTAGGAAACCGGTGTCAGAGGTGTATCTTGCGGCCAAGCGATCGTCAGAACCGCCCCTGTAGGAAATGACCGGAGTTCCCCATGCCTGCGTCCCTGTCGCGCCGTGCTGTCCTGGTTTCAGGGGCCGCGCTCGCCGCCCTGACCGCAACGGGTCCTGTCCTCGCCCAGTCAGCACCCGACCGGTCCACCATCCTGTCGACAATGAAGCGGGCGGCCGCCTTCATGACCGAGGAAGTCGCCGTGGGTGGCGGCTATGTCTGGCAGGTTCTTCCGGACTTCTCGCGCCGCTGGGGCGAGCTGGAGGCCAAGCCGACCATGATCTGGGTCCAGCCTCCGGGCACCGCCACGGTCGGCCATGTCTATCTGGACGCCTACCACGCCACCGGCGACGAACAGTTCTACACTGCTGCCAAGGCCTGCGCCGACGCCCTGATTGCGGGACAGCACCCGCGTGGGGGCTGGAACTACGTCATCGACACTGCGGGTGAGGAGAGCCTCAAGGACTGGTACGAGACGGTTGGCGGCAATGCCTGGCGGCTGGAGGAATTCCAGCACTACTACGGCAATGCCACCTTCGACGACGCCGGAACGGCCGAGGCGTCACAGTTGCTGCTGCGGGTCTATCTGGAGAAGCGCGAGCGCAAGTACCGCGCGCCGTTGAACAAGGCGATCCAGTTCGTCCTCGACGCCCAATATCCGAACGGTGGCTGGCCCCAGCGTTTCCCCTTCGTCGAGGGCGCAGGCGGGCTGCACGGCAACCCCGACTATACGCCCTACATCACCTTCAACGACGATGTGGCCGGCGAGAACATCGAGTTCCTGCTCTATGTCCACCAGGCCTTGGGTTCGAACGACCGACGGCTGGTCGACGCCATCCAGCGCGGCATGGACATCTTCGTCGCCACCCAGCAGCCGATGCCCCAGCCCGCCTGGGGCCTGCAGCATTTCCCCGACACCCTGAAGCCGGCCGGGGCCCGCACCATTGAGCCGCAGGCCTTCGCCACCCATACGACGGCGACCAACATCCGCTCGATGATCGGCTTCTACAAACTGACCGGGGATCGCAAATATCTGGCTCGCCTGCCCGAGGCCCTGGACTGGCTGGATCAGGTGAAGACTCCGCAGCGCCTGATCGCGCCCGGCCGGACCCATCCGACCTTCATCCTCGAGGGCTCCAACACCCCGGTCTATATCCACCGTAAGGGGTCGAACATCCGCAACGGCCGCTACTATGCCGACGACAATCCCAACAATCTGGTCATTCACTACGGCTCGTTCCGCAATCTGGACACGGCGGCGATCCGTGCGGAATACGAGGCCGCCGCCGCCCTGACGCCCGAGGCGGTCATCGCCACCTCGCCGTTGAAGGCGCGGCCCGGCAGCCTGGCGCTGCCCAAATATTTCACCCTGCGCGATGTCAGCATCTGGGACATGAACACAGAGGGGCGGCGGCCCCGGCCGGTTGCGGCGTCGCGGGCGGGCGAACTGGTGAGCGGGCTGAATGCCCGCGGCTACTGGCCGACGATGCTGACCACCACCTCCAACCCCTATATCGGCCCCTCGCCTGAGGCGGTGACGGGGGGCGAGTTCCAGACTACGCGCGTTGGCGACCTGTGGGACACTTCGCCCTACAATACCGACTTCCCGGTCGAGGGCATCTCGACCCAGACCTTCATCCAGAACATGGGCGACCTGATCGAGGCGCTGCAGGCGTGATGGACCGGCGAGGGCTCCTGGTTGGCGGCGGGGCGGCGGGTCTGGCCGCCACGGCAGGCTGCGCCTCGCTGATCGGGCCGGGGCCCAACCACCAGACCGTCTGGCGCTTCGGCCAGCTGGAGCGTCTGGCCGTACCCCTGACGATCGAGGGCGCGCCCTGGCGGGTCGAGGGGCCGGCCTCGGACGGCGGCAGTGCGCTGCAGTTCGACGGCGTGGACGATGCCCTGTTCATCGGCCAGCATCCGCTGGCGGGGGCCGCGACCTTTGCCTTCGAGGCGGTGTTCCAACCCGACGGCGGAGCGTTCGAACAGCGCTGGCTGCACCTGCAGTCCGACGAGGTGGTCGCCCCCGGCCAGACCCCGGTCGGGACCCGGTTCCTGTTCGAGATCCGCGTCTATGGCGACCAGTGGGCGCTGGACGCCTTTGTGAAGGGGCCGACCTACAACCAGGTCCTGCTGTTCCCCGACAAACGCCATCCGGTGGGGCGGTGGTACCATGTGGCTCAGACCTATGACGGCACGACCTATCGGGCCTTCGTCGACGGGGTGCTGCAGGGGGAGGCGGCGCTGGCCTTCACGCCCCAGGGGCCGGGGCGAGCCTCGGTCGGGACGCGGATCAACCGGGTCAACTATTTCAACGGGGCGATCGCCGAGGCGCGGTTTACCCGGCGCTTCCTGCGGCCGGACCAGTTCACCGGTGTCCGCCCGGCGTAAAGAAAAAGGCCCCCGCGTTTCCGCAGGAGCCCTTTTCAAATCGCAGTGCCTGAAAGGCTTACGCCTCGTCGGTCGCCTTGTCGGCGGTGCCGGTGACGGGGACGACGGCGCCCTTGGCCGGGCGGACGGTCTGGCGTTCGGCGATCCGGGCCGACTTGCCGCGACGGTCGCGCAGGTAATAGAGCTTGGCGCGCCGGACGACGCCGCGACGCTTGACCTCGATGGATTCGATGTTCGGCGACAGGATCGGGAAGACCCGCTCCACGCCTTCGCCGAAGCTGATTTTGCGCACGGTGAAGTTCTCGTTCACGCCGCCGCCGGCGCGGGCGATGCAGACGCCTTCGAAGGCCTGAACGCGCTCGCGCTCGCCTTCCTTGATCTTGACGTTGACGCGCAGGGTGTCGCCGGGCTGGAAGACCGGGATCGCGCGGACGGCGATCAAACGGGCTTTTTCTTCCGCTTCCAGCGTCTGAAGGATGTTGGCCATGTCTCTATTCTCCTCGGGCTTTGGTGCCCTTTAGCTTTGATTTGGCGGAGGGTTCCGCGGGTCTTGTCGCCAGATGCGCCGCCCAGAGGTCCGGCCGTCGCTCCCGCGTGGTCTCTTCCCGTTGTTCATGACGCCAGGCGGCCATCCTGCGATGGTCGCCGGACAACAGGATCTCCGGGATGTCGATCCCCTCGAACGTCCGCGG
>JAIEQA010000129.1 GCA_019748095.1 Caulobacteraceae bacterium | reverse complement strand
TCACCGCCCCAGCTCCTGCAGCGCGGCCCGGATCACTGCCGGCAGTTCAGCCTCATCGCCCAGCCGGATCAGCGCCTGGTCCACGGCCCGCCGTGCATTCACCTCGGCCACGCCCAGACCCAGCAGGGCCGACACGGCCTCGCCCATGATACTGGGCACGGGCAGCGAGATCTCGGCGTGAACACCCGCCGCCGACGGCGCGAAGGAGACTTCGCCCAGCGGCTTGCCCTTCAACTCGGTCACGATGCGCAGGGCCAGCTTGGGACCGACGCCATTGGCCCGCCCGATCGCCGCCTTGTCGTCCCGCGCCACCGCGCCGGCCAGTTCCCCCGGCGGCAGGACGTCGAGGACCGACAGGGCGGCCTTGGGCCCCACCCCCTGGATCCCCGTCAGGGTGGTGAAGGCCCGGCGCTCATCGCGCGTCAGGAAGCCATACAGACGCGGCCCATTCTCCGCCGACCAGCTGGATTCAATATACAGCGTCGCCTCATCGCCGGGGGCCGGCAGCCGGGTCAGGGTCCGCGCCCCGCAGGCCACGACATAGCCCACGCCGGCGCAGTCGATCAGGCAGTGCGCCTCCTCGACCTCGGCCAACACCCCGCGAAGCCGCCCGATCATGCCGCCCCCCGCACGGGGTTCAGGGCTTCCAGAAGGGTCCGCTTGCGCAGCTGCGCATGGGTGATGGCCACCGCCAGCGCATCGGCCGCATCGGCCTTCACCTCACCGGCCGCAGGCAGCAGGCGTTTCACCATGAAGGCGATCTGGGTCTTGTCGGCGTGCCCCGCCCCGACCACTGCCTTCTTGATCAGGTTGGGGGAATATTCCGCCACCGACAAGCCGGCCCGCGCGGGAGCCAGCATGACCGCCGCCCGGGCATGGCCCAGCTTCAGGGTCGAGGACGGGTTCACATTCACGAACACCTCCTCAATCGCGGCCTCATCGCAGCTATAGTCGGCACAGACCTCACCGACCTTTTCCAGCAGCCACAGCAACCGGTCGGACAGCGGCAGGGTGTCAGGCGGAGCGACCACCCCATGCGCCACCCAGCGCAAGCGCGCCCCTTCGGCCACGACAACACCCCAGCCGGTGCGCCGCAGGCCCGGATCCAGTCCCAGAATTCGAGTCGCTGCGTTCGTCATTCGTTCCCGTCATGCCGCAAACGGGGTTGACGAGCAATGAACAGTAGCAAGGCCCGCCGTCGGCAGACCCGCCCATGATCAGCCGACGATGGACTGAACCGATGCCGGGGCGTCCTGGGGCACATAGCGCCCGCCCCGATCACGCCGGGCGGCTTCCAGCGCGGCAGCCGTCATCGCCCCCTCGGCTCGGGCGCTTTCCAGCTCGGCGCGCAGGCTGCTGATCTGCTGGGTCATCGCGTCGACCCGCGACTGATGCTCGTCCTGCACCCCGGCCAGACGGGCCTGGAGCTTGACCATCCGATCCTCGGCCCGGGCGATCGCCTTGTCGTGCGTGGCCGCAGCCTTGGCCAGGGCCTCGGCCCGATCCACGGCCGCAATGCGGGCCACGTCCATGGCAGCCTGACGCTGACGCGAGTCCTCCGCGGCGGCCTCAAGGGCCCGGACCCGCTCCATCGCCCGATCCAGACCGACCTGCAGGGTCTCGCCCTGACGACCAGCCGCATTCGAGACCGCCTGCAGCTCGACCAGACGGCTGGCCTGTTCGGCATTCAGAACATCAAGCCCGTTGGCACGGGCGGTCGCCGCATCCAGACGCGCCGTCAGGGCCGCCAGTTCGGACCGATCGGCCTCAAGCTGGTTTTCCATGGCGCGAAGGGCCCGGGCCGATTCGGCCTGTTCAGAGGCGGATCTCGCCCGTTCGGTCGCCAGCTGTCCCTCGCCCGCCGCCGCGGCGCGAGCGAGCGTGGCGACTTCTGCGACCACCTCTTCCATGCGCCGGCGCAGGACCGTATTTTCCTCGATCGCGAGGGTATGGTCACGCTGCAGCTGGGCGCGCGTGGTGTCCGATTCAGATCGCAGGGCTTCAGCCTGTTTGAGCTGATGGCGCAGACCGTCCTGATCCTGCTCAAGCTCCAGAATACGTTGCCCACTGGCCCGCTCGGCCGCCTCGAAGGCCTCGATCCGGCTGACCGCCTGGGACTGGAGATTGCGCAACCGGTCCAGCTCCAGCCGGGCCTCCTGGAGCGCGGCCGACAGCTCGACGACCTGGGCCGCCAGTTCGTCGCCCCGCGACTCCGCCTGGGCAAGGGCCTCCGCCAGTCGACGGCCTTCGGTCGTCAGCTGCTCGACGCGCTCGTCCAGTTCAGCCTTGGCCGCACGCAGAGTGATGGCCTCGATGTGAGCGTCCCGACGCGACTGGAACTCCTCGACCAGGGGTTGCCGGATCTCGCCCAGCAGCCCCTCGAACCGGGCGAAATCGCGCGCCATATCCGTCAGTTGCTCGAGGCTGTCCTGCATCGTCTCGAACCGCTCGCCGATCATTCCGGCGGGATCCTGAACAACCGGTTTGGTCGCGGCCTCCGGGGCCGGGGCACTGCGGGTGCGCTCACCCTTGCCGGGGTTGCCCGACAGAACGCGGTCGATCCTCGACAACAGCATGACTTTGGCTCCCCCAGGACACGGCTAAAGGACAACAAGCCTTTTCAGGCATTTGCGGCCCGTTCGGGTGCATTCCTACGACTTATCGGCAAACGTTAAAGAGAGTCTCCCGGCCTGTCGAGGCCGGTGTCACAGCGCTCCGGGAACGGCGCGACCCTGCGTCGCATTCGCTGCTTTCTGCCCATGCACGCACGCCTCGAGGCCGTGCCGGATCAGTCCGGATCGCCGATGAAATGCGGGACGAAGCTGGAAGTGTTGCGGGTGATCCGACCCACGTCCTCGCGAACTGACAGACCCGCCGGCTCGTCACCCACGACCCACGATCCGATGATGGCGTACCGCCCGCCGAATACCGGCGGAGCATGGACCGCCTGCAGGATGGCCCGTCCATCATAGCCGCTGTCCAGCCCCTGCTCCGTACCGCCAGGCTCCACGATCGAGATGTTCGCCCCCTCGCGCGAGAACAGTGGCTTGCGCACATGGGCGGTCGACAGTGCCGAGGCGGCCGGATCGTCCTCGAAATAGCTTTCCAGCAGGTTGGGATGCCCGGCGTGCCGCTCCCACAGCAGCGGCAATATGCCCTTGTTGGACAGGATCGCCTTCCACGCCGGCTCCAGCACCGCGATGTCGGCCGTCGGCAGGGGCTCTGCATAGTCGTCGCGCAGCATCTGTTCCCAAGGATACAGTTTGAACATGGCCTGGATCAGCCAGTTTTCCTCATCGACAAAGCGTCCGTCGGCGTTCAGCCCGATGTCGCCGATGGCCACGAATTTTGGATCCATCCCCGCCTGCTTCGCCAGATCCTCCAGATAGCGGACAGTCTGGCGATCCTCGACGAAGTCGGGGTCCGACGAGAAATGCACGAAGCCGCCGTCCGGAAAGATCGTGCGGAACCGGTCGATCAGCTTTTCATGCAGGCTGTTGAACTGGTCCGTGCCGGTCGGGATCGACCCGTCCGCAATCCGCTCTTCCAGCCACAACCACTGGAACACGGCGGTCTCATAGACCGAGGTCGGGGTGTCGGCATTGTACTCATAGAGCTTGGCCGAGCTCTGACCATCATAGGCGAAGTCGAACCGGCCATACAGCGAGGGATCGCCGCGCTTCCAGCTGTCGGCGACATAGTCGCGTAGCCGCTCGGGGATATCGAGCTGCGCCATCAGCCGCTCGGACTTCACCGCCTCATCAACCAGATCCAGACACATCTGGTGCAGTTCGGCGGTCGGGGCCTCGATCCCCTCCTCCACCTCCGCAAGGCTGAAGACATAGGCCGCCGCGTCGTCCCAGTAGGGCTCGCCTGAATCATGGTGCCAGGTGAAGCCCAAGCCCTCGGCCTTGGTCTGCCAGTCGGGACGTTCGGGAAGGATGAGGCGTTTCATTTGATCTCTCGTCTCCTCCCCGTCGCGGCTTCGCGATGGGGAGGGGGACCGCGAAGCGGTGGAGGGGCTCTTGACGCCCCACCGATCGTGGCCGGTTGAAGAACCCCTCCGTCACGGCGCGAAGGCGCCGTGCCTCCTCCCCATCGCCCTCCGGCGACGGGGAGGAGACGGTTTTGACTACCCCGGCTCTTTCTCGTTCGGCACGCTGGTACCGATCCGGGGCGTGACCACCGTCACGTCCTGAGCCGTCAACCGCGCCAGCACATCGTCGGCCGAAGCGTGACCCGGCAGGATCCCCGCCTCCTTCAGCTTGGCGTCGAGGTCGGCACCCGTGCGCATGTCCTCAAACTCCTGCCCGACCCGCAGACGCTCTTCCTGCACCGCCTGGCGCTGTTTGATGCGCTGCAGGCTGTCGGCGGCCGAGCCGATACGCGAATGCGCCCCGGCCGACTGCAGGGCGACCGAGGTCTGGGCCCGCTGCACGGACTCATTGACCTTCACGATATCGATCTCGCGTCGCAGGGTCTCGATCTTCTGGTCGGTCGCGGCGATCGCCTGGCGCAGACGCGCCTCCGCCGCCTTCATGTTCTCGATCACCGGCTCGCGGTCGCCGATCTGGGACTCCAGCTCGGCGATCCGTCCGGCCACTTCGCGCGCCAGATCGGTCTTGCCCTGGCCAAGAGCAGCCCGGGTCGAGCTTTCATACTTGACGATCTGGTCCCGGAACGAGGCCATTTCACTTTCGGCCATCCGCCGGCGCGCCACGAGGCCGGCGAGGTCGTCGCGGGCCTTGCCCTGGGCAGTATCCGCGTCGCGGATCTCCTGGTCGAGAATCTTCAGGGCATTCTGGTCGACGACGGACTGGGCCGCGTCACGGGCGGTGCCGCGGAACAGTGCGGAGAGTTTGCTGAGCATGGACATGGGTCTGGGTTCCGGTTCAGGCGGCCGCTTCAGCGCCGAAGGTTTCGCGAAGCTCGGTAGCATCAATGGCGTTCTCGGCCAGGGTACGCAGTTCGATAAGGATGGTCTGCAGCGTGGTCTTGGACGACAATTCACCCATCAGCTCATACACGTCCTGATCGCCGACCGTGGTGATGGCGAAGTTGGACAGCGGCACAAGCCGCTGGGCCTTCAGCAGGAACTCGTTGAACCGGGCCGTATCGACCTGTTCCGCCACAGGCCAGAGCAGCACCGAACACACGACCTGGGCCCCCCCGACCGACAGATAGATCGGCAGGTCACCATACTCGTGCATGGTGGCCAGCAGCACGGGGTCGGCACCTTCCAGGACGCGAAGGGTCATCTCCCCCTCCCGCACCAGAGGCGAGGCTTCCAGCGCCGACCTGATCGCGGGCACGGTCCAGGCGGTTTCGATTACGGCGTCCATATGCGGGTCAGCTCCGGTTGATGGGCAAGAGGTGGGGGATGGACGGCGAGGTGCAAGCACCTGCCGGATAAGCGGTGGCCCGCGGGCGGAATCGGTCACGATGGCATGCACGGCAGCCCGGACGTCGTCACGGCAGCCCCGCGGGATCCAGAGTTCCAGCTTGACCATGCCGGCGTCGCGTCGCGCCTGCCTCCAGGCGCGGATGCGGTCCGTGCCGGACGCGTTTGACCCGGCGGCCGTAGTGATGTTCCCCGAGCTCATCATGTTGCATGTAACGCGTATCATGAACGCTTGACGCCCGACAATGGGGATGCGAATTCCGTTCATGCCTGTCGCGATCCCGCGTAAAGACATCTTCATGTTCAAACGTCTCTTCGGCGGACAGACGACCCCGGAACCCACCAACCGGCTGGCGGTCGTGCGCAACATCACCGTCGGCCGCACGGTGTCTCTGGACCCTCTGGCCTGGCGGCGGCTGCAGCCGGAAACCGTCTTCAACCTCGACACCGATGCGCTGGAGATCACCGCACAGGGCGTGGTCGAACTGGACGGCGGCCAGCATGTGCACCGCTTCTACACCGACGACCACGTCATGCTTCAGGCCATGAGCGACGACGCCTCGGGGGCCGAGGCCTATGATTTCTCGCTCTTCATCCCGTGGACCTCGGCCTATCCGCCCGGCGAGCGCGAACGTCGGGCGTGGCGAGATCGCCTCAGCGAGCCCGTATTTGACGGGACGGCGGAAGAGCTGCCGACCTATCCCCGCTTCTGGTTCGCCGAGAGCGACGCGCGCCAGCCGCCGGTGACCCTGTGGGAAACGATCTGGGACGACCGGACCGCAACCGTCCCCTATGGCCGCATCTTCCAGACCTGCATGCTGTACGCGCGCGATCTGGCGGGCGGCCGCGAACTGATGATGGCGCTGGAGATGGAGCCCGAAAAGGCTCCGGGCAAGACGAGCGACATCAGCCACGAAATCATGGTCGGCATCCCCCTGGAAGTCGGCGAGTTCAACGCCTAGGCCCCTGAAGGAGACCCTATGTTCGACTGGTTCGCATTCCAGACCGGGGCCACGGCCTTCGTCCTCGCCTTCACGGCGGCGATCGTGTTTTTCTCGGTGTTCAAATACGTCTACCAGCTGATCACGCCCTATAATGAGCGTGAGCTGATCCGGGCGGGCAACACGGCTGCAGCCGTCGGACTCGGCGGTGCACTTATCGGCTATGTCCTGCCCCTGGCCTCGGCCCTGTCACACACCGTCAGCCTGACCGAGTTCGCTGCATGGGCGCTGCTGGCTGGCGTGATCCAGATCGCCGCCTTCACCGTCGTCAGCCGGCTGCTCTACCGCGCCCTCGCCGACCGGATCGAGGCGGGTGAAATGGCCGCAGGTGTCTATCTGGCGTCGATTTCCATCTGTGTCGGCTTGCTGAACGCCGCCTGCATGACGACGTGAGGGAAACGATGACCGATACGCCCGCGCCCGAGACTACCACCATGCGCCGCCTGAAGCGGTCGCGCACGCTTCAGGTCACCAGCCTGATGGCGACGGCCAGCTTTTCCCTCGCCGCCTGCGGCGCGCCCCAGGTGGCAGCCCCGACCCCGGACCCGGCCCTGGCCTACACCTCTCTGGAGGAGTGCAAGGCCGCCAACGACATCACCGACACCGAGTGCGACGCGGCCCAGGCCAATGCGCAGAAGCTCGCCGCAGAGACCGCACCCCGCTATGCGACCCAGTCAGAGTGCGAGGGCCAGTGGGGGCCAGACCAGTGCCGCCAGAACAGCTCGGGCGGGTCCTTCTTCACGCCCCTGCTGACCGGGTTCGTCATCGGCCAGCTATTGAACGGCGGCGGCTATCGCGGCGGCGGGGCCCTGTATCGCGACAGGGCCGGCAATCTGCAGAACGGCTACGGTGGCGGCTATCTCAGCCGCGATTACCGCACCGGTCGTCAGGTCGCGAACAGTCGGGACTATGGCAGCGACGTCGCGCGCCAGGCCCCCAGCCGGGTCCAGAGTCGTACGACGGTCGTGTCGCGCGGCGGCTTTGGCGGCGGCGGACGCGGCTACGGGGGCTGATCGCCCCCGCAGCCGGCGGTCTCAGTGGCCGCCAGGCGCGCCCGCGACGACCTTGCCGTGGATCTTCGCGCGTGACGCCATCAGTGCGAACACGACCAGGATCGCATAGCCCACCAGTGGCACATAGAAGACCGGGTTCAGGGTCGGTGAATGATCACCGATCAGACCACCGATCAGCGGCAACACCGCCCCGCCGATGATACCGAACACCAGCAGACCCGAGGTGGCGGCAGCCGGTGCGGTGGAGCGCTCCAGCGTCAGGGTGAAGATGGTCGGGAACATGATCGAGTTGAAGAAGCCGATGGCGATCGCGGCATAGGCTGCCGTGGCCCCTGAGGTCTGGGTCACGACAAGACACAGGGCTGCGGCCACGACCGTATTGACGATCAGGATCCGGCTGGCGGGTATGCGGGTCAGCATCAGCAGGCCGCCCACCAGCCGCCCGACCATGGCCCCGCCCCAGTAGTAGGCGACCATGCTGCCGGCTGCCGCCAGCGGGACATTCAGGATCTCGGGGCTGTGCAGGAAATTGGTCAACAGGTCACCGATGGTCACCTCGGCACCGACATAGAAGAAGATCGCCAGGGCCCCGAACACCGCCCAGGGCGACTTCAGCGCCACCAGCGGCGACATCCGATCCTCGGCCGTGGGCACGGGGGCCGCAGCATTGATGGTCTTGCGGGCCGTAAAGATGAAGACTGCCAGTACCGAGAAGAACAGCCCGACCGCCAGGAAGGCGAGGTCGATGCTGCGCAGGCTCTCCTCTCGCGCGGCGGGATCGGTGATGACCGCGTCAGCGGCGAACACACCCCCGGTCAGCAGGATCGGCGCGGCCAGCAGCGGCCCAAGAGTGGTGCCCAGCGAGTTGAAGAACTGCGAGAAATTCAGCCGTGCGTGCGAGCTCTTCTGCGGGCCAAGCGCCGCTACCAGCGGATTGGCACCCACCTGCAGCAGAGTCACGCCGGAAGCGATGACGAAAAGGCCGAGGAGCACGCCGGGATATCCGTTCACGCCCGGCATTGCGTCGACGATCGTCGCGATGGGAATGATCAGACAGCCCGCCACCATGGTGATCAGGGCGACGATGATGGCGCGGCTGTAGCCCAGCCGGCTCAGCAGGGCCGCAGCCGGGATCGAGGCGATGCCATAGGCGATGAACCAGGCGAAGGTCGTCAGCGTGGCCTCGGCATAGCTGAGCTCGAACACCCGCCGCACCGCCG
Organism: Caulobacteraceae bacterium; assembly: GCA_019748095.1. Taxonomy (GTDB): domain Bacteria; phylum Pseudomonadota; class Alphaproteobacteria; order Caulobacterales; family Caulobacteraceae; genus Brevundimonas. Next base: position 1,588 of record JAIEQA010000129.1, on the reverse strand, counting down.
CAATCAGCGGACCGATCAGAGAGGTCACGAACCCCCAGGCAAAAAACAGCGTCGTCACATAGGCGAAGGCGAGCGTGGTCCCCTTTGCCGGGGCCACAGCGGGCGTCTCAGTCATGGTCCTGGCCTCATTTCCTGTTGGGCTCTCGGGCCCGTAACCGTTTACAAGCCCTGCGTCACGCGGATCGCGCCCCGCGTCCAGCCGGTTTTTCCATCCCGTAACGAAAAGTGGCCGCGCGGTCTCCCGCGCGGCCAGGTTGACGCCTCAGGGGGAAAGCTCGCCTCAGTAGCGATAGTTGAGACCGATCAGGAACGTCCGGCCATAGGACTGGTAGTCGATGACCTGGCGTTCATCGCCGTTCTGGAAGGTCTGGAACGGCTCGTCGGTCAGATTGTTGACCTGGAACAGGACCGAGGCCCCTTCCAGCGGACCGGACTGGAACTCATAGCCGATCTGGGCGTCGACCACGTTCTCGGCCGCAACACTGCGCAGGGTCCGGCCGTTGCCGAAGCCGGCGACCTCCCCCAGGAAGTCCGAGCGGTAGCGATTCGAGACCCGGGCCTGGAAGCCATTGGCCTCATAATAGACGGTCAGGTTGGCGACCGTTTCCGACAGACCCGGCAGCGGGGTTGCTGCGTTGCCGTCCGGCTTGATCTCGCTGGACGTCTGCGAGACCGAGGCCTGCATGCCGAAACCCTCCAGCATCGGACTGACGACGTCGAACGGCAGCGACAGGGCGAACTCCACGCCCGAGATGTAGCCGCCCGAGCCATTGTCGGGCGCGGACACCACGCCCTGACTGATCACCGGAACCACGCCGCCGGTCGGATATCCGGTAAAGTCAAAGATCTGGTTGCGGTTGAAGACGAAGCTCTCGAGGTCCTTGTAGAAGCCCGCCAGCGAGACGTAGCCCGTCCGGTTGGCAAAGTATTTCTCGAACGAGATGTCATAGACGTTGGCGATCGTCGGCCGCAGCTCGGGATTGCCGCCGCCGCCGCTCCAGGGCGAGTTGAGATCCGGACGCGCGGCCGGCGTGTTGTTGGTCACGTTGAAGCCGAAGTTTCGCGAAGCGCGCATGTCATCCATCCGGGACCGCGCGAGGGTCCGGGCGACGGCGAAGCGCAGGAACAGATCGTCCGGCAGTTCGAGGATGAAGTTGGTCGAGGGCAGGAACTCCTCGTACTCCAGCCCGCCGGTCACCGCGATCGACCGCGTGGTCGCGCCCGTTCCCGAGGCGGCGAAGCCGTTCGAGCTCTGGTCGGTACCCACATACTGCAGGCCGACGTTGCCGGTCAGGGGCAGGGAGCCGATCCTGTGGTCAATGTTCAGCTGGACGTAGCCGGTGTTGACCTTTTCCGTCACCGCCCAGTTGCCCGACAGAACATCGGCGTTCGGATTGCGGACCCGATTGTAGAAGCCCGAATTCACCAGCCCGAGGGCGTCATAGCTGATGACTCCCCCCAGACCCAGATAGGTCAGCTGGGTCGCCGGCAGCAGGAAGGCCGACGGCACTACCGCCGACGCCCCACCCGGCACGCCGAGAAAGAACTGGTCGTTGACGAAGGTCTTCTCTCGCTCCGAGATATTGAC
>JAIEQA010000060.1 GCA_019748095.1 Caulobacteraceae bacterium | reverse complement strand
GGCGGTTCGCTGATGGACATCGGCATCTACAGCCTGCAGGCAGCGCGTTATCTGACCGGGGAGGAACCGGTCTCGGTGTCGGCGGCGGAGTCGACCGACCGGACCGACATGCGCTTCCGGGAGGTCGAGGACACGATCAATTTCCAGCTGACCTTTCCGTCGGGCGTGGTGGCCAACTGTGTCTCGACCTATGGCTCGAACCACAACCGCTATCGGGTGGTGGGGACGGAGGGCTGGCTGGATGCCGAGCCGGCCACGGCCTATGCGGGCAACCGGCTGAGGCTGCGGCGGGGCCGCGAGACGGTCGAGCACGCGCCGCCGGCCCTGGCGGTGAACCAGTTCTCGGGCCAGCTGGATCACCTGTCGCAGTGCGTGATGACGGGAGAAGAGCCGATCGTGGCGGGCGAGGAGGGGCTGAAGGACATGCGGATCATCGAGGCGATCTACCGGTCCGCGGCCGAGGGGCGGACGATCGCCCTGTAGCGACGGCAGATGACGAAACTGTAATGTCTCCCGGCGTCGGGCCCGCACTAGGGTGCGCGGCGAAATGACGGGGAGTGTTCGAATGTTGCGTGGACTGTTTGGCGGTGCGGCCGCCCTGGCCCTGGTGTTGTCGGCCGGGATGGCCACGGCCCAGGAGTTCTCGGCCGAGCGCCTGTCGCAGGACATCCGCCACATTTCGTCGGACGCCTTCATGGGCCGCTATCCGGGGACGGAGGGCGAGCGGATGACCCTGGCCTGGCTGCAGGGTCAGTATGAGGCGATGGGTCTGGAGCCGGGCGGGCCGGACGGCCAGTGGCTGCAGCCGGTGGCGCTGAAGCGCTACACCCCGGTCGAGGGTTCGGCCGTGGTCAGCTGGACCGGTCCGGACGGGACGGTGCATCAGCTGGTGCCCGGGACCGACATCATGGTCCGCGCCGCCACCAATGACGGGCGTGCGGACATCGCCGGGGCCGGTCTGGTCTTCGCCGGCTACGGCATCCATGCGCCCGAACGGGACTGGGACGACTGGGGCGACATCGATGTGCGCGGCAAGGTGGTTATCGTCATGGGCGGTGAACCCACCGCCGAGGCGGTGACGGCGCGGTTCATCGGCCCCTATCCGACCGCCTATTCGAACGGCTGGTCCAAGTCGGACGAGGCCTTCCGGCGGGGGGCGGTGGGCGTGATCGTCCTGACCATGGTCCCCGCCACCAATCCCGGCTGGCTGCGCAGCGCCCAGTTCAACAACCGTCAGCGCACCCTGACGCCGGGGGCGGCAGATCTGGAGTTCTCCGGCTCCATCAACCACGACACGGGCATGGCCTGGGCCGCAGCGGCCGGGCTGGACCCCGCCCTGCTCACCTCCGTCGATACGGGGACCTTCAAGGCCGTGACGCTGAACGGCCTGAGCCTTTCCGTCCGGGCCGAGGAGACCATCGACACCCTGGTCACCCACAACCTGCTGGCCCGCATTCCCGGCACGACCCACCCGGACGAGACCATCGTCTATTCCGCCCACTGGGACCATGTCGGGGTCGGGGCCGACCACGTCAGCCCGGTCTCGACGACCGAGGACAACCTCTACAACGGGGCCTGGGACAATGCCTCGGGCACCGTCGGGGTGGTGGAAATGGCGCGCCAGATGGCGGCGGCCCCGCGCCCGGAGCGCAGCATCATCTTCGCCCATATGGCGGCCGAGGAGATGGGTCTGCTGGGGGCCTATGGCTATGTCGCCAATCCGGTCTATCCGCTGGAGACGACGGTGGCCGACATCAATATCGACATGCTGCCCCTGTCGGGTCCGACCCGCGACATCGCCATCTTCGGCAAGGGCCAGAACACGCTGGAAGACAGTCTGCAGGCCCTGGCCGATGCCGAGGGCCGGGTGGTCACCGACGACCGCCAGCCGGAGCAGGGCTTCTATACCCGCTCCGACCACTTCCCGTTCGTGCGCGCCGGGGTGCCGGCGCTGATGATGTGGCACGGGGTCGACTGGGATGAGGGCGGGGTCGAGGCCGGCCAGGCGGCCTGGACCGCCAAATTCGGGGCCGACTATCACAAGCCTTCGGACGAATGGTCGGCGGACTGGGACCTGCGCTCGGCGGTCGAGAACCTGACCCTGATGTACCGGCTGGGCATGCAGCTGGCCAACAGCGACGAATGGCCGACGTGGAAGCCGGGCTCGGAGTACGGAGCCCGCCGGGCGGCCAGCGACGCCGCCCGGCAGTAGCCGGCACGATCAGGGCGCGGTCGCGTCCTCAAGGATGATCTGCCGGGCCTCGGCGGCGGCGGCCTCGGAGGTCTTCAGACCGTCGACGATCTGGCTGGCCAGACCCATCAGGGTGGTGCCGGTGATGGCCCCGGTCTGGGGTTCTTCCTCCAGGCCGATGCCGCCGTGGGTGGTGATGACCTCATCCCAGGCGGCACGGACCACCGCCCAGTAGTCCTTCGTCGCGGCCCAGTAGGCGTCGCCCGGACCGGGATTGTAGCCGGTGTCGGTGCGGTAGGTGTTGACCACGTCCTCCTGGACGATCGCCACGGCATCGGCGGCGTCCCCCTCGCCGGCGGCCATCTTCATATTGTCCTGGATATGGACCCAGCCGAACGGCGTCAGGGCATGGCGGTTGACGCCCAGATAGCGGTCATAGACGGGGTCGCGGACCGCATCGCGCCGGGCCAGCGGACGCCAGGTCGGGGCACTGGTCCATTCGGTCAGGCCGTTGTCATAGGACCAGCGACCGACACCGCCATAGCGGGGGGAATCGTCGGTCTGCCAAACGGTCTGGGACCAGGCTCCCGCGCGCTCGGCGGCCGGGATCTCGCTCACGACCCAGCGGTTGGGCCCGGCATAGGTCAGGACGCTGGCCGGCTGATAAACCCAGTCCTGGCGCCAGTGTTTGATCACGACCGACTGGCCGTCGTGCTCCATCACCAGGATGTGCTGCAGGCTGATGCGATCGCCGCTGTCCTCGATGACACGGACGATCTCGTTGCCGCCCGAGGTATGGGTCGCGATCGGCTCATAGCCGGCGCGGAACGAGACCGTCTCATTGAAGTTGAACCGCACCTTGTACTGACCGGCCTGGGCCAGGATGGCCTGCCGGTCCCGGGCGAAGGCGGCCGCGTCCGGGGCAACAGCGGCAGGCACGGAGGGCCCGGGCGTGGCGGAGGCCGAGGCGGTGACCGGTGTGGCCCCGGCCAGAAGGGCGGCGGCGATCAGGATGGCGCGCATGGAAGCCTCTTTGGTTTTGCGTGTCATTTGCATCTTGAGGTCTTTTCCCTACAGCCGCAAGGACAGGGACAGGCCGACGTTGCGGCCGGGCTGGGTATAGGCGTCGCGAATGGTCGAGGTGGCGGCCACGCCGCGGATGTCGCTCCACCAGCCATAGGTCTCGTCGAACACATTGAAGACCCCGGCCCGGGCCGTGACTGTTTCGGTGACGTTCCAGTAGCCGGTGACGTCGACCAGCTGGAACGCCTCACCGACAAGGCAGCCGCTGGCGGGCACGGCGTTGAAACAGGCCAGGCCATTGGTGTCGCGGCTCTTCTTGGCATCCGACCAGGTCACGATGATCTCGGTGCCGAAGCGACCCTGGGCGTCGTCCCACGCCAGTCCGCCGACCAGTTTGACCGGGTCGATGGTCGGCAGGGCGGTGGTCCGCCCCGCTGTGGTCTGTTCGCCTTTGGCCCAGGCCCCGGCGAGATTCAGGGACCAGCCGTTGCTCCAGTCGAGGGTCGCCCTCGATTCGAGGCCCGAAACCTCGACATCGGTGAAGTTGACGTACTGGTAGATGGCCGGATTGGCCGGGGTGAAGCCGCCCGACACCACCTGCTGGCTGATGAAATCCTTGTAGTCTGACTGGAAGGCGACCAGTTGCAGCGCCAGCCGGCCGAAAGCGAAGTCGGTGTCGCGGAAGCGCAGGCCGGCCTCGATCGAGCGGCTGGTCTCCGGCTTCAGATCGGGATTGGGCACGGTGACATAGCCGAAGGCGACGTTGGAGAAGCCGTTGTTCACCTGGTTGGGCGTGGGAGCCTTGAAGCCCTCCGACCAGTTGCCGAACAGCTGGAAGGTCGGGGTCGCCTGCCAGACCAGTCCGACCTTGGGCGAAAGGCGGCTGCCGTTCTGGTCGGCCCGCGCGCCGGTGTAGTTCGGATCGTCGTCGGTCGACAGGTCATAGGCGTCGTAGCGCAGGGCCGGAATGACCCGGAGCCGGCCGTCCAGCAGGGCGATCTCGTCCTGCACGAAAACGCCCGCCAGCACATAGTCCGTCACCGGGAAGGGGCTGGTGGGGAAGGTCTCGCCGGTGGGGGGCACGGTGCCGTCGCGGACGCCCTGCTGGCGGGTCTGGGACCAGTCGCCGCCGAAGGTGAGCCGATGCTCCAGCCCGCCCAGCGAGACCGTTTTTCGCGCATCCGCCGCGACGCCGTACACCCGGTTGTCGAAGGTGTTGTCGCGTGTCCGGTCGACGGCGGGGGTGCGGTCCTCGAAGGTGAACTGGCGGGTCGTCGCATCCTGCCAGTAAGCCGAGACCTGGGCCCGCTCGAGGCCGAGGACATCCGTGCCGCGCCAGTCCAGGCCCAGCCGGTCGCGCGTGGTCTCGTCCAACCCGAGGAGGGCCAGGACGGTGGCGCTGCGCCCGCTCAGGACGTCTGCGTCCATGGTCATGTCATAGTGCTCGCCGGTCAGCCGCAGCGTCTGGCCGGGCGCGACGTCCCAGACGATCTTGCCCAGAACGGCATTGGACTGGACGTCCTGGGGGTTGGCGGTGGTACGCATCGCGCCGATGACGTCGTTGTCGCCACCCGTTTCGGTCTCCTGCGAATCCCGGCGGGTATAGGTCAGCAGGCCCGACAGCGGACCGCTGCGACCGGCGACCGCGAGGCTCTCGGTCCAGCCCTGATCGGCCGAGTTGTATCCGAGCCGGGCCCGGGCGGCGAAGGGGCGGTCGCCGGTCAGCAGGTCGGCGGGGTCCCTGGTGGTGAAGCTGACCGCCCCGGCGACGCCGTCCGAGCCATACAGGGCCGAGGCCGGGCCGCGCAGGATCTCGACCGACTTCATCAGATCCAGATCGGCATAGCCGCCGCGCCCGACGGTCTGGGCCCCAAAGGCGAAGCCGTCGGGGCTGCGGACCCCGTCGACCACGATCAGGACGCGGTCGCCGCCCAGGCCCCGGATGGTGAAGCCCGCATTGCCGTCACGACCGGTCGTGGCCAGCGCCGCGCTGAACCGGGCCGGCTGGCTGGGCACGCTGATGCCCGGCTCGTAGCGGATCAGATCCTTGATGTCGGTGAACAGCAGCCGCTCGATCTGTTCGGCGGTGAAGACCGTGACCGTGGCCGGGGTCTCGTCCACCCGGGTCTCGCTGCGCGTCGCCACCACGCTCACCGGCGGCAGCTGCACCGCCGTGCCGGGCTCCGGATCGGTCGCGGCACAGGCCAGGCCGGCGCTCATCAGGGCGGTGGCAGCAGTGGTCAGGGTGAGGAAGGCGCGCATGGATATGGTCTCGCTTAAGGAACTCCCGCTGCCTTAGTGCGAACGCGTCTGCGAATCAATCGCAATTAAGGTGAAAGGAGGTGGGTCGGGCCACTTCAGGCCCGACCCACCCGGTGTCAGCTGAACAGGAAGTTCATCACGTCGCCGTCCTTGACGACATAGGCCTTGCCCTCGGCGCGCAGCTTGCCGGCCTCACGGGCCTTGGCCTCGCCGCGCAGGGCGACATAGTCGTCGAAGGCGATGGTCTCGGCGCGGATGAAGCCCTTCTCGAAATCGGTGTGGATCACGCCCGCGGCCTGGGGGGCGGTGTCGCCGATGTGGATGGTCCAGGCGCGGGCCTCTTTCGGACCCACGGTGAAATAGGACTGCAGGCCCAGCAGGGCATAGGCTTCGCGGATCAGGCGGTTCAGGCCGGGCTCGGCCAGGCCGAGGCCTTCCAGGAACTCGGCCTGTTCCTCGGGCGACAGGACCGCCAGTTCGGAATCGATCCGGGCCGAGATGACCACCGACTTGGCATTGTCGGCGGCGGCGCGTTTGGCGACCAGGTCGGACAGCTCATTGCCCTTGTCGGCCGAGGCCTCGTCGACATTGGCGACATAGAGGGCGGGCAGGGAGGTCAGCAGCTGGAGCATATGCCAGGCCTTCTCGTCCTCCTTGTCGACCTTGACCACGCGCGCGGGCTTGCCGGCGCGCAGGGGCTCCAGCGCGAGGTTGATCAGGCGCAGCGTCTGCTGGGCCTCCTTGTCGCCGCCCTTGGCCTTCTTCTCGACGTTGACCACCCGCTTCTCGAGGCTTTCGAGGTCGGCCAGCATCAGTTCGGTCTCGATGATGTCGAGGTCCGAGATCGGGTCGATGCGGTTCTCGACATGGGTGATGTCGTCATCGACGAAGCAGCGGGCGACAAAGGCCACCGCGTCACAGTCGCGGATGTTGGCCAGGAACTGGTTGCCCAGTCCCTCGCCCTTGGACGCGCCGCGCACCAGTCCGGCGATATCGACGAAGGTGATGCGCGAGGGGATGATCTCCTTCGAGCCCGCGATCTCGGCCAGGATATCGAGACGGGGCTCGGGCACGGCGACGTCGCCGGTGTTCGGCTCGATGGTGCAGAACGGATAGTTGGCCGCCTGGGCCGCCGCCGTCTTGGTCAGGGCGTTGAACAGGGTGGACTTGCCGACATTGGGCAGGCCGACGATCGCGACTTTCAGAGCCATGGTCCTGAGGGTGTTCCTTGTGAGCGCGAGCCTTTAGCCGGTCGAGACCGGTTTGTCAGGCCGGCCCGACGGAATCGAAGGGTCGAATCTCGCAGACGGCGTCGCCATAGTTTCGGTCCTGTTCCCCGGGCGAGCGCATCACCTGCGTCAGCCAGCCGGTCCGCCGATCGTAGAGGCGGAAAAGCTCAAAGGTCTGAACACCGTCGGTGAAGCCGTAGGAGAACTCCAGGAAGCGGCCATGATCGACGATCGTGGTGCATCTGGAGTTACCGCCCCGGCACACCTGGAGCGCCCCCATGTCGACGGAGAAAACATGGGTCACAGAGTCAAGCAGGGTGTCGGGGTCAGCGAACTCACGACATTCCAGATTGAACTTCCGGTCGTCCTGGGCTGCGGCCATCCCCGGGAGCAGGAGCAGCGCCAAACCTGTTGCGGCGAAGGCAGAACAAAGCGACCTGTGATCCCTCATGTCGTCAATCTCGCACCAGCCGGAGTGAATTGCGACCTTCGATATCCGGCCTGCTAGCCGGCCGAAGGAACCGGATTGCCGACCGTCGCGACCACCTCGACCGGGACCGCATTGGCGAAGGTCAGGGTCAGGGCCACGGTGTCGCCGGTCGCCAGAGGCTCGGTCACCCCCATCAGCATGATGTGGTTGCCGCCCGGGGCGAGGGTGACGGCCTCGCCGGCGGGCAGGGGCAGACCGGCCTTCAGTTCGCGCATCATCATCATATTGCTCTCCATCCGCATCTCATGGATCTGGACGAGGGCCGCGGCCGGTGAGGCGGCCGAGACCAGGGTGTCGGCGACCGGCGCGGTCAGGGTCAGGTAGCAGCCGGTGACCTGACGCCCGGGCGGGGTCGGGCGGCAGAGGGCATCCGCGACGACGACGGCTGTGGCGGCGTCGGCGGATCCCGTGCCGGCCGGCGGGCTGCAGGCGGCCAGTGCGAGAAGGGGCAGGGCGGCGATCAGGGGCAGGTTTTTCATGGCGGGTTCTTTCAGACAGGGGCGATGGAGGCGGGACGGCGCACGCGGGCGACGATCCGGTCCAGCACGACGGCGACGACCAGGCTGAGCCCGGTCAGGGGATACAGGATTGCGAGCGGCAGGACGATGGCCAGAACCGCGACCTTGGCGCGCGGTCCGGGCGGGGCGACGGGGGCGGCCAGACGGCCCTTCGGACGGCGCTTCCACCACATCATCAGGGCCGACACCGACAGGACCCAGACCGCGACACAGGCCAGCAGCATGATCCAGCGGTTGATCTGGCCATATTGGGTGCCCTGATGGACGGCAATGCCCCATTCGAAGGCCCGGGCCCCGGTGCCGAAGTCGGTGGCCGTGACGTCGCGCAGGGGGGTGCCGGACCGGTCGAGGTACAGGACGCGCGCGTCCTCCGACCGGGTGTTCTGGAAGGCGGCGGTGACGGCCCGGTCGGGCGAGGCGGGCAGGGTGACGGCGTAGGGGCGGGGCAGACCCGAGGCCTCGACCGAGGCCAGCACCCGGTCCAGCGCGATCGGAGCGGCCGGCGCGGTCATTCCGGCGTGCTCCAGCGACCAGCCGACGCCCAGCGGCGCATCGGTGTGTTCGGCATGGACCCACTCGGAAGCGACCGGGGCGGCGGGACGGCCAAAGCCGGCCTGTCGTGCCGCGCCCATGACCTGATCGCCCCAGACGGCCGACCACGGCATGCCGGTGACCGCGAGGAAGACGATGGCCGCTCCGGCATAGAGGCCGGTCACGGCATGGATGTCGCGCCACAGGGGCCGGCCGGCGCGGGCCCGGACGGTGACCACCCCGGCCTCGCGCGGCCTTGGCCACCACAGGAAGATCCCCGTGGCCACCAGGATGATGGCCCAGCCCGCCACGATCTCGACGACGATGTTGAGGCCGGGGCCGAACAGGATGAGGGAGTGGATCTTCTTGACGGTGTCGGTCAGCCCTTCCGCCGGGACGTGGCCGGTCACCCGGGCGTTGGCCGGATCGACGAAGACGGCGCGTTGGGATCCGTCCGTGGCCTCGACCGTCACGCGGACGGCGCGGTCGGCACGGGCGGGCACCAGAACGCTGGCCACCCGGCCCGGGACTTCCGCGAGCGCGGCCCGGGTCCAGGCCGACGGGAGGGTGGCGGTGGCGGCCGGCGGGGCGGCAATGGCCGCCACCCCGCGAGTCTGCCAGTCGTCGATCTCGGGCTTGAACAGATAGATGGCCCCGGTCAGGGCCATCAGCATGAGGAAGGGCAGGCTGATCAGCCCGGCCCAGAAATGCCAGCGCCAGACGGTCCGGTAGGCGGCGGACAGGGGGGTGGGGGCGGCCGAGGCCGCCCCTTTCGTTGTCGTGGTCCCGGTCACAGCGAAAACCTCAGGCCGATGAAGGCCGAGATGCCTTCGCCGGGCCAGAAGACGGCGGTGGAGGCGGTACGGGCGTCGGTCACGGCCCCGAAGTTCGAGACGTAGCGCTCGTCGAACAGGTTGCGCGCGTCCACGAACAGGCTGGTCCGTTCGTCGACCGTCCAGCCGAGGCCCAGGTTGACGACGGTGTAGCCGGGGGCCTTCAGGGTGTTGCGATAGTCGACCCAGGTGTCCGACGGGGTTGTCTCGACCGCCGGGGCGATGAACCAGCCGGCAGGGTGGTCGTAGCGCAGCTCGGCCCGGTAGACGTGCGGCGGCACCAGCGGCAGGTCGTTGTCGCCATAGACCCGGTCATTGTCGAAGAAGAAGTCCGAGAAGGTGTAGGTCTGACGCAGCCGCCAGCCTGTGGCGAAGCGCCAGTCCAGCCCGGCCTCGATGCCCTGGTGCACCGTGGCCCCGGCGTTGAAGGTGGCCGCCGGGATCCCCAGCGCCGGATTGACGATGAAGTTCAGCAGCTCTTTGTCCAGCTCGGCGCGGTAGACGGCCACGTCCCACGACAGGCGGGCCGTGCGGCCGCGCACGCCCGCCTCATACGTCCAGGCCTCCTGGGCCTCGATCGGTGCGAAGCCGCCGACGGTCGGCGACAGGGAGCCGAAGTTGGGCGGCTCGATCGACCGGGTGACGTTGGCCCAGGCCTGGGCTCCCGAAGGCCCTTCCCACAGCAGGCCGAGGCGTGGGGCGAACCAGTCATAGTCCTTGCCGGTGGTGAGGTTGAAGGACGAGGCGACGCCGGGCAGGGCGAAGCTCTGGTAGTCGCGCTCGGCCCGGCCCCAGGCCCCGCCGGCGACGAGGGCGACACTGTCGGTGACGAACAGCCGGCCCTCGGCGAAGACGTCCAGCGCCTTTGCGTTCTGGCGGGCGCTGGCGGTGCGGTTGCCGCTGGAGCCGCGGACATTGACGAACTGCTGGGCGTCCAGATCGCCGACCCGGTACCAGACACCGCCGAAGGCATCGGCGCGCAGGCCGAACAGCCGACCCTCCCAGTCCAGCCGCCCGAAGGCGCCGTAGTTGCGGCTCTGCTGGTCGATGACCTGGAAGATCGGGTGATGCAGATCC
>JAIEQA010000142.1 GCA_019748095.1 Caulobacteraceae bacterium | reverse complement strand
TGTAGAGGGTTTCGAGGCTGTCCAGCGCCTCGGGCGCGCTCAGCGGCCCTGTTCTGTGTTCTGTCATGACCTCCTCTAGCGGAGGATCATGGCCTTGGCGAGACGGTGAAGGTTGGGTCTCAGGCCGGACCCAGCGCCCGCGCGAAGAAGCCGGTGACATCGGCGAGAACCGTGGCCTTGCGCCGGAACAGCGGCGAGAAGGTCGCGATCAGGTCCTCATGGCGCAGGTCGGGGTAAAGCCGGGCCTCGCAGTCGCCGCCGAGCGCCCTCATCCGTGCGTCCAGCAGGACAGTGTCCTCGGCGTGGACCACGACGTCGGCGGTCCCGTGCCCCAGCCACAGCGGCGGGGCGTCGGCCCGGGCGAAGGACAGCGGCTGGGTCTGAAGCGGGTCCGGGGCCTGACCGAAGGCATTGACCGAGGCGGCCACGTCAAACGGCAGGAACTCATAGGGCCCCGCCAGACCGGCCGCCGCCCGGATCGCGTCAGGTGCGTCCACGGCCTCCATATAGCGACGGTCCAGGGTGATCATCAGGGCCAGATGCGCCCCGGCCGAATGGCCCGCGACCCCCAGCCGTGCCGGGTCGCCGCCATGGTCGCCGACCACCTCAGCCACCCGGGCCGTCGCGGCCGCCGCATCCTCAAGGAAGGTCGGGAAGACCACCTCGGGCACCAGCCGGTAGTCGGGCACGGCCACGACAAACCCCCTGGCCGCCAGCGCCTGCGCCGCCCAGCCATAGACGGCCTTCGAACCCGAATCCCAGCCCCCGCCGTAGAAGAACACGAGCACCGGCAGCGGCGCGTCACCCCGGGCGCCCGTCGGCGCATACAGGTCGAGCCTCTGTCGCGGGTGATCGCCGTAGGGCAGGTCCCGCGCCACCCGCCGCACACCCGGATCGCGCGGCCCCACAGCGTTCAGCACCGCCAGCGGACTGCAGGCAGCCGTCATGGACGCCATCAGGGCGCCGAGGGCAGGGGCGATCAGGCCGCGTCGGGTCATCGGATCTCGTCGGGTGGTGGAGCAGTCAGGCTGGCAGATACGCACGCGACCGGGCGATGGCTCCATCCCGGGGCCGCGACGCCTCAGCGCGCCCCGGCGATCAGTGCTCCGCAATCCGCGTCCTCGGCCAGCCCCGGATCGACAAAGGCGAACAGGGCAGCGATCGGGGCCACGACCGCCGCCAAGGCTCCGACGACCCCGCCCTGGGCCAGCGTCGACCCCACATCGACACCGACGCTAGGCTTCGAGAGCGATCCTCGCACGGTGATCGGCGTCCAGAGCCGCAGCAGGCGCGGTCGCTTGCTGTCGCCGTCTATCCTCAGGTCCAGGGTCTCGTTGCCCAGATTGATCGACCCCGACCCCTTGGCCAGAACCACATCGGTATCGACCACCAGTGTCCGGGCCCGCGCGACCCCGCCCGAAACATCGAAATCGGCGACCCCGCAGCGGATCGTGCTGCGCGACTGGTCGCCCCGCAACAGCCGCGTCAGTCCGGCGCTGGCATTGATCCCCAGCAGTTCGGCAAAGGCGGTGCGCAGCTCGCCGCGGGGGACCACCAGACTGAGCGATCCCCTGGATCCGCCCGCGAAATTATGGATCGACGCTCCCGGCCCCTCCAGCCGCGCCCGCCCGAGGGCGATGCCGCTAAGGGGGGCGACCCCGCCCCGCAGCGGAATGATCGATTCCAGCGGATAGCCTGCGAGCCGGAAGTCGATGGCGCTGTAGGGGGTGTTGCGCGTCGCATTGATCCTTGCAGTGCCGTTCAGCTCCCCCCGACTGAAGGCAAAGGCCACCGGGTCCAGATCCAGCAGACCGTCTTCCAGCTTCGCGCCCAGCCGGACCGTGCGGATCTCAAGATCATTGGCCTTCACGCTGGCCGCCCGATAGGTCAGGGACCCGTCCATGGTACGCAACCGGTCGACCTGCAGGGTGGCGTCCGGCAGCAGTCGCCCCGGCCCAGCGCCCGATGCGACCGTGGTTGTCTCGGTGCCGGCGGCATTGGTTCGTGTCTGCGCCCCCAGGATCGCCATCAGATCGTCGAGGTCCAGCCGCCGCGACGCGAGGTTCGCGTCCACCCGCAGCCGTTCCCCGCCCTTGATCCGGACATCGCCCGACAGGTCCGAAGCCCCGACCCGGCCGGCGACCTCATTGAGGGTCCAGACACTGTCGTCGCGCGTCAGGGCCCCGGACAGGCGGTAGGGCGGAGTGTTCGGCAGGGTGACGCCGGTCAGCAGATAGAGGTCATTCAGGTCCTGCCCCTCCAGCCGAAGCATGGAGGTGAAGCGTCCGAGATCGAACGGACGGGTGATGGCCCCATCCACCACCAGCCGCGAGCGCGCCCCCTCCAGCCTGGCCTCGAACCGGTAGGGCCTGTCGCGCCGGATATTGACGAGGGGTCCGCCGCTGATCCGCAGGGTCAGGGGGGAGCCGTTGATCTCGCCCTGACCGGCCAGCAGGAACCCCGCCCCGCCGCTGTCTGCCGTTGTGGACTCCTGGGCGCTGACCCCGGCGTCCAGGGTCAGGTCGCGCTCGCGAGCCTCCAGAACAAGCTGCCCCTCCTCGATGATCAACCGGTTGATCAGCGGCAGATTCAGGCCCTCGCCGTTGTCCGGCCTGTCCGGGTCAAGGTCCCAGCTCTGGCGCCCGTCTTCGGTCGAGATCAGCACGACGTCCGGACGGGTGATGGCCAGCAGCGGCAGTTCGATCCGGCCCGCCAGCAGGGTCCGCAGCCGGAAGCGCGCCTCGATCCGTCCGACCTGGGCCGTGTCCCGCTCCCGCGCCCAGTCCGGCCCGCCGAATTTGAGATCGTTGACGATGACGGTGGGCGTCCAGCTGAACGGACGGACATCGAGGTCACCCTCGATCGCGATCTCCCGATCATACTCGGCCGAGGCCCAGCGGCCGAGCGGGCCCCGCAGCCAGTTCCAGTCGAAGACCAGCAGGAACAAGACGATGGCGGCGATCAGAACCAGACTCACCGAAGCCGCGACCTTCTCGGCCCGTCCCGGGTGCCGGAAGCCCCGATAGACGGGATCGTGGGCAGCAATCCGGGTGTGCCACCCCTGCGCCCGGGCGCGGGCCGTGGCCATCGCGACGCCTGTGCGTTCGCGCCAGCCGGAGGGAATCTTCAGCAAGCGTCTTCTCCGTTGCCTCGCGAAAGAACCCAACGCACCGGGAGGCTTGAAGGGGCCAGGCCGAGGCTGTCAGCGCAACGAGAGTCGCCCGTTTTCATCCGCTTTCGGTGCAGTTGTCTTATTTTCTTTACAAGCACGATTTGCGGCGCATTATTCCTCCGGACCCTGACATCTTTCGGGCCAACAGGAGGAGCCCGCCATGAACCGTTTCAATCTCTTTCTCGCCGCCGCCACGCTCGCGACGGCCGTTGCCGCCCCCGCTGTGGCGCAACAGAGCCGTCTTCCGGCCGAGGCGCCGGCCAACGCGCAGCGCGTGGTGATGCTGTGCAGCAACGACGACGCGACCCGCAGCGCCTTCCGGCGCGAACACGGAACGCCGCCCCGTTTCGTCACGGCTGACGAGGCCCTGCAGGCCAGGGCCACCGGCCAGTCGTGGTCGGCCCCGCGGTGCATGAGCGCGCGCGAACACGCCCGTCTGGTTCAGACGCTGAACGCCTACGCCGCCGTTCGCTGATCTATCCCTGGGCGCTGCGGATCGCTGCAGCGCCCGCCAGCGGGGCGACCACGACGGCGAAGAGAGAATAGGCCGCCAGAAGGGCGAGGGCGGACAGGGGGCTGAGGCCCTCTGACGCCCGGAAAAGCGCGCCCGAGCCGAACACGACCGGCGGGATGAACAGGGGCAGGACGACGACGGCGATCAACAGACCGCCGCGCTTCGCCCCCAGCGCCAGGGCCGCGCCCATCGCGCCGGTGAAGGCGAAGCCCAGTCCCCCGATCAGGGCCGACAACGCCGTCAGAGGGGCCAGTTCGACCGGCTGTCCCAGGGCGAGGGCCGCAACCGGAGCCGTCAGGGCCAGAGGCAGGCCCGTGGCGAGCCACTGACTGGCGGCCTTGATGGCGAACACCGCCTCCAGCGGCAGGGGGCCGGTCGCCAGCAGGTCCAGCGCCCCGTCCTCCAGATCGCGCTCGAACAGCCGCTCCAGCGACAACAGACTGGCCAGGGCCAGGGCCAGCCAGGCGATGCCGGCTGCGACCGGCTTGAGAACCGCCGGATCGCCGCCCGCGGCCAGCGGCACGATGGTGGTCAGACAGGCGAAGAATCCGCAGGCCAGCAGGGGACCGCCCCCGCCGCCCCAGGTCAGGGCCAGTTCGCGCCGGAACAGGACGGCGGCCGCGCTCATCGTCCCGCCCCCAGGTCCAGACCGCGGGCCGGCATCGGCAGAGGGTCGTGGACCGCCGCCAGAATCAGGCCGCCGCCCTCCAGATGCCGCGCCATCATCGCGCCGACCGCCTGACGCCAGTGCGTATCGAGGGGGCTGAGCGGCTCATCCAGAAGCCAGAGCGCGCGCGGCGATCCGATCAGCCGGGCCAGAGCCAGCCGGCGGCGCTGGCCGGCGGACAGTTTGCGGACTTCCAACTCGAGCAGTGATTTCAGGCCGAGAACCTCTATCGCTTCGTCGATGCCGGCATGGGTCTCTCCCAGCCAGCGCGACTGGAACGCCAGTTCATCGCGGGCGAGGCGACCGCCTTTCAATCCGTCCAGATGACCCAGAAGATGAACCTGTCGCCCGCGCGCCTCCCCGGTCTCGATTGCGTTCCCGTCCGCGTCGTGGAAAGCGATCGTACCGGCATCGGGGCGCAGAAAGCCGGCAATGGCGCGCAGCAGGGAGGTCTTGCCGGCCCCGTTGGCCCCGGTCAGGGCCACGGCCTCGCCGGCGGCCACATTGAAGTTCAACGTGCGAAACAGGGTGCGTTCACCGCGGCTGAGAGCCAATGCCTCAACGTTCAGGGAAGCGATCATCGGCTCCCGCCCCGATTGCGATCCATTCTCAATGTCCACACAGACATCAGGGGTACATGGACGAGGCCTGCGACCGCGTTTATAGCCAGCGTCGCCGCAGCAGGCTGTCGCCGCGCGCGCCGGGGACCTGTGTGCCCCGTCGTATGCCGCGAGACGGCGCAACCGGATGTCCGGGCGGCTTTGACCAGAGGACCTCTCCCATGCCGTCAGTTGACAGCCTTTCCACCCGCCGGGACCTGACCGTCGGGCGCAAGAAATACGCCTATTACAGCCTTCCGGCCGCGCAGGAAGCCGGTCTTGACGGGATCGACCGTCTGCCGCGCTCGATGAAGGTGCTGCTGGAGAACCTGCTGCGCAACGAGGACGGGGTGTCCGTCACCGAGGCAGACCTCAAGGCCGTCGCGGCCTGGATCGAGAACAAGGGCACCGTCGAGCACGAGATCGCCTTCCGTCCGGCCCGGGTCCTGATGCAGGATTTCACCGGCGTGCCCGCCGTGGTTGATCTCGCGGCCATGCGCGATGCCATGGCGGCCCTGGGGGCCGATGCGGCCAAGATCAATCCGCTGGTGCCGGTCGATCTGGTCATCGACCACTCGGTGATGGTCGACCATTTCGGGACATCGAAGGCGTTCGGCCAGAACGTCGAACGCGAGTACGAGCGCAATATCGAACGGTACAAATTCCTGCGCTGGGGCTCTTCGGCCTTCAACAATTTCCGCGTCGTCCCCCCCGGGACCGGCATCTGCCACCAGGTGAACCTCGAGAACCTGGCCCAGACTGTCTGGACCCTCGCCGAGGGCAAGGCGACCGTCGCCTATCCTGACACCGTGGTCGGCACGGATTCGCACACCACCATGATCAACGGCCTGGCCGTTCTGGGCTGGGGCGTGGGCGGTATCGAGGCAGAGGCGGCCATGCTGGGCCAGCCGATCCCCATGCTGATCCCCGAGGTCATCGGCTTCAAACTGTCGGGCACCATGCCCGAGGGCACCACGGCGACCGATCTGGTGCTGACCGTCACCCAGATGCTGCGCAAGAAGGGCGTGGTCGGCAAGTTCGTCGAATTCTTCGGCCCGGCCCTGCCGAACATGACGATCGAGGATCAGGCCACGATCGCCAACATGGCCCCCGAATACGGCGCCACCTGCGGCTTCTTCCCGGTCTCGGCCGCCACCATCGGTTATCTGACCGCCAC
This sequence comes from Caulobacteraceae bacterium, assembly GCA_019748095.1. GTDB lineage: Bacteria > Pseudomonadota > Alphaproteobacteria > Caulobacterales > Caulobacteraceae > Brevundimonas. The sequence continues at coordinate 3,843 of JAIEQA010000142.1, read as the reverse complement.
GGGTCGTGACAAGGCGCGCGTCGCCCTGGTCGAGGCCTATGCGAAGGCTCAAGGGTTGTGGATCGACGAGACCTCGGAAGATCCCGTCTTCTCCGACGTGCTGGAACTGGACCTGTCCACCGTCGTGCCGTCGCTGGCCGGCCCCAAACGGCCCCAGGACAAGGTGGCGCTGGACGTCGCCGCCCCGTCGTTCGAGACGGCGCTCGGCGAGGTGTTCAGCCGCCCGGTCGATGCCCCGCGCATGCCGGTGGCCGGCGAGAAATTCGACCTCGGCGACGGTGATGTCGTCATCGCCGCCATTACCTCCTGCACCAACACCTCCAATCCCTCGGTCCTGATCGCCGCCGGTCTGGTGGCCCAGAAGGCCAACAAACTGGGTCTGAAGACCAAGCCCTGGGTCAAGACCTCGCTGGCTCCCGGTTCGCAGGTGGTCACCGACTATCTGACCGCCGCCGGCCTGCAGAAGGAGCTGGACGCCCTGGGCTTCAACCTGGTCGGTTACGGCTGCACCACCTGTATCGGCAACTCGGGCCCGCTGGATCCGGCCATCTCGGCCACGATCAACGAGAACGGCATGGTCGCCACCAGCGTCCTGTCGGGCAACCGCAATTTCGAAGGCCGGGTGAACCCGGACGTCCAGGCCAACTACCTGGCCTCGCCGCCGCTGGTCGTGGCCTATGCCCTGGCCGGCTCGATGCGGATCGACATCACCAGGGACCCGATCGGTCAGGACAAGAAGGGCAAGGACGTCTTCCTGAAGGACATCTGGCCGACCTCGGCCGAGATCGCCGCGATCCAGAAGAAGTCGGTCACTCCGGCCATGTTCGCCAAACGTTATGCCGACGTGTTCAAGGGCGACGAGCACTGGCAGGCGATCGCGCTCGAAGGCGGCCAGACCTACGACTGGGACGAGACCTCGACCTATGTCGCCAACCCTCCGTATTTCGAGGGCCTGTCGATGGAGCCGGCGCCGGTCACCGACATCGTCGAGGGTCGCGTCCTGGCCATCTTCGGCGACTCCATCACCACCGACCACATCAGCCCTGCCGGCTCGATCAAGAAGACCTCGCCGGCCGGCCAGTATCTGATGGGGCGTGGCGTCGAGGCCGAGGAGTTCAACTCCTACGGCGCGCGTCGTGGCCACCACGAGGTGATGATGCGCGGCACCTTCGCCAACATCCGCATCCGCAACCGCATCACGCCCGAGATCGAGGGGGGTGTGACCAAGCATTTCCCCTCGCAGGACCTGATGTCCATCTATGACGCGGCCATGCGCTACCAGTCGGAAGGCCGGCCGCTGGTGGTCTTCGCCGGCAAGGAATACGGCACCGGCTCGTCGCGCGACTGGGCGGCCAAGGGAACCCGGCTGCTGGGCGTCCGCGCCGTCATCGCCGAGAGCTACGAGCGGATCCACCGGTCCAACCTGGTCGGGATGGGCGTGGTGCCGCTGCAGTTCAAGGCGGACGGCTGGCAGAAGCTGGGCCTGACCGGCGAGGAGATCGTCACCATCCGCGGCCTGTCCGACGTCAACGTCGGCAAGCTGCGTCCGCGCCAGGACCTGTGGGTCGAGCTGTTTCGTCCCTCGGACGGCAAGATGGCCCGCTTCCCGGTCCGCTGCCGCATCGATAACCAGACCGAGCTGGACTACTTCAAGGCCGGCGGCGTGATGCCGTATGTGCTGAGAAACCTCGCGGGCTGAATATCCGGTCCCTCTCCCGGTGGGAGAGGGCTTGAGCGCACGGCGGCAACTGCCGCCGTCCTGGCGCGAAAGGGTGAGGGTTCGGTGTTTCGTCGTTGAGACCCGACCCTCATCCGTCTCGCTTCGCGAGCCACCTTCTCCCAAGGGGAGAAGGAAGAGTTATCTCAATCCAGTCGCATCGCCTCGGCCAGCAGCCGGGCTTCAGCGGCTCGACTGGATCCCGACCGCCAGGCCACCACGATCTCGCGCTTCGGGGCCTCGGCGGCGAAATGGCGGATGACCACGCCCTTGTCATCGGCCAGTCCGGCCCGGACCGCCATGGCCGGCAGGAAGGACACCCCCAGCCCCGAGGAGATCATCTGCACCAGGGTATGCAGGGAGGTCGCCGCGAACACGTCCTCGCCGCGCGGGGCCTCCATATCGATACCCGCCAGCGCCTGATCGCGCAGACAGTGGCCGTCTTCCAGCAGGATGAGGTCGTCGGCCTTCAACGCCCCGGGCTGGATGTCGCCGGCTGCGGCCAGCGGATGACCCACCGGGGCTGCGGCCAGGATCTCGTCATCGCCGATATGGGCGTGATCGATGCCCGAGGCCTCATAGGGCAGGGCAATGACGGCGCAGTCCAGTTGCCCGGCCTTCAACCCCGCGATCAGGCGCGGGGTCAGGTCCTCACGAATGAACAGGCGCAGGGCCGGATAGGCCGCCTTGAGCGCCGGCAGGGTGGCCGGCAACAGGAAGGGGGCCACGGTCGGGATGATGCCCAGCCGCAGCCGTCCGGACAGCGGACGGCCGGCGTTGCGGGCGGCCTCGACCAGGTCCTCGGTCCGGGCCAGCACATCCTCGGCCCGGCGACAGGCCTCGGCCCCCACGGCGGTCAGCTGGACATTGCCCCGGGTGCGTTCCACGACCGGGGCCCCCAGCACCCGCTCCAGCTCCTGCACACCGGAGGACAGGGCGGGCTGGCTGACATGGGCCGCCTCGGCCGCCCGGCTGAAGGAGCCGTGCTCGGACAGGAGTTTCAGATACTGGAGCTGGCGCAGGGTCGGAAGCATCCGCGCGACCTAGGTCGGGATCCTGGCTATATAAAGACAATCTATCGTCGTCAGAGCTTTTATCTCTTTGACTTGTGCGGCGCAGCAGAGCATCTCGCGGTCGCACAACGCCTCCTCCCCGGTCCGGCGTTCCCAGTCCATCATCGGAGATACAGCCATGTTCGGCATCGGTCAGACCCTGCCTGATTTCAAGATCGTCGGCGTGAAGCCCGGCTTCAACACCCACGAGGAAAACGGCGTCTCCGCTTTCGAGACCCTCACCAAGGACTCGTTCGAGGGCAAGTGGAAGGTGATCTTCTTCTATCCGAAGGACTTCACCTTCGTCTGCCCGACCGAGATCGCCGAGTTTGCCTCGCTGGGCCGTGAGTTCGCGGACCGCGACACCATCGTGCTCGGCGGCTCGACCGACAACGAGTTCGTGAAACTGGCCTGGCGCCGGGACCACGCCGACCTGAACAAGCTGCCGATCTGGCAGTTCGCCGACAACGGCGGCAAGCTGGCCCGCGCCCTGGGCATTCTCGACGAGGAAGAGGGCGTTGCCCTGCGTGCCACCTTCGTGGTCGATCCGCACAATGTCATCCAGCACGTCTATGTCACCAACCTGAACGTGGGTCGCGCCCCGGCCGACACCCTGCGGGTCGTCGACGCCCTGCAGACCGACGAACTGTGCGCCTGCAACCGCCCCGTCGGCGGCGAAACGCTCGCGGCCTAAGGCCGTATGTGAGGGCGACGGCAGTGATGCCGTCGCCGCTCGCTCAATCTTTTCAGGCTGCTGACGCTCGCGACGCGGTCGATGCTGCCTGAGCGCGACGCGCGTCGCTCCATCGAATTCCCTTCGGCTCAAGTAGCGAGACGCCGCGCGTCGAGCGGTAGCCGACCTCTCCGAAGGAGAAAAAGAATGTCCATCGACTCCCTGCGCGACCTGATGCCTGCCTATGCCAAGGACATCTCGCTGAACCTCGGCTCCCTCGCTTCGGAGACCGTGCTGAACGACCAGCAGAAATGGGGCTGTTTCCTCGCCTCCGCCCACGCCGTGGGCATCGCCCCGGTCGTGCGCGCCATCGAGTCTGCGGCGGCTGAAAAACTGTCCCC
>JAIEQA010000165.1 GCA_019748095.1 Caulobacteraceae bacterium | reverse complement strand
GGTCTGGAGAACCATCCGATCCGCTGGATCGTCGAGGACGCTCGCAAATACGTCGCCCGCGAGGTCCGCCGCGGTTCCCGCTACGACGGCATCATCCTCGACCCACCGAAGTATGGCCGCGGCCCGACAGGCGAGGTCTGGCGGCTGTTCGAGGACATGCCCGCGCTGCTGGCTGACTGCGCCGCACTGCTTTCAGATGACGCCGACTTCCTGCTGCTGAATGCCTATGCCGCCCGCATCTCCGGCATTTCCCTGGCGCACCAGATGGCTGAGGCGACGGCGTCCCGTACCGGGCGGATCGACTGGGGAGAACTGGCCCTGTCCGAAGACGGTCCGGACGCCCGCGCCCTTGGTCTCAGTTTCTTCGCCCGTTGGTGTGCCAAATGAGCGACGGCCGGCTGATCACCAGCCTGACGAACGACACCGTCAAGGCCGTCCGGTCCCTGCACATGCGCAAGGAGCGCGAGGCGACAGGCCTGTTCCTCGCTGAAGGGCTGAAGTTCATCGGTGAGGCGCTGGATCAGGGCCGCACCCCGACCACCCTGCTGGTCGGCATGGAGGCCCGTCCCCATCCCCTGCTGGACCGGGCGATTGCCGAGACCCGCCGCACCGGCGGTGACGTCGTGACGGTCACCCACCCCATTCTCGAAAAGATCAGCCGCCGCGAGAACCCTCAGACCGTGCTGGCCGTCTTCGAACAGGCTTTCACTCACTTGGAGGCGATCGACCCGGCCTCCGCCCCCTGCTGGGTGGCGCTGGAACAGGTGCGCGATCCGGGCAATCTGGGAACCATCATCCGCACAGCCGATGCCGCAGGCTGCGGCGGCGTGATCCTGATCGGCGACTGTGTCGATCCCTTTTCCGTGGAAGCGGTGCGCGCGACCATGGGCTCGGTCTTCGCGGTCGCCATCGCCCGCACGACGCCCGAGGCCTTCGTGGCATGGCGCGCGACCTGGCCGGGCAGCGTCGTCGGCACCCGGCTGGACGCCACGGCCGGCTACCGAGACTCTGTGTGTTCCCGGCCGACGCTGGTCCTCATGGGCAATGAGCAGGCGGGGCTGACCGACGCACTGGCCGCGATCTGCGACGTCAACGTCAAGATCCCCATGCGGGGGCGGGCCGATAGCCTGAACCTCGCGGTTGCGACCGGCATCATGATCTATGCGGTGACGGACACCGTTTGAGGTCAAGTCCCGCGCGGCTTGACCCGGTTGGTCGGCGGAGCTTCCGCCGGATTCTCGGGCCAGGGGTGACGCGGATACCGCCCGCGCATCTCGGCCCGCACCGCCGCCCACGAGCCCTTCCAGAACCCCGGCAGGTCACGCGTCACCTGCACCGGACGACGCGCCGGCGACAGCAGGGCCAGTGTCAGGGGAACACGCCCCCCGCCCACGGTCGGGTGAATGGTTACGCCGAACAGCTCCTGTACCCGGATATCCACACGGGGACCTCCGTTCGCCGTATAGTCGATGGCAGCCGAGCCCAGAGGCGTCTCAAGGCGCGGCGGAGCCAGCTGGTCGAGCCCCCTTTGCCGGTCCCACGGGACAAGCGCCCGCAGACCCTGCTCCAGCGCCGCGTCAGACAGCCTGTCCAGGGACTGGACATCGTCCAGAAGCGGCCACAGCCAGATCTCCTGCGTGGCCAGCAATCCTTCATCAGAGGCGTCAGGCCAGCCCTCATCAAGTGTGCTGACAAAGGCAAGCCGGGCGCGAAGAAGGCTCGACCGCTCGCCCCACGGCAACCGGGACACCCCTCCCCGCTGGACCTCCTCGCGCAGCAGCGCCGCCACAGCCCGGGCATCGGGCGCACCCGTGACCCGCTCATCGACGACGATCGCGCCCAGCCGCCGGATGCGCCGCATCACCATCCGGCCGGAGGGCTCGCGGGTCAGGCGATCCTCGACGGTCAATCGGTCTTCGATTGCGCCGACATCCAGCGGCGCGGCCAGCCGGATCCGGTCCCGGGCGTCGCCCCCGCCGAGATCGGCCACCGCCAGCCAGGGTTCGGACGCCAGCGGATCGGTCGCATCGACGAAGGCCCCTCGCCCCGACGCCAGCAGAACCTCGCCCGGCTTGCCCCGGGCCCGCGCGATCCGCTCGGGAAAGGCGGCGGCGATCAGGGTGCCGGGATCGATCTCGGCATCATTTCCCCCTGTAGAACCAGCAGCCCGGGCCCAGCGATCGACCAGTTTGCGGGCATCGTTGGCGCGAGGCGTGCGATCACGGTCGAAGCCGCGCAGCCGCTCGCGCAGGTCGACATCGCGCCCGCCCAGCCCCGGCTCGCTCAACACAGCGGCGATACGCGCGCCGAGCCGGGCGGCTCCGGCATCAGCAGCGCTGGCGACCAGATGGGCCAGCCGGGGCGAAAGCGGCAAGCCCGCAAGGCGCCGTCCATGGGAGGTCAGCCCCCCGGCTTCATCCAGAGCACCCAGCCGCGCCAGCACAGTGCGCGCCTCCGCAAAGGCTCCTGCGGGCGGCGGGTCCAGCAGCGCCAGACCCTCGGCCGACCGTGCGCCCCAGCGGGCAAGATCCAGCGCCAAGCCGGTCAGATCGGCCTCCAGTATCTCGGGCCGCTGATGGGCCACGAGCCCACGCGTCGTCTCCTCATCCCAGAGACGGTAGCAGACGCCCGGAGCGGTTCGCCCCGCGCGCCCCCGGCGTTGTTCGGCCGAGGACCGGCTGACACGGACGGTGGCGAGGCGGGTCAGGCCACTGGAGGGCTCGAACCGGGGGACGCGAGACAGGCCTGAGTCAATGACGACCCGCACACCCTCAATGGTCAGACTGGTCTCGGCGACGGACGTGGTCAGCACCAGCTTGCGCCGGCCAGCCGGCGAGGGTTCGATGGCCCGATCCTGCTCTGCCTTGTCCAGTGCGCCATACAGGCCGACGACATCGACCGTCGGGTCTCTCAGCCGGTCGCGCACCATGCCGGCGACGCGGTGGATCTCGGCCTGCCCGGGCAGGAATCCGAGGATCGAACCGGTCTGCTCCCCCAGGGCCGTCAGGCAGGCCCGGGCCATGGCCTCCTCGATCCGCTCCCCCGGATTGCGGCCGAGATAGAGGGTCTGCACCGGAAAGGCCCGTCCTTCCGCCTCAATGACCGGTGCCCCGTCCAACAGACGGGAGATCCCCGCGATGTCGAGGGTTGCGGACATCACGATCAGTCTGAGGTCCTCACGCAGCACGCCCTGACTGTCCCGGGCCAGGGCCAGTCCCAGATCGGCGTCCAGACTGCGTTCGTGGAACTCGTCGAACAGCACCGCACCGACGCCCTCAAGGCCGGGATCGTCGAGGATCATTCGGGTGAAAACGCCTTCCGTGATGACCTCGATCCGGGTTCGCGGCCCGATCCGGCTCTGCAGGCGGGTCCGGTAGCCGACCGTCTCGCCTGCCCTTTCCCCGAGCATAGAAGCCATGCGCTCGGCCGCAGCCCGGGCGGCCAGTCGGCGTGGCTCGAGGACAAGGATGCGATCCCGGCCCAGCCACTCGGCATTCAGCAGCGCAAGCGGCACAACAGTGGTCTTGCCCGCCCCCGGGGGCGCAGCCAAGATGGCAGTGGTGCCGCTCACAAGCGCGGCCTTCAACGCGTCGAGGACGCTGTAGATTGGCAGGGTCATCCGTGGGGCGTGCCGCAACGGCACCAAAAAGTCACGGACCGGCCAACGAAAGGGAACCACTGGCCGCACCGATGCGGCCAGTGGTCCGCCCTGCCCTATGACGACCTAGACGAGGAGCTGCGGGAACAGGCCGATGACCAGGATGGCTGCCACCGCCAAGGGGCATAGCCAGGCAACGAGGAAGCGCCAGACCGCCAGGCCGGCACCGTTCAGACCGGTCTCGGCATCGACAAGTTTGCGGTCAGCGACCCAGCCGATGAAGAGGGCCGTGATCAGGCCCGACAGCGGCAGCAGAAGTTTTCCGGTGATCCCGTCAATGGCGTCGAACCAGGTCGCATTCTCGAAGCCCGGGATGAAGGGGATGGGCCGCTGGTCCGCCAGCACATTGAACGACAGGGCCGACAACAGGCCGATCACGAACACCAGCACGCCGATCCCGACCGAGGCCGTGACGCGTGAAATGCCGAATTTTTCGATCACCCAGCCGACCGATATCTCCAGCAGGGAGACCGAGGAGGTCAGGGCAGCGAACAGGGCCAGGATGAAAAAGGCGAGGCCGACCAGCGCCCCGCCCGGCATGGCGTTGAAGGCCGCCGGCAGGGTCTGGAACATCAGGGTCGGGCCGGCATTCGGCTCCATCCCGACGAAGAAGACGATCGGGAAGATGGCGAGGCCGGCGATGATGGCCACGGAGGTGTCAGCAAAGGCGATCATGCCGGAGGTCTGGGAGAGATTTGTCTCGCGCGAGGCATAGGCCCCGTAGGCGATCATGGCACCGCCGCCGAGGCTGAGCGAGAAGAAGGCCTGGCCCAGGGCCGCATTCAACACGCCGGGCTGCAGGGCGCGGCCGAAATCGGGCGTGAACAGGTAGGTCACGGCCGCGGCGAAATCACCGATGAAGGCAGCATAGATGGTGATGCCGATCAGCAGGAAGAAGAAGGCCGGCATCATCCAGGTGGCTGCCGCCTCGATGCCGCCCTTGACGCCGCGGGCGACGATCCAGACCGTCACCACCACGAACGCGAGTTGCAGACCGACCAGCAGATACGGGTTGGCAAACAGGGTCGGCATCATCTGCCGGATCTGGTCAACCGACTGTCCGGCATAGGCCCCCCGCAGCGGCTCACCCGCCCCGATGGCACCGATAAAATCAGCGGCGCTGGTGCCGACGAAATAGACCACCCAGCCCGCGACCACACAGTAGAAGGTCAGGATGGCGGTATTGGCGATCAGACCGATGATCGCCAGCAAGCTCCAGGCCGGACTGGCACCCGACTGACGGGCCAGATGGACGGCGCTGCCGATGGTCGAGCGCTGGCCGTGGCGTCCGATCAGACTTTCAGCCAGCAGCAGCGGCAGGGCGATCAGTACCACGCAGAGGACGTACAATAGCACGAAGGCGCTGCCACCGTTGGTCCCCACCTCCGTCGGGAATCGCCAAAGGTTGCCCAGACCGACGGCCGAACCGGTCGCCGCGAGAATGAAGGCCGCCTTTGACGACCATTGCGCCTGACCCGGCGCAATTGCATTTCCTGCCAAGTTTAACTCCCCAGTTAAGATCGCTTTGGTGAGAGGGCCTTGGCCCCCGCGTTCATCATCAGGGCCAACCTAAGCAGATCGCGCGCCGGGCACCAGCGTACGGGCCGGGAGGGTCAGAGATTCTGGCGCTCGGTCGGCAGAGTCCCGTTCACTGAAACATCGTCCCGGCATCATAGATCTGAAACACAGTTGCCAGTCCGCAAGGGCAAGACTAGGGGTCGCGCCAGAAAGCGGCGCCGGGGGGGCCGCTATAGTTTCAAGGGGGCGAGACTTTATGTCCGCAACAGGCCTGAGGCCAAAGGGGAACCGTCTGTTCCTCAAGAAATCCGTAGCCCAGATCCAGAAGGAGGCCGCCAAGAGCGAGCTCAAGCGGAGTCTGGGGCCGCTCAATCTGATGAGCCTCGGGATCGGTGCCATTATCGGTGCCGGGATCTTCGTTCTGACGGGCCAGGTTGCGGCCGCCCATACGGGCCCTGCCATAATGCTGTCCTTCGTGGTCGCCGGCATCGCCTGCGGTCTCGCCGGCCTTTGCTACGCCGAACTCGCCTCCACCATGCCGGTTTCAGGTTCCGCCTACACCTATGCCTATGGCACGCTGGGCGAAGTCTTCGCCTGGGTCATGGGCTGGCTGCTGGTGCTCGAGTACGGCGTTGCCGCCTCGACTGTGGCCGTCGGCTGGTCAGGCTATGTCGTGTCGATCCTTTCCGACTTCGGAGTGTCCCAGAGTCTGTTCCCGACCATCGCCTATGCCGGAGGCGAAGGCCCGCAGTGGGCGACACCCCTGGTTCAGGCCGTGGTCGGCGCGGGTGGAAGCTCCTTCCCCCTGACCGGGACCTTCAACCTGGTCGCAGCCATCGGCATCGCCTCAGTCTGCGCCCTGCTGGTGCTGGGTGTGTCCGAGTCGGCGAACATTAACAACGCGATCGTGGTCATCAAGATCGTGGTCCTGCTGACGTTCATCGCAGTCGGCATTGGCTACGTGAACCCGGCCAACTGGGTGCCGTTCATTCCGCCGACCCCGGAAGGCGGCACCTGGGATCAGTTCGGGACAGGCGGCATCTTCCGCGGAGCCGCGATCATCTTCTTTGCCTACGTCGGCTTCGAAGCGGTCTCGACCGCTGCGGCCGAGGCCAAGAATCCTTCCAAGGACGTGCCGATCGGCATCCTTGGGGCGCTGTTCGTCTGTACGTTGATCTATATGGCGGTCGCGGCCGTCATGACCGGTGTAGTCCCCTATCTGGAGCTGGCAAGCCCCGCTCCTGTGGCGGTCGCCATTGACCGCATGGGTCTGGAATGGGCAAATATCCCCCTCGCCTCGGCCGAGGGGGGTCAGCTGAACCTGATCGCCTTCCTGATCAAGATCGGGGCGATCACCGGCCTGTCCTCGGTCATGCTGGTGCTGTGCTACGGTCAGACGCGGATCTTCTACACCATGGCGCGCGACGGGCTTCTGCCCAAGGCGTTTGCGGTCATCCATCCGAAGTTCCGCACGCCCTGGATCGGGACCATCCTGCTGGGCATCGTGATCGCGGTCTGCGCCTCCTTCCTGCCCATCTCGATCCTCGGTGACCTCGTGTCACTGGGTACGGCCGTGGCCTTCTCGATCGTTTGCCTGAGCGTGATCTTCCTGCGCATCAAGCATCCGGAGATGGAGCGCCCCTTCAAGGTTCCGGGCGGCGTCTGGACCGCAGGACTGGGCATTCTGGCCTGTCTGTCGCTGGCCGGGTTCAACTTCATCCCGATGGTTCAGCACGCCATGGACGGCAACCCGCTCCCGCTGACCATCCTGGCCATCTATGGAGCCGTGGGTGCGGTGGTCTACGCCGCCTACGGCTTCTGGCACTCCAAGCTGGCCCAGGGCATCGACATCACCGAAGAGACAACCATGTCCTCTCCGGCTGAAGCGATGGGCAGTGGGGTCGACAACCAGAAGGACTAGGATCTCCGGATCGTCCGGAAACTGAAAAGCCCGGAGCGTTCGCTCCGGGCTTTTTTGGTGCGGATGAGAGGACTCGAACCTCCACACCTTGCGATGCCAGAACCTAAATCTGGTGCGTCTACCAGTTCCGCCACATCCGCGTGGCGGCGGGTTTAGGGGCAGTTGGTCGCGCCGACAACTCCACAGTTCGCAACGCCGCCTTAACCTTGATCGCCCACGGTCCTGCTGAGTTTCCGTGGGCCCGAACCGATGAACGCCAGCGAACGTCCGATCATCATCAAGAAGGTCAAGAAGGTGTCCGGCGGCGGCCACCACGGTGGCGCGTGGAAGGTGGCCTATGCCGACTTCGTGACGGCGATGATGGCCTTCTTCCTGCTGATGTGGCTGATCAACACGACCGACCCCGAGCAGAAGAAGGGGATCGCCGCCTATTTCGCCCCGGCCAGCGTGTCGGACTCCACCTCCGGGTCGGGCGGTCTGCTGGGCGGCACGGCACTCGGCGCGGACGGGGCAATGAGCGCCGGGTCGCGTGAGATCATTGAACAGGGCGCACCGGAGTCCCCCCTCGATGCACCGGACGAGGCGGGTCCGAGCGCCAATCTGGCCGCCGCGTCCGAGGCGCAGCTGCGCGAGGAGATCGCGCAGCGCGAGGCAGCAGAGTTCGCCTCGGCCGCGGAATCCCTGCGGCAGGCCATGCAGCGCATGCCGGAACTGGCCGAACTGTCGAAACAGATGATCATCGACCAGACGCCCGAGGGGCTGCGCATCCAGCTGGTTGATCAGGAGGGCCGCTCGATGTTCGAGCAGAACTCGGCCCGTCCCAACGCCCGTGCCCAGGTGTTGCTGCGGGCCGTCGCCGGGGTCGTGAACCGTCTGCCCAACCGGATTTCCATCTCGGGCCATACCAGCGCCGTGGCCGGCTCCGGCCGGGCCTCGACGGCCAGCGACTGGCCCCTGTCGGCCAGCCGGGCCGATGCGTCGCGCCAGATCCTGCAGACCGCCGGCGTCGATGCCGACCGGGTCTATTCGGTGGCGGGCAAGGCGGGTTCGGATCCGCTCTATCCCGACGACCCTGCCCTGCCCGGCAACCGCCGGATCGCCATCGTCCTGCTGCGTGAGGCCCCGGTCCTGCCGATGGACACCAGTCTGTGACGCCCCCGGCGGCATTCGGTTGCAGCGCGAACGCTCTTGCGGCGCCGCACAGAATGTCGCCAAATCACGCCATGACCAGACAGCGGCCAGACGGGCGACGACTTCGGATGCGGGCGGACTGACGTGACGCAGCACGTTCCGACACGCCAGCTTCGCTTCTTCATGACGGCCGTCGCCCCCTGCCCCTATCTGCCCGGCATGACCGAGCGGAAGGTGTTTGCCAACCTGCCCTTCTCGGACGGGGCCCACGTCAATGACGAGCTGACCCACGCCGGGTTCCGCCGCAGCCAGAACATCGCCTACCGCCCCGCCTGCGAGGGCTGTGACGCCTGTGTCTCGGTGCGGCTGCCGGTGGCCGCCTTCACGCCCTCGCGGGGCCAGCGCAAGGTTCTGGCCCGCAACGCCGACCTTTCGCGCGACCTGGTCGAGGCCGAGGCGACCCAGGAGCAGTTCGCCCTGCTGAAACGCTATCTGTCGACCCGCCACCCGGGCGGCGGCATGACCGACATGATCTGGCAGGACTATATCGCCATGGTCGAGGACACGGCCGTCCGGACCCATCTGATCGAGTACCGCCTGCCCTCGACCGACGAAGGCCCGGGCGATCTGGTGGCGGTGACCCTGGCCGACCTGCTCTCGGACGGGCTGTCGATGGTCTATTCCTTCTTCGATCCGGCGCTGGAGAAGCGGTCGCTGGGGGTGTTCGCCATCCTCGACCACGTCCGTCAGGCCCAGACGGTCAGACTGCCCTATGTCTATCTCGGCTACTGGGTCCAGGGCTCGCCCAAGATGGACTACAAGGCCCAGTTCCGGCCGCTGGAAGTGCTGCAGCCGCTGGGCTGGACCCGGTTCGACTGATCAGCCCGACACCGGCACCGAGGTCGCCGCCGCCGGCAGCGCCTGACCAACCCACGGTCCGGGATCGACGCCGCCGCCGAAGCGGATCAGCGCCTCGATCCGTTTATCGATCGGCGGGTGGGTGGCGAACAGGCCGTCGATGAATCCCTCCTTCTGATTGTCGAGGAACATGCCCTGAAGCTCGTCCGGGGCCTTCAACTGGGAGTGACCCGAGACCTTCCTCAGGGCCGAGATCATCGCGTCCGGGTTCTTGGTCAGTTCCACTGCTCCTGCGTCGGCCACATATTCGCGCGTGCGCGACAGCATCAGACGGATGACGATGGCCAGGGCGAACCCGACGAGGGCGATCACGAACCCGATCAGCAGCAGCGGCCCGCCGTTCTTGTTATCGCGGCGGCCGCCCCGCACATAGAAGAGGCTGCGGAACACCAGTTCGGCCAGAACGGTGATGATGCCCGCAAAGATCGAGGCGATCACCATGGTCCGCACGTCCTTGTTGATGACGTGGGTCAGTTCGTGGGCGAGCACGGCCTCCATCTCGTCGCGGTCCAGGGCCTCGATCAGGCCGCGGGTGACGGTGACGCTGTACTGGCCCTCGCGCAGGCC
>JAIEQA010000031.1 GCA_019748095.1 Caulobacteraceae bacterium | reverse complement strand
CAAGTTGGGAGTGTCGGATGAAGCTCGATCGTCGAGCCCTGTTGCGGGGAACCGTCGCCGGAGGCGGGGTGCTAGCCCTTCAGGGCCTGTTGCCGGCGTGGGCGCAGACGGGGACGCCGGGACTTCGGTCCGACCTTCCGACCCTGACCGGGCCAAACATCGAACTGACCGTCGGACGGTCGCCCTTCACGGTCAACGGCCGGACCGGCGGTGCCATCACCCTGAATGGCGTATTGCCGGCTCCGCTGATCAGGCTGCGCGAAGGTCAGACGGCGCGGCTATCGGTTACCAATACGCTGGACGAGGACACCTCGATCCACTGGCACGGGCTCCTGCTGCCGTTTCAGATGGACGGCGTGCCCGGCGTCAGCTTCCCCGGCATCAAGCCGCGGGAGACCTTCGTCTATGAATTCCCGATCCGTCAGTCCGGGACGTTCTGGTATCACAGCCATTCGGGTCTGCAGGAACCGCTTGGACATTATGGGCCGCTGGTCATCGACCCCGTGGGTGCCGATCCCGTCACATATGATCGCGAGCATGTGCTGGTCCTGTCGGACTGGAGCTTCATGCATCCGCACGAGATCCTGACCAAGCTGAAGAAGAGCCCCGGCTACTTCAACCAGCAGCGCACCACCTTGGCCGGGTTCCTGAACGGCAACGACCGGATGAGCCTGGAGGAGCGCCGGATGTGGGGCGAGATGCGCATGGACCCGCGCGACATCCTCGACGTCAACGGCACGACCTATACCTATCTGATCAACGGACACGGTCCGCAGGAGAACTGGACTGGCCTGTTCAGGCCCGGCGAACGCGTGCGGCTGCGCATCATCAATGCCTCGGCCATGTCGATCTTCAATGTCCGCATTCCGGGCCTCGCGATGACCGTGGTCAATGCCGACGGCGAGAACGTGCGGCCGGTCGAGACCGACGAGTTCCAGATCTCGGTCGCCGAGACCTATGATGTGATCGTCCGACCGACCGAGGACCGGGCCTATACCATCGTGACCGAGGCCATCGACCGGTCCGGCATGGGGCGGGCAACCCTGGCGCCGCGCCTGGGCATGACCGCTGAAGTGCCGGCGCTGCGCGAAGTCCCCAACCTGACCATGAAGGACATGGGGATGGGTGGCATGGCCGGGATGGACCACGGCGCGATGGCCGGCATGGATCACGGCGCGATGCCCGGGATGAACCACGGTGCAGCGGCGACCCAGGCCGGCGGTGCCACGGGCGGGATGGACCATGGGTCCATGGCGGGCATGAACATGCGCGACCCGAACAACGCCCCACCCGATATGGCCGTGGGCGTCGGCGTGGACGCCATCGCCATGGCACCGTCCAATCGCATGGGCGAGCGGCCCTTGGGTCTCGAGGACGTGCCCCACCGGGTTCTCGTCTACACCGACCTGGTGTCCCTGACGCCCAACAAGGACCAGCGACCGCCGGCCCGGACGATGGAGATCCATCTGACAGGAAACATGGAACGATTCATGTGGGGCTTCGACGGGCGGAAATTTTCCGAGATCGTCGAACCGATCCGCTTCGAGCGCGACGAGCGCGTCCGCGTGACCCTGGTCAACGACACGATGATGGCCCACCCGATCCATCTGCATGGCCATTTCTTCGAACTGGTCACGGGAGGCCCGCAGGGCCACCAGCCGCTGAAGCACACCGTCAATGTGCCGGGGGGCGGCAAGGTCAGCTTCGACCTGACGGCCGACGCGCCGGGGGACTGGGCCTTCCACTGTCACATGCTGATGCACATGCACGCCGGGATGTTCAACGTCGTCACCGTTCGCCCCATGGATGGAGTCGCCGCGTGATCCGGACCGCTGTCGCCCTCGTTCCCCTGATCCTGGCCTCCGCCACGCCGGTTCTGGCCCAGTCGCAATCCCACGCCGGCCACGCGGCGTCGGCCCAGCCCGCCCAGACCGCGCTCTTGCCACAGGGTTGCGTCCGGCGGGGTGCGCCGACCGGCGATGCGACCCGGATCGGCGCCGCCGGTGCTCCGGTCTGTCCGCCCGGCTCGGTCCCCGAGCGGATCGCATCGACCGATCTGCATGCCGGTCATGACATGTCCACGATGGCACCCGCGCCCGTGGCTCAGGCCGATCCCCATGCCGGCCACGACATGTCCACCATGACGCCGGCCGCGCCGCCTGCGTCGGCGGCACAACCCGATCCGCATGCGGGTCATGACATGTCCGCGATGATGCCGAACATGCCAGCCGCCCCGTCGGCTCAGGCAGATCCGCATGCGGGGCACGACATGTCGACGACGACGTCGGCTGCGCCCGCTGCCCAGGCGGACCCGCATGCAGGTCATGATATGTCCAACGTGGCACCGGCGACGGCACCCGTGCCGGCGGCCCAGTCGAACCCCCATGCTGGGCACGACATGTCGACGATGACGCCGGCTGCGCCAGCGGCCCAGGCGGACCCGCATGCAGGTCATGACATGTCCAACATGGCACCCGCGCCGGGTGCGCAGGCCGATCCACACGCCGGGCACGCCATGGCGGGCATGGTCACGCCGCCGAATGTGCCTACCAGCGCGGACACCCCGGGGCGCCAACCGGAGATGCCGACCCCCGCCGGAGCGACCACGGGTCCCGTTCATGCGGCAGACGGCCTGTTCGATCCTGCCGAGATGGCGGCCGCGCGTGAACAGCTGCGTGTCGAACATGGCGATGTCCGCGCGACCGCGGTGATCATCGATCAGGCGGAAGTGACGTTCTCGGAGGGCGAGGACGCTTATGCTTTGGACGTTCAGGGTTGGACGGGCGGCGACATCAATCGCTTTTGGTGGAAGTTCGAGGGCGAAGGCGAGTTCGGCGACGGGGTGGAGGAAGCGGAGGTCCAGGCGCTCTACAGCCGCGCCATCCGGCCGTTCTTCGATTTCCAGACCGGGGTGCGCCAAACCTATCGGCCTGAAGGCGATCGCACGGATCTGGTCGTCGGCATCCAGGGGCTCGCGCCCTACTGGTTCGAAGTCGATGCGGCCGCATTCCTGTCCAACAAGGGCGAGCTGACCGCTCGTGCCGAGGCGGAGTACGACCAGCGCATCACGCAGAAATGGATCCTGCAGCCGCGCGCAGAAGTCACCTTGTCGGCCGAAGACATTCCCGAACTCTCGATCGGATCGGGCCTTTCCTCGCTTCAGGTCGGGGCGCGTCTGCGCTACGAGATACGCAAGGAGTTCGCGCCCTATGTCGGCGTCGAATGGACCAAGAGCTTCGGCGGCACACGCGACTTCCTGGAAGCGGAAGGGCGGAGTTCGGAGGACACTCGGGTGGTCGTGGGTATACGAGCCTGGTTCTAGGCGAGGGAAATTTCGGCGGCGGTCGCGGGGAAACCCGCTTCCGCGCCCACCCGAAACTGAAGCGCCGTGCAGCGATGCTGCACGGCGCTTCTTCATTTCAAGTGCAAGGCTTGGCTAACGCTCAAGGTTCGGCTTCAGTGCACCATGAAACGGACGGCACCGTTCATCTCATGTCCGTCCGCTCCCTTCGCGGTCCAGGCTGCGGAATAGCTGCCGGGTGCGAGTGTCGGCAGGGGCGCGCTAACGGTCGTCTGAGGCGCTGACGCTGCGGCGATCTCCACATCGACGACCTCCGTCGCCGGGCCCGTCAGTTTTAGGGACGTCAGCGTCATGGCGTGGGGGAAGGTCGCGGTGAAGGTCTCGGGCGCAGCGCTCAGCATGGCATTATCCGCCGGCGTCGTGACTATGCCCGAGGCGGCGGGCGCGGCCTGCATGGCGGCATGCTCCTGCGGCGACATTCCGGCATGTGGATTGCTCTGAGCGTGGGCCGCCGACGAAAGGGCGACGACTGAGAACACGGCTAGGCTAGCGAGAATCGAACGGTTCATGATGTCTCTCCTGGTGGCGCATCGAAGGAGGGGGAGTGTCCGACGCGTACATTCATTATACGCGTCGAATGCCGATATCCCTCGTTCTTGTCGTCTTCCATGCCTGTTTTGCGGGATCGAGGACTGCGTCATATCGCCCTCCGCGTGCGTGGAGAGTTGAGTGGACACGAGCCGTCAGCGCGAAGGTGGAGGGCCAGAGTCGCTCAGGGCCTTAAACAATTTGCGACGCGCCCGGGCCACCCGCGTTTCCACCGCCTTGATTGAGATGCCCAGGATATCGGCAGCTTCGGACTGGCTCCGCCCTTCGATCGCGGTCAGCAGCAGAGGTTCCTTCAGGTGAGGTGCCAGCAGGCTGATCTCGCGGTTCAACCGCGTCAGGCTGCGGGCGATCTCCATCTGATCGTCGATCGGTTCGGCGCCGTCGGAGACGGACAGGGCCTCCGGGGTCGTGAGATCCTTCGACCCGCTCACCAAGCGGCGCACGAAACGGCGGCGCGACCAGTCCCTGCATTTATTGAGCGCTATGGTGCGCAGCCAGGCTTCGAACGAGCGGTTGGGATCGTAGCGCCGCAGACCGAGCCAGGCGGCCGCATAGCTTTCCTGAAGAAGGTCCTGAGCCTCTTGTTCATCGCCGACATAACGCCGGATGAAGCGGAAGAGCGCCGACTTGGTCTGCCGCATCAGGTCGCTGAACGCCGCCCGGTCCCCGGCGGCGGCGCGAGCCGGCAGGTCCCCAAGAGTGTCCATGCCGTCGCCTCAGGATTCGGTCGACGAAAGGGCTTCGACGATCCGGTCGTTGAAGACGGCAGCCTGCTCCGGCGTCAGCACCGAGCGCATCTCGAAGACGTGCGCGATGGTCTCCTTCTGCAAGGCCCCCATGGCCACGTGGAAATGATCAACGGCCGCCTGGACCTGAGGGCTATCACCATCGCTTTGCTCGATGGCGTGTGCCAGCTCCTGATTGGCGGCACGGACCTCGTTTTCCAAGCCGGGACGGATGGCGGCGAATCGGGCTTCGATCACTTCGATCCGGGCATGCTGGTCCGTGGACAGCTCAAGTTCATCATGCACGATATCGTGCAGTGAGGGGGGGGCGCGTCGATCCAGCACCCAGCTGGCCCCGATCCAGGTTCCGGCGGCGCTGGCGATGGCCGCCAGGACCGCCGTCAGCGCGATCGCGCGCCAGCCCTTCATCATGAGTGAGCATCCAGCCTGAGAAGCGGGGACAGACCGGCATCGACGGTGAAGATCGACATCTCGGCCGGGTCTTTCGGCGACGCCACGGCCGCGACGCCGCCAGCGGTCACGCCCGTCATCAAGGCCACCGCGACGGCCCCGGCCCGAAGCTGCGACATCAGCCTTTCGCTGCGTATGGCATCGACCCGGTTCCACACCGTCGATTCCAGTCCGTCCAGAGGCCGATCGACCGGCGTAGCAGCGAGACGCGCCAGCAGCTCATCGATATCACGTGTCATTGAGCACTCTCCTCATACCCCCACACTTCCCCTTACGCAGCAGACGGCGCGATCCCTCGAGCGAGGGATCGGCGACGCCGACGCGTAGATAACAGAAGAAACGAAACCGGTCAGGGGACCGGGTCCGAATAGGGAGATGCAGATGAATTTTCGAACATCCTGGGCCGGTCTGGCCGTGGCCGCCGTCATCGCCTCTTCGGCGCAGGCCCAGAGCACCGAGGAACAAGCGGTCAGCGCGGTGGTCTCAGCCTACAAGGACGCGATCGAGCGAATGGATGTTTCCAAAACTCCGGCCCTGTTCTGGACCGACTCGGCGATCTTCGAGAACGGCGGGGTCGAGGGCAGCTTCGCCTATTATCTGGAGCATCATCTCGGACCCGAGTTCGACGATCTGGCCGGCTTCGATTTTCGGGATCACGAGATGAAGGTCGAAATCGACGGAGATACCGCCTTCGTCAGCGAGACCTACACCTACCACATCACCTTCAAGGATGACGCGCGCGAGGCGATCGAACGCCGCGGCGTCGCCACCAGCGTGCTGCGCAAACGGGGCGACGAATGGCGGTTCGCCCGCTATCACTCGTCCGCGCGGCCGCTGCGCCGCCCGGCTTGATCCGGCTAGCCAAGCACCCGCGGATTCGATCGAAGAGGTCTTCCATGTCGCCAGTAACCCTGTCTCGCCGCGTTCTTCTCGGGGCAGCCCTGGGCGCCGCCGCCACCACGGCCTGCGCCCAGACCCCGCGGCCGGCCCCCGAACTGGTGGTCTACAAGAGCCCCACCTGCGGCTGCTGCACCGCCTGGGTCGACCACATGCGCGCCGCCGGCTTCAGGGCGCGGATCATTGAACAGTCCGACCTGACACCGATCCGCAAGGCGCGAGGCATTCCCGATGCCATGGCCTCGTGCCACACCGCCCTGATCGGCGATTATGCGCTGGAGGGCCATGTGCCTGCCCAGGACGTGCGACGGCTTCTGGCGGAACGCCCCGAGGCGATCGGATTGGCAGTGCCCGCCATGCCGCTGGGGTCGCCCGGCATGGAAATGCCGGACGGCCGCAAACAGCCGTTCGAGACCTTGCTGGTGATGCGGGGCGGCGCGACGCGCGTGTTCGCGCGGCACGGTTAACGAAGCGGGACGAGCCTTCGAGTTCGTCCCGCTCCGATCCTACATTCCCATGTCCATCGCCGAGACGGGTGCAAGGGTGCCCATTACGGCCACGACGGCCAACAGGGCCAGGGCGACCAGGGTCTCTAGCGCCAGGCTGCGCTTGAGCCGGGATACGGCGACCCGCAGGTCGTCCGGGTCGCCGAGGGCGACAGCCATTTCCGGCGTGAGATGGAAGCGGTTCGACGCCGCCAGCGCCAGCATCACGCCGAAGAGGCCCAGCTTGGCGAGGAGCAGCCATCCGTAGGGCGTGGTCACGAGCCCGCCGATCTGGTCGATGCCGACCATGAACCAGCTGTTCACAAGACCGCTCAGGACCAGGACCGCCACGGCGACCGTGCCGACGCCGGAGAAGCCCTGCAGGGCCTCGTGCAGAACCCGATCGCTCAAGGCATCCCCCGGTCGGTGACGCGCGACCATGATCAGAAGCGCCGCGAGGGCCCCGAGCCATAGCGCGGCGGCCCAGCTGTGCAGGATCGCGCCTATCAGATGCGGATAATGGCCGGGACCCTCTGTCGCCGCGCCATGGCCCGTCCAGGCGAAGCTCGCGCTCACCACCAGACCGGCGACGACGAGAACCATCCATTGACGTCGGGACGGCCGAGACATCAGAACAAGTCCCATTGCCGCCAGGGCGACTCCGGCACGCAGAAGAAAGGCGGGCCCCAGCGTCGTGCCCGTGATCATGAAGCCGAGCGACGCCGGTTTCAGGCCTTCGGTGATCGAGCCCGCCATGACGGAGGTCTGGGCGATCAGACCGGCGGCCGACGCCGCCGCCACGACGGCGCAGGCCGCGACCAGGGGACGTTTCGGCCAAGTCTGGGCCAGCGCGTCTGTGGCGCGCAGTCCGTAAAGCAGAAACAGGGGCGTTCCCAGCAGGACGACGGCTCCGCCGTATTGGGCGAGCCGCAACCCGATGACCACGACGTCGAGCATGGGGTTTAGCGCACCGTGAAGGCGAAGTTTCCGGTCATCCGATGGCCGTCGGCCGACGCCGCCCGCCAGTTCACCGTGTAGGCACCAGGAGCAAGGGCACGCCCGGTGCGGCCCGAGATCGTCTTGCCGTCATTCGACACGCTGGATGTCACCGCGATCTTGGTGCCGGCGGCATTGACGACGTCCAGGCCCGAAAACGCCGGGGCGACCCGTTCGCTGAAGGTCACGGAAATCGCACGGGTGGAGGCGACGGTCGCGCTCGCCGCCGGGCTGGAGGCCACGACGCGCGCGTGGGCATCGGCCTGTGTAGCCACGAGCAGCAGGGCGCTGGCGGCACCAAGCAGGGACAGGATTTTGCGGGAAGACATATTGGACACTCCAAATCTACAGGGTCTCATAGTCCATATACGGCCCTGACCCTGGGACCCCTCGTCACGAGGCCGAAATCTCGCGTTTCGGGATTGGAGCGCGAAGCCCGACGTGGGCGTTTGGCGGGTCCAGACCTCTCAGCTGTTGGTCTGTTCCAGACCCAATCGACCCTGTCGCGCCGTGTTTGTCCGAGCGTTTTCGAAGCAGGACGACCTGGGGTCGATGCCCGCCCTTTCGGGCGAGCACCTCCTTTAGACTTTATTCTAGCAGCAGGCCGCGAGCATTTCGCAGCAGGATGCGATCGCGGCGCAGCAGGATGCCGCGGCCTGGACCACGGTGTCCGGCGAGGCCGCCAAGGCAGCTGTACCGGACGCGAGCAGCATGGCGGCTGCCAGGGTGATCGAACGTTTCATGATTTTCAGTCCTAGAGAATGAGAAGAGGGGGAGTTTGAGAGCAGGATTACGCTCGCGGGGGTGGATCTTCGGTCTCCCCGGCAAACGCCACATCTTTTGTGGGCGGCTCACGGTACTGCATTAGCTGAACGGCCATGGGTCGGGGCGGGTCCGGAGCCACGACCACCAAACCGTGGCAGAACACCCGGCATGCCATCCGGCAGTCCTGATCCGGACGGTCGGGACACGCGCCGTCCTCGTCCGTCATGACCCTGTCGGCGACCGGGACGCCCGGACGCAGACCGTCATGGGCCTTCGCAATGGTCGCGATGAACATGACGCCCAGCAAGGCGATCAAGCCGAGAGACAGACCAAAACGAGCGCGACGAAGCAGCGTCATGACTTCACTACGCCATAAGATCGTTCGCGTTACAAATCTCACGGGCCAACGCGACATCATCGCACGGGCCGGGCAGCGGCAATCGAGCCGATGTCGCCAGCCGTGCAGTGCCAACCATTGCCATCATGCCATCCCCGAGAACTAAGGGCTCCGCCCTCGCGCAGGCCAGGGTGAAGCGGCTGCGCCGCCGGACCGGCCGGTCTCCCCAACCTTCCGCGCCGGCGACGGTTGGCACTCTCGAACTGCTGTCAGGCTTGTGCAGGTCGGGCGATCCCCCTCCGGCCGGTCCGCCCTGGCCTTTGCTACCCCGCTCTCGCCGAGGGGCAGGGTTTCAGGCGCGCGTTTCGCGTGCCTGCAACCCGTGCCCAAAGGAGGCAGACATGACGACCCAATCCACCCAGATCCTCGCGACCGATGCGACGTCGGCGATGGGGGTGCCCACAGACGATCCGGTGCGCAGCATCGACCGGCCAGAGCATGGCGCGGTGCTGTTCGTGCCGCTCGACAAGCTGAGGGTCTCGCCCAGGAATGCGAGGAAGGCACCACACTCAGCCGAGGCCATCGAGGCCTTGGCCGGGTCGATCAAGGCCAAGGGGGTGATCCAGCCCTTGGTGGTGGAGATCGAGATCGATGGCGATGGCGAACCGACCGGGCGCTATTTGGTCACTATCGGTGAGGGGCGGCGGCAGGCATTGCGGCTGCTGGCCAAGCGCAAGACGTTCAAGAAGACCCAGCCGGTACGCTGCATCGTCGATGCCGACAACGACGCCCATGAGATCAGTCTGGACGAGAACGTCACCCGCTCGGATATGCATCCCGCCGACCAGTATGAGGCGTTCCGGCGGCTGGCCGAGGAGAAGGGCTATGGGGCCGAGGAGATCGCGGCCCGGTTCGGGGTGTCTGCCCAGACGGTGCGCCAGCGGCTGCGTCTGGGGGCGGTCGCCCCCGCCTTGATGACCGCCTATCGGTCCGGCTGGCTCAAGCTGGACCAGTTGATGGCCTTCGGCGTGTCGCAAGACCAAGACCGGCAGGAACAGGTGTTGG